>CANEEC010000030.1 GCA_947426455.1 uncultured Clostridia bacterium | reverse complement strand
TGCTACGCTCCCATCGGCTACCGAAAATCCCCGGCGGACAAGCACATCCTTGAAATCGACCCGGTGACCGCGCCTGTTGTCCTCCGCATTTTCGATATGCGTTTGCAGGGGGACAGCTTTCGGAAAATCGCCCGGACACTGAACGAGGAGGGCGTACCCTCGCCCCGTGGCTTCTACTACATGGCGGAGGGCAGGCCGAACTTGCGGGGCGAAACGCCCTACTGGAACGATGTGACGGTCAAGACCATCCTGCGTAATGAGGTCTACCTGGGCTACATGGTGCAGAACAAAACCGGCACCGTTTCCTACAAGGTTCACAAGCAGGTCAGCAAACCGAAAGAGGACTGGATCAAGGTGGAGCATACCCATGAGCCGCTTGTCTCTCAGGAGGTCTGGGATGCCGTTCAAAGGCTGGACAATCATCCATCAAAGGGGCGCTCCGGCAGCGATGGGGAAATATCTTTATTTGCCGGCGTTCTCTACTGTGCGGACTGCGGTTCGTCTATGCGGATTTTGAAAGACTATCGAAGCCGGAAACGCCACGCCGATGGACACTTTGGCGGGTTTCAAGCCTACGCCTGCAACCGGTATATGAGCGGCGGCAAAGCGGCCTGTACCTCGCACTACATCAACTGCAAGGTGTTAACGAAGCTGCTCTTGCTGGACATCCACGCCAAGGCGATGCTGGCCCAGAACAGCCCCGCCGCCCTCAAGGAGAAAATCCTCGCCCAGAAGAACGCCGCCAGTCTGGAGCAGACAAAGGCGCTCCGGGCAACGCTGGCGGCGCTGGACAAACGGCTGGCCGAGTTGGAAAAGCTGGTGGTGTCGGCCTACGAGGACAAGGTGAAGGGCGTCATGCCGGAGGCGCTGTGCGTCCAGTTGATGAACCGCTACGAGGACGAACGCCGGGACAAACTGGAACAGCGGACGCAGCTCACCGCCCAACTGGAGGCCACGCAGGAGGACGAGCAGGCCACCGACGAATGGCTGGCCGTCATCCGGGATTATGCCCAGCTTGAGGAACTCGACCGCCCCACGCTCCTGCGGCTGGTGAAGCGCATCGAGGTGGGCGAGAAGTACGAAATCGCCGGGGAGACCCACCGGGACATCAAAATCTACTACAACTTTGTCGGATATGTGGAACTCTGAAATCTGTACTTCTTTATGCGAGGTTATCTAATGTAAATTTCGCTAAAGAGATTTTGCAATGCCGCGGCTTTGTCTCCGGCACTATCGCGCAGAACGACCAGAGGAATACCGCCATAGAGCATATATTCCGATAACCCCATGTATTGATCGCCTGCGTAAACGGACATGAACTCTGCAAAGCTCAGAGGGTACATATGAATCTCATCACCGCGGCCTGCAAATTCTGTTAACAGTTTTGCATTGCTTCCGGCCACGAATACATCCATGTTTTCTTTGCGCAGATAGCCGTTCAGCACAGCCGCAAAACAATCTAACATTTGGATTTCGTCTAACAGTAAATAATACATTTCGCTGTCAGTCACCTTGGAACGGATATACGCCATAAACTTTTCCGGATCGACGCCGCGATTTTCCTTTTCAATTTGAATCAGGCTTTCGCCAATCAGGGATAGATCATCCGCAGAATCGAACGCAAAGCGAATAATATGGTCAGCATCAACGCCGGAATCCACAAGGTGATGATAGAAAATCGTATTCAACAGATAAGATTTACCACATCTGCGGAGTCCGGTAATCACTTTAATCAATCCGTTGTGCTTTCTTTTTATCAATTTATCCAAATAGAAATCTCTGCGAATTTCCATATCAAAGCCTCCTTAGGAAAGATTTTTGCAACTAAATACAATTTTCGATTCTATATTATCATGGCCAACAAGGAAAATCAATATGAGGAAATTGTCAAAGAATCTTTGACAATGTCTTGCTTTCTGGTTGCAATATGTGCAATGAAATTACATTGTGCTATATGCATTTTTTTCATTATAACAATGGCAAGGCAAACCGTAGTGGTTCGCCTTGCCATTTCTTTTTAAATGATTGCCCGATCAATCTTCGGCGCACAAGCGACAGATTTTATGTGGCCGCCGTTTTGTGCGGCGCTGAACTTTTTTACGCTGCTTTTGCCTGAGCGGCCTGCTTTGTCTGCACGCAGTAGATGACAGCCCAGAAGAACATGAAAATGCCCAAAGGGCAGATGCCGTAATTTCCCAGGCGGAGGGTAACCCAGGTACCTAAAAACGCACCGAAGGGAAAGGACAGAAACAGGCAGAAATATCTCAGGAATTTCATGCCGGCAGCTGAGCCGTCCGTGACGGCTTTGCAGAATAGCTGCGCCAGACTGCGAAGATTGCCGGTGGCGATGGTGGTGTTGTGAGGCTGCCCCTCCCAGCTGCGGAAAATGCAGAAGTGGGTGCCGGCCAGAACGCATAACACGTAGGTCGTAAGGGTGTTCAGAGAATTGGGTACGAACCCTACTGCGAACAGGATGACAGCTTCCGCGAACAGTGTGTATCGACGCCAGTCGGATTTACGAAATGCCGCCTTTAGGATTTCGCTGAGGCAGACGCCGGCGAAACACATGAGCACAGGCATGAGATAGAAGAAAAAATCATTCCAGTTTTGATAAGCTAAGGACATGCCGCAGCGGATCTGATTTCCTGTGTGGAAGCTGATCATATTGCCGCCGCGGGCGACAAAATTGTAGGTGTTCACATATCCGCCGAACAGGGTAACCCCGATAAGAAAAGAGGTTTTTTCAAAAAAGGGGATGGTTTTTGCGGTCTTTTCCAATGGTAAACTCTCCTTTTTAAATTGAATGCGCTATTTAAAATTATCGCAGATTGTGAAAGAAAAGTCAAGAAATAGTGACCATTGTGTCGAAAAGGAAACGGCGGTATAATACCTATGTGAATAGAAAACGATGGCAAAAGCGAAAGGAAACGAAGCGATGAGTACATATATCGATCAATGGAAAGAGAACCGTGGAAAAGAAACGGACGGTACAGCGGAGATCCGTCTGATCGCGCTGGATATGGACGGAACGCTGCTCAACGAGAAAGGAGCGCTTGCGCAGGAAAGCAAGGACGCCCTTTTGGCGGCCATGAAGCAGGGCGTCCACGTGGTCATCGCTACGGGGCGGGTGTTCAGCGCTCTGCCGCAGGATGTGGTCTGCGTTCCCGGAATCGAATACGCTATCACCTCCAACGGCGCCAATATCGTCCGCCTGAAGGACAGAAAGACCATCTATTCCGACCTGATTGACGGCGACCGGCTGGAATCGATCATGGATCTTCTGGAAGATGAGACCATCATGAAGGAAGCGTTCTACGATCATCAGGTGTTTGCCCAAAAGAGCTGCCTTGATCACTTGGAGGACTACGGCATTCGTTCGGAAAAGTCGCAAAGGTACACGCTTTCTACCAGACAGCCGGTGGACGACGTGCTGCAGCTCATCAAAGAAAATCGTCACAGGTTGGAAAATATCAATCTGATGTTCGGCGATGAGGAACGCCGCCAGCAGGTCTGGAAACGGCTGGCCGCTGTGGAGGGTCTCACCGTGTGCAGTTCCATGCCTTACAATCTGGAAATCGGCGGTGCGCATACCAGCAAAGCGGCTGCTTTAGATGTGCTGGCTGAAATTCTGAACGTCCGTCGCAGCGAAATCATGGCTTGCGGAGACAGCAGCAACGACGTGGCCATGCTGTGCCATGCCGGAATATCGGTAGCCATGGGAAACGCGGAGGATTCCGTGAAAAAAGCGGCCATGATGGTGACCAAGAGCAACAGGGAACACGGCGTGGCCTACGCCATTGAACAGCTGGTGCTGAATCGGTAAATGAGAGCGGACGGCAAAGCGGATAAACGGGAGCAGGCGATGAAGCGAAGTGGGAAAGAAAAGCGAGAAGAAAATCTGATTACCAAGACCACCGGATGGGTCATGGACATCCTGAGCCATTATGTGCGGGAAGGAGATGCGGTGATCGATGCAACTATGGGAAACGGCCATGATACGGTGGCGCTGGCCAGACTGGTAGGAGCGGAAGGTCGGGTCTTTGCCTTCGACGTGCAGGAACAGGCGCTGGCAAACACCGAGGCGCTGCTGCGGCGTATCGACGAACAGGAGGAAAGCGCCGGCGGCGGAAAACTGCGGCAGCGGGTGCAGCTGATTTTAGACAGCAACGTCAATCTGCGCAAATATGTGGAACAAAGCGCGGACGAGCCGCGGGCGGTGGCTGCGGCGCTGTTTAATCTGGGATATTTGCCCGGCGGAGATAAGAGCATCACGACCACCGCCGAGGAAACGCTGCACGCCGCATCAGAAGCGTTGGAAACGGTGAAGCCAGACGGACTGGTTGCCATGGTGCTTTACAGCGGACACGAGCAGGGCGCGAAGGAAAAAGAACTGCTTTTACAGTGGGCGGAACGCCTTCCGGCCAAAGAGTACCACGTGGCCTACGTTTCCATGTGGAACCAGAAAAAGCATCCGCCGGAGCTGCTTTTGGTGACGAAAAAAATGGCGCGTTGTTAGACCTGTGTTTTGAAAAAACAGCCGCTGCGATATGGATGGAATCATCTGTAAAGCAGCGGTTTTTTGTTTTTGAAAGGGATGTTGAAACAGATGGAGGAGGGAAAACATGAAAACCTATGGGTATGTGCGCGTATCCGGTGCGGATCAAAATGAAGACCGGCAGATGATAGCGCTGAAAGGGATGGACGTAGCCAGAGACAATATCTTTATGGACAAACAGTCGGGCAAGGATTTTGACCGTCCCAGCTATCAAAGGCTGGTGCGAAAAATGAGGGCGGGGGATCTCCTTTACGTTCTCAGTATCGACCGGCTGGGACGCAGTTATGAGGAAATACAACGACAGTGGCGCGTATTGACAAAAGAAATCGGCATCGATATCTGCGTCATCGATATGCCGCTTTTAGACACCCGCAGGGGAAAGGATTTAATGGGAACCTTCATCGCTGATCTGGTGCTGCAGATTTTGTCCTTTGTGGCGCAAAATGAGCGCGAAAACATCAGAAAGAGACAGGCAGAGGGCATTGCGGCGGCGAGGAAACGAGGGGTGAAATTCGGCAGGCCGGAAAAGGGAACCCCTGAGAACTTCGGAGAGATCGTCCGTCGATGGGAAAAGCGAACGCTGTCGTTTGCAGAGGCGTTAGAACAGTGCGGCATGAGCGAGGCAACCTTCTACCGCAGACTGCGGGAATATCGTTTCATGGGAAAGAAGGAAGAGAAATTGGACACCCTCGAGCGAAAAGAAACTGTCAAAAAGTGTACTTTTTGACAGTTTCTTTTGTAAGAACACAATAGCACAGGAAGGGCAAAAACGCAATAGATTTTATGGAAGGACGACAAACCACGCAGAATAAAAACGGGTTTCTTCTTATCGCGTTTCGAATCATCAAAAAGTACACTTTTTGATTCGATAGGAATAGACAGGGAGAAATGTGGGATGAGACGCAGAGAATTTGTACTTGGATTTGCAATGATGTGGTTTGCGATGGCGGCGTTGATTGCGATTCCCGTGGGAAATCAGGGGAATCCCGGGTGGGAGATGTCCCGCGTGGAGTACCGGGGACCATATAGTCTTGAAGTCGAAGAATGGGCGCGGACCTGGGTGGATGGTCTAAAGGGAATAACGGCGTTGGGAAACGAGCTTGCGGCGCGGATGAAACATGTGGACGTAGCCTATCAAAGGCTGGCTGTCAGCCTGATGAAAGGGGATTTTCCGGTCAATTTTTCGCCTGCGGAGCATATACTTTACCGGGCGGGAAACCGCACGGCGCAGTGACGCGCCCAGCGGGAAGCTGTGCAATGCCGTGAAAAGACACGGCGGGGCGCGGAAAACCGCGCAGCGCTGCGAAGAAACGCGCTCGAACGGAAGGTCGCGCAATGCCGAAAGATACGGCGGAGTACGAGAAGACGCGGCGAGGCGCGAAAGGAATAGCTCGCCTACGAAATTGCTTACAGAAGGGTGGACTGGGATATGAATCAGGTGGTAGTCATCGGCGGCGGCTGGAGCGGAATCGCGGCGGCCGTGACGGCGCGCAATGCAGGAGCAGAGGTAACGCTTCTGGAAAAAACGGATATGCTTTTAGGTTTGGGTAACGTGGGCGGCATTATGAGAAACAACGGCCGCTATACGGCGGCGGAGGAAAATATTGCCTTAGGGGCAGACGAAATTTTCGCTCTGACGGATCGGTTGTCCCGCCATGTCAACGTGGACTTTCCGGGGCACGCCCACGCCAGCTTATACGATGTGATTAAAATGGAACCGGCCGTACGTCGGATGCTGGAGGAAAAAGGAGTACGCATCATGACCATCGCCCGCGCCATCGACGTGGTGCTGGACAGTACGGGAAAAACCCTGAAAGCCCTTTCCCTTGCGGATGGACGCACGGTAGAAGGCGACGTCTTTGTGGAAACCACAGGTTCCACCGGCCCCATGGGAAATTGTCTGGCCTATGGAAACGGGTGCAGCATGTGCGTTCTGCGCTGCCCGGCCTTTGGCCCCCGGGTCAGCCTGACGCAGAAGGCGGGTCTTGTGGACATCATAGGCAGGAGAAAGGGTGGCGCCTTCGGCGCTTTCAGCGGCTCCGGAAAGCTGGCGAAGGAATCACTTTCAGAGGAGATTCAACAGCAGCTCAACGAGACGGGAGTGGCGGTGATTCCACTGCCTGCGGAATTGATTGCGCCGGAAAAGCTGGATCTGAAGGTGTGCCAGCAGTATGCGCTGGAAGAATTTGCGGAGAATGTCATCCTGTTGGATACAGGCCATGCGAAGATCATGACGCCCTTTTTCCCGCTGGAAAAGCTGCGGCGAATTCCGGGTTTCGAGGACGCCAGATACATCGACCCCTACGCTGGCGGAAAGGGAAATTCCATCCGATATCTGTCGGTAGCGGAACGGGATAATTCCATGCACGTGCGGGGTTTGGAAAACATGCTGTGCGGTGGTGAAAAATCGGGACTGTTTGTAGGACACACCGAGGCCATCTCCACCGGTTCGCTCGCGGGGCACAATGCCGTCCGGTGGCTGAAGGGATTGCAGCCATTGGAACTGCCCGATCAGCTGGCCATCGGGGATTTGATTTCCTACGCCAACGAATCTCTGAAAACAGAAGATGGATTGTATACGCGCTACACCTTCGCCGGAGCCGAATTCTTCCGGAGGATGAAGGAACGGGGACTGTACACCACAGATTCTCAGGAGATACGGCAGCGCGTAAAGCGAGCCGGCCTGGAAAACATCTATCGGGAGAAAATTCTTCATTGATACAAGTGCAGCAAAAAACCCCCGACGGTCTCGCCGTTGGGGGTTTGCTTTGCCGGTGGTCAGCCTCCGGGGATCTCGCTTTACTCCGAAAGGTTCAGCTTATAGTGGAAAGTATACCAACTTAGCAGATCACCGGGGACATGGAACGAAAACGTAACGATTCCTTCGCCGGACTGATCGACAGAGCCAATAATTTCATCATCCAGAAGTTGGACAGGCCTGGAGCACATGTATCGATTAAATGCCGGCAGGTTGTAACAGATATTCTGCGCCTGCGGAAACTTCTCCCTAAATTTTCGGAATGACTTGCTTCGGGGATCAAAATAGTGGAACACCCCAATCCAGTGAGCACTGGGATGAAGGTAGGGAAGAAGGTTATCGAAAAAGCTTCCCGCTTCGTAGGCTGCGTATTCTACCGTGGACGTATCGTCGATACAGAGATCAATGCTATTTCGTTTCAGTGGATATTTGTGAGATGCGTCTACAATGAACAGGATATCCACATCCAGGCCCATGCGTTCGAACAGGGATTTGTAGTGCTCGATGGGAGCAGCGTGTTTATCGGTAATGATGTACAGCGCCTTTGTATTTAGCCGGTGAATGTTGGTAAATAGATAACAGCAGGTATTGATCAGCGGCTCTATCACGATTTTGTCCGTGAAATCCATAAATTGGATTTGCTTTGTGATCCAGTTATGGGATTTTTGGTGGAGATTGACCACCGGAGGAGGCGCATCCTTGTAGAACCGGCGCTCTACGTCGACAACTTCGTCGGGAGAAGTATGTCCCTGATCGCTGTACAAAATGCCGTGATCAATTCTGGCACTGTAGCCACAGTCGCAGTGAAGCTGGGCCGACTGCACTTCCAGCTGAGAAATCTGCATATCCGCGATGTTCAGCGGAGTATTGCAGTGAGGACAGTATAGGTACGGTAAAAATCGCAGCGAAATTCCCCGGGAGTTCTTCGCCTGGGTAGTGGACATTTGTTCCGATTCCAGCGCCCGGCGCAGTTCTTCTCGAATATCCCCGGCAATCGTTTGGAGACGACGTTCTTCCTGTTCAATGTTGATCAGCTGGTTGTGGAGGATAGTACGGTAGACGTCTCTGTCTTCTCGGGAGATGAAATGGGAGATTCGGTTCAGCGACAGAATCCGGTGGATGTCCGCCAGCGATAAGTTGAACTTCTTCAGGTGCAGGATCAGTTCCAGATCTTTCTGGCTCTGTTCGTTGAATACATACTGCTTTTCTTTGGTTTCCGGAATCAAAAGTCCTATCTTTATATAGTAGCGGATGGTCTGATTGGAAACACCATATTTTTTTGTCAATTCTCCGATTTTCATAGCGTCCTCTGACTTAAAAAGTATAGTTACTATACTTTTTTTGAAAAATTGTTTAAAATCGCTTCTTGACCTGTTGTAAGGTCGATGGTTCATAATCTAAATATAACATAGCATGATTCATTTTCCTTGTCAAAACCGAGGAGTTGAGAGAGGAGGCTCAATGTGTTTGAACAAGCGGAACGATTAAAGTATCTGGAACTGTCCCCCACGCGGGTCATGTTTCGTAAATGTGCAGCTTTGACTGCCCAGGGAATCAAGATCACGGCGTTGACGCTGGGTCAGCCTGACTTTGATACTCCCAATTATATTAAAGAAGCCTGTAAGAGGTATATCGATGAGGGGTACACCGTATATGCGGAGGACACCGGAATCGACGATTTAAAAAAGGTGATTGCGGAGAAGCTGAAAAGGGACAACGATCTGGACTACGACTGGACTGAGATCAGCGTCACTACAGGAGTTGCGCAGGGTATGTTTGCCGCCTTTATGGCGTTTTTAAATCCCGGCGATGAAGTTTTGATTCCAGATCCGGTATACGTGACGTACAACCAGATTCCCCGCATCGCTCAGGCGGTAGTAAAGCCTTATCACCTGAAGGAAGAAAACGGCTTCCAGCCAGATATCGTCCAGATGGAAAGCATGATTACCGAAAAGACAAAGATGATTGCATTGGTATCGCCCTCTAACCCGATCGGCAGCATCATGAGCGAAGAATCTCTGAAAGGGATTGCGGAGTTGGCTAAAAAATATGACCTTTTGGTTTTGTCAGATGAAATTTATGAGCGCCTGACTTACGGAAAGAAGTTTATCAGCATCGGTACTTTACCGGGGATGAAAGAACGTACCATCATTTTGAACGGTTATTCGAAATGCATGGCGATGACCGGGTGGCGTCTCGGTTACATTGCGGCGCCCAAAGAATTACAGGAGCCCATGAATCGCCTGGGATTTTACATGACTTCCGGATCTGTATCCTTTATTCAGTACGCCGGTGTGGACGCCATGATGAAAGAAAACGGTTCCATTGAACGGATGCGCCAGGAATTTGAGAGGCGAAGAAATTATCTCGTGGGAGAGATCAATAAAATGAAGCACTTCTCCTGCATTATGCCGGAAGGCGCGTTTTACGTATTCATGAATATTCGGAAGTCCGGATTGACCAGTCAGGAGTTCTGTGATAAGGCGTTGTACGAATATCATCTGGGCGCGATCCCTGGAAATGCTTTCGGTGAAAGTGGAGAAGGGTTTGTGAGACTTTCCTACGCCACCTCTATGGAAGTGCTGGAAGAAGCGGTGAGAAAGCTGAAAAAGATGGACGCGGATTTGGTATAGTTTCGAATTGCGGAAAGGAAGGTGAGGCCGTGAGCTGGGAAATTGCAAACGGCGCCCGAAATATCATCTTTGTAGGGGAGTCGGGTTGTGGAAAGACGGAGTTGGCCATCAACTGCGCGCTGGCGTTGAAGAAAAAAGTCGGTGACGTCAGAGTGACATTGCTGGATATGGATCAATCCAAACCCAGTTTCCGCGCCAGGGATGTACGGATTGCCATAGAAGGCGGCGGTGTGGAACTGGTCTTCGGAGAACAGGTGATGGAATCGCCTATCGTTCCGCCGGGCATCAAAAAACGTCTCATGGATCCCGCAGGGATCAACGTTTTAGACGTGGGCGGAAATGAAATCGGCGCGGTAAATATGGGGCAGTTTGCAGAGTTCTTTGATAGGAGGGATACCGTCGTGTTCTTCGTCATCAGTCCTTACCGGTTGTTATCCTTAGACGGCGTTCATATCCAAAGGATGATAAAGGCTGTGAAGGAATTCAGTCACTTGAAGGATTTCCGGCCGATCGGAAACCCCAACATGGGGGAATATACAGACGGCGATGTGGTGATCGGGGGCTGGGAGATGATCCAGGAACGCTTAAATGGCCTAAATCTGGTCTGCGAAATTGCAGCTGTTCCGGAATGGCTTTCGGAAATAGTGCTTCCCGAAAGCTGTCGTCATCGTTTGACGATCCGAAGATATTTACAATATCCATAACATACCATATTCACAGAAAGCGGAAAGGAGCAGTGACTTATGGCAAAAGTAGAAATTACGGCAGAATACTGCAAAGCATGCGAGCTTTGCATCAACGCCTGTCCCAAAGGATGTCTCCAGATCGGGGATGTCACCAATGCGGCTGGTTACGACGTGGTGGAAATGAAGTCCGATGCGGAATGCGTGGCCTGCAAGATGTGCGCAGTCATGTGTCCGGAAGCTGCCATTGAAGTTTACAAATAGAAAGGAGAACCGGATGAGTAAGTTATTTTTAAAAGGAAATGAAGCTGTGGCCGAAGCGGCTGTTCGCGGTGGATGCCGGTTCTTCGCCGGTTACCCGATTACGCCGCAGAACGAAATTCCCGAATATCTTTCCAAGAGATTACCGGAAGTAGGCGGGGCTTTCGTTCAGGGTGAAAGCGAATTGGCTTCCATCAATATGGTCATCGGCGCGTCCTATATCGGAACGAGAGCTATGACCTCTTCCTCCGGTCCTGGATTGAGTCTCATGGCGGAAGGGCTGTCTACGCTGGCGGCAACCCCGTTTCCGGCGGTCATCCTGAACGTTATGCGCGGCGGCCCTGGAACCGGTGCGATCCAGGGTGCGCAGATGGATTATTTACAGGCGACCAAGGCTCCCGGCCACGGCGGCTTCCGAATGTTGGCCTATGCACCTTCCACCATTCAGGAAGCGGTAGATCTGGTATATAAGGCCTTCGATAAGGCCTGGGAATACAAGGCGCCCACACTGCTTCTGATGGATGGATGCATCGGTTCGCTGATGGAGCCGGTGGAACTGCCGCCCATGAGAGACGTGAAGCGGGAAGAGTATCCGCTGTACACTTCTCCTCATTTGAACCCCGGCAATCCGAAGAGAAGATGTTCGGCTACGATGATCACCAACGAGAGGGATCACGAAGAGTGGAATCGGGTTCAGGCCGCCAGATATGAAACCATCGCAAAGAACGAATTGCAGGTGGAAGAATACATGCTGGAGGATGCGGAATACGTGATCGTAGCCTACGGAACCAGTGCCCGCGTGGCAAAAAGTACCATTCGACAGCTGAGGGGTAAGGGTCTTCGTGTGGGACTAATCCGTCCCATCACCGTGTGGCCATTTCCCTACGAATCTTTGAAAAAGCTGGATGAAACGAAGGTAAAAGGAATCCTTTGCCTGGAGCTGTCCATTCCGGCTCTGATGGTGGAGGATGTGGATCACGGCGTGCAGGGAAGGATTCCCATCGCAACCTATGGCAGATCCGCGGGCATCGTTTTCAGCTCCGAGGAAGTGGCGGAACAGCTGGAATCTCACATTGATACCGATTGGAAATAGGAGGGAGACGGTATGGAAAAGATTTATAAACGACCGGAATCCATGCAGAAAAGGGCTACCGGCTATTGTCCCGGTTGTCTGCACGGTGTCGCCAATAAGATCATCTGCGGTTTGGTCGATGAATTCGGGATTGCAGATAATACCGTGGCCGTGCAGCCCATCGGCTGCGGTGCCCTGCTGTGCTGGACCATCGATACCGATCAGATCATTTCTCTGCACGGGAGAGCTCCGGCCACAGCTACCGGGATTAAGCGTTCAGCTCCGGAAAAATTCGTGTTCGTTTACCAGGGAGACGGCGACCTGGCTTCCATCGGTTTGGCAGAAATCATGCATTGTGCCAATCGCGGTGAAAACCTGACCGTTATCTTTATCAACAATAGTATTTTCGGTATGACCGGTGGGCAGATGGCACCTACCACGTTGATGGGCCAGAAGGCGACGACTGCGCAGGACGGAAGAACGCCGCTGCAGGGTTATCCCATGCACATGTGCGAAATCATCAACCAGTTGACTGCACCTGTTTACATTGAACGCTGCGCGCTGGATTCCCCGGCTCATGTTCTGGCTGCGGAAAAGGCCATCCGTAAGGGATTCCGTAACCAGCTGGAACATAAGGGGTTTTCTTTCATCGAACTGTTGTCCAATTGTCCCACCAACTGGGGTATGTCTCCGGTAAAGAGTCTGGAGTTCATGAGAAACGAAACCATGAAGGAATTTCCTTTAGGCGCATTCAGAGACCGCAGTGCGGAAGAAGCATAGGAGGTTATCATGGAAAGAAGAATGAAATTGGCCGGTTTTGGCGGCCAAGGCGTCATGCTGGTGGGCAAGATCCTGGGATATGCGGCAAGCGATCACAATAAATTTGCGACATTTTTGCCGTCCTATGGTACTCAGCAGCGTGGGGGTACTGCCATGTGTACTGTCGTTGTCAGCGATGAGGAAGTGGGATCTCCGGTGGTGGGATTTCCCGATACCATGATCATTTTCAATCAAGCGTCCATGGATGCCTATGAAGATCAGATTCAGCCTGGCGGTTGGGTATTTATGAATAGCAATGCAACGCGTCCACCCAGGAGAACGGATCTGAATGTAGTGGCTGTGCCCATTGACGATATGGCCCGCGACATGGGCAACAGGAAAGCTTCCAACTTAGTTATGCTGGGCGCGTTTTGTCAAAAAACTGGCCTGTTTACGGAGGAGGAGATCGTCCATACGCTGCATCATGTTCTCGGCGGCAAGCCGGAGATGATGGCATTGAATGAAGCGGCCATCCACGCTGGTGTGGAGTATGTTGCCGAGCGGAAGCAGGAGGTCTTATATGGATAAAGTCGTGAGCCTGAAAGAGGCCATCGATCATGTAAAGCAGGGAGATACGCTGATGCTGGGCGGTTTTGGCGGCTTCGGAATTCCCGGAAACCTGATATGGGAAGTAGCTCGCAGAGACATCGGTGAGTTGACGGTCATTGCAGAGGACTTCGGCTGCGGCTGGCGATCCTATGAGATGAATTCTTCTCCGTTGTTGATCAAGAAACTGGTGAAAAAAGCAATCATTTCCTACTGTGGCGGTCAGCAGATGATCTCAGATCAGGTATTTGCAGGGGAATTGGAACTGGAAATGGTTCCCCAGGGAACGCTGGCGGAACGGATTCGTGCCGGCGGTGCCGGAATCGGTGGGTTTTATACGCCTACGGGAGTGGGAACCGTCGTTGCCAAAGGCAAAGAAACCCGCATCATCGACGGAAAGGAGTATTTATTTGAACTGCCTCTCCGGGCTGATGTATCTCTGGTCAAATGCTGGAAAGCGGATCGCATGGGAAATGCGGTGTTCAAATACACCGGAATCAATTTCAATGTAGTCATGGCTATGGCCGGTGACATCGTGATTCTGGAGGCGGAAGAAATTGTGGAACCGGGGGAGATATCTCCGGAAAATGTACAGCTTCCCGGTGTATTCGTGGATTATGTGGTAAAAGCCGAAAGGGTGGTGATCTGATGAAGACTAAGAGACATATCATCGCAAAGAATATCGCCACGCTGCTGCACGACGGAGACTTCGTAAATCTGGGAATCGGGATTCCTACACTGATCGGAAATTATCTTCCGGAAGGCGTGACGATTTTGCTTCATGGAGAAAACGGTTACGTGGGTCAGGGAAAAGAACTTTCGGATCTGTCCATGTACGAAACAAGGGAAAGGCTTTATGACTGGTGGGAGTGCCACGGCGGTGAACGGACAGATTACAGCCATCCGGAAGGCCACCGGGATTTGGTTAACGCTGGCGGCTTTTTTATCAATCTGATTCCCGGGGCCTGCTGCTTCGATAGTGCCATGGCCTTCAGTATGGTTCGTGGGGGGCATCTGGACGTTACGGTTCTGGGCGGACTTCAGGTGGATCGTCACGGGAATCTGGCCAACTGGATGGTTCCCGGGAAGAAGATCAGCGGTGTGGGCGGAGCCATGGATCTTGCGGCGGGCACGCCCAGGGTCATTGTAGCCATGGAGCACTGCACCAAGAGCGGAGAAATGCGCATTTTAGACGAATGCACCATGCCTTTGACGGCCAAAGGATGCGTTAATACTCTGGTTACGGAACTGTGCATCATCGATTTCGAAGAACGAGGGCCGGTAGTCAAGGCTATGGCTCCCGGACTAACGAGAAAAGAATTGCAGGAGAAAACGGGGACAAAATTGGTTTTTGCCGAAGAAACCAAACAAATGGAAGTATTGTAGAGGCGTGATACATCTTTCCCAAGGGTGACCTCATAGGGTGAAAAATCGATGGGGTCATCTTTTTATACTCAAAATTCAGGAGTATTCAGTGAAAATCGGAAAAAAGGGTGCAGGAATGAATAAAACTCAATCGAAAAAATTTAAAAAGACCCGATGGCTCTGCTTGACGGCGGGGATTCTCATCGAAGCGCTGGCGGGTTTCTGCTACGCCTGGAGCGTGGTGCAGACACCGCTGGTGGAAAAGTACGGCTGGTCCATCAGTGCAGCCGCTACGGGTTACACGATTTATTTTATCAGTGGAATGGTGTTTTCCGTCCTTTTTGGCTCCGCATTGAAGAAGCGGTTGACTGCCCGTCAGGAAGTGATTCTGGGGGCAATCCTCTACGGCGGCGGTATTGCGGCGCTGCGCTTCATGACAGGATCCATCTGGTTTCTGTATCTGAGCTTTGGACTGGTCGCTTCCATGGGAACGGTGATGATCTATCCTGTTCTGGTGGCCTATGCATTAGAGCTTTTTCCCGATAAAACAGGGTTGGCCAGCGGCGTGATGACCGCGGGTTATGGATTGGGTGCGGTGATTTGGGCTCCGCTTTTGGTATTTTTGAATCGAAGGGTTGGTGACATTGCCATGACTTTATTTTACATGGGAGCGATGTTTTTGACGGGGATTCTCATGTTGTCTCCGTTGATTCAAACGCCTCCGGAGGATTTTCGAGAGATGCTCCGCGAGGATATGAGAGCCAATGCTTCCAATGAGTCGATGAAGAAAAAAGCGAAGAGAAAACAAGAACCGATTTACGACCTGGATCAATCGCAGATGATGAAGACGCCGATGTTTTATTGGGCCATGATTGTGCTCATTGCCGGAATGGCTTCGGGAGGCATGGTTGTAACGCAAGGATCCCCCATGGTACAGATGAAATTAGGAATTACGGCAGCGGAGGCGGCGACGGTGGTCAGTCTTCTGGCTGTAGCCAATACCGCAGGACGCATCGTTTGCGGTGTCGTTTCCGACCGTTTGGGCAAGACGAGAACTGTGGGCCTTCTCCACGCCGTCACATTGGCAGTGATGGCTGCGCTGATAACGCGCAGAGGAACGATGTTTGTGGCAGCCATGATGGGCGCTGTGTTCTGCTATGGAGGCTTTGCCTGCCAGGTTGCTCCGGTGACGGAAGAACTGTTCGGCGGAAAGCACATCGGCGCCAACTACTCTGTGACCTATCTTTCCATCGGGCTTGCATCTCTGTTCGGACCGCAAATAGTCGGCTTTATCCGTGACTATTTCGGCAATTATGAACTGGGTTATCTGTTCGGTGCGGTGATGGCCGGTGTGGGAATTTTGGTCTCGGTTCAGATCATTCGCATGATGAAAAAAGTGCAGAGTCAAAACGCTGGAACATCCAGTGAAATATAAGAATCAAATCTAAGGAGGTAACGTATGAATTAGCATTATCCAAATCTGTTTTCGCCGATTCGCATTGGTAACGTGACACTGAAAAATCGCGTGGTCATGTCGGCCATGGACACCTGCTACTTTTCCTTTAATGGAACGCTGACGGAACAGGCCGAGAAACTGGGGGGACAGATGCAGTTGGCGGGGTTACCGCCGCACAAGCAGACCATCTTGAAAGTGATGAACTGGTTCGCTGCGGAAGTAGAACGGGTAGGTGTAAAACCCCAGTTGAATACCGTGGTAGATGATGTGTATATCGAAGCGGTGAAGCCGGATGTGGTTCTTCTGGCCATCGGTTCCGAACCCTCCAGACCTCCTGTGGAAGGAATAGAAACGGCTGTAGACGGTTGGAACATTTTGCAGGACATTGAAAACCTTCCTGAAAATAGAGAAATCGTTATCATTGGCGGCGGTACTGTGGGTTGTGAAATCGCACATACGCTGATTGAAAAGAACAACCACATCAACATTGTGGAAATGATGAGCAGTCTGTCTATGAACCAGAACATGGTACACCGCCAGCACAATCAGAAGGTTTTGGATGACGCTGACGCCAATATCTGCCTCAATGCCCGGGTTCAGAAGGTGGAACCCAACAAGGTAACTTACCTGGCCGAAGACGGTGAAATCCAGACCATCGACTGCGATCTGGTAATCTGTGCCACCGGCCAGAGACCGAAGGATGTAGAATGGGTTGGAAATCTGAGAAGTGAAGGTATCGAAGCTTACACGTTGGGCGACGCTACGGCGACAGGCAACTTCCAGACTGCCACCAGAAGTGCCATGGATGTGGTGATGGCTCTATAAAAAGGGTGCGAAAGACCCCGGACGCTTGTGGCGTTCGGGGTTTTGTTTACAAAATCTATATTATAGCTTTTTTAAATACTCGATTTCCCTTTGAGTCAGCTTGCGGTAGTGACCGCT
The DNA here is from genome assembly GCA_947426455.1 of uncultured Clostridia bacterium. Taxonomy (GTDB): domain Bacteria; phylum Bacillota; class Clostridia; order Peptostreptococcales; family Anaerovoracaceae; genus RGIG446. The sequence goes on along the minus strand of CANEEC010000030.1, from coordinate 2,587 downwards.
TTTCAGATGCCCCAGGTGAAGCTCGCCGATGGCGATGCGCTCCAGGTCGATGACTTTGTTTCCTACGGCGGCAAACATCTTTCGCACCTGGCGGTTCTTTCCCTCGTAAATTTGAATTTCCACGATGGAGGAATGCTCGCCGTGCTTGAGGATTTCCACCTTGGATTTCGAGGTGACGAAACCGCCGATATCCACGCCCCGGCGCAGCTGCGCCGCTTTATCCAGGGAAAGAATGCCGTTGACTCGGGCGCGGTAGGTTTTATATATGTGGTGTTTCGGATGGGTCAGGCGGTAGGCAAGATCACCGTCGTTGGTCATCAGCAGCATGCCCGTGGTATTGTAGTCCAAACGGCCGATGGGATAGATGCGTTCTTCGATATCGGAGACCAGATCCATGACCGTGGGACGGTCGCGGTCGTCGCGGGCGGTGGTAACAAAGCCCTTGGGTTTGTTTAAAACGATGTAAACCATCTTTTTTTCCGGGCGGAGTTTTTGACCGTTGACCTCTACAACGTCGTTTTCCTGCACGTCGTAACCGGGTTGGTTCATAACGCAGCCGTTGATTTTCACCTTTCCCTGCAGGGTCAGCTCGTCAGCCTTGCGGCGGGAGGCGATTCCGGACTGCGCAATATATTTGTTTAATCTCATGTTTTGATCCTTTCTCGCGACAGTATCGCAAACAATAGAGTATAGGTAATAGGCGATGGACGCCTTGCCTTGCGCAAAGCCTGCGGCTTTGCTCGTTCATTATATCCGAAATTCCAACCCATGGCAACCGTAAAACTGCGGTTTGCCGATGCAGCGGCAATGACGAAGCCGCGGATGCGAGTCCGCGGTTGTCATAAGCATGATAGCGGCAAAAACCACAAACGCCTCTCCAAAGAGAGGCATTTGTGGTATGAGTGTATGTATATGTTTTTTACTTGTACTCAAATTTGATAAAATATTATTTTCTCTGAGAATCCTTCGGAGTAACGCAAACACCCTTTGCTCTGCAAACGATGATGGGCTCTTCCAGGAAATCGGCAGCGGAGGGGCTGATGTCGGGGCGAGCCGCAACGACCTTCTTAGCTACGAATTCCATGGTTCTGGAGGTGTTGCCCATCTTGGTGATTTCACCGTAAGCTTCGATGTAGTCGCCGGCATAGGTGGGAGCCAGGAATTCAACTTCATCATATCTCAGGAACAGACCCTCGTCGCCGTCGGCGATGATCAGCAGTTCGGTAGCAACGTCGCCGAACAGGTGAACCATGTGAGCGCCGTCAACCAGGCTGCCGCCGTAGTGTGCATCTTTGTGGGACATTCTCAGACGAATTGTGGAAGTAATCTTCTTTTCCATGATCATTTCTCCTTTACTGTAAATACGTATGCATAAAAAATAATTGTCATTTATAACAAAATTGAATTGCAAAATCCATGCCAATAGGATATCCTTAGAGTATCCTCAAAAGTGAACCGATTTTGAATCACTTAAAAAGACGAAATCTTCGGCTCTTGTCGACGGGGTGGAGACGTCAAAAAGCGAAGTTAAGAAATTCTCTCCCAAAACACGAACGATAAAAGGAGAACGCCATGTTTGAAAATTATGGAGTGGATCGGGTGGTAGAACCGAAGCATGTACTGCCCACTTCCGCCTGGAGGCTGGATAATTCCCGGGAAATCCGTTCCAACGAAATGCGGTTGTCCGTAGAAAAGATTCACATTGAAGGAACGAATTTCCGTCAGATCTGCGTGGAAACCAATAACGACATAGAAAAAATCAAAGAACGGATCATGGACATCGTCTGGAAGCGGGGGAAGCTGCACAATCCCGTTACCGACACCGGCGGCGTACTCTACGGCACGGTGGAGGAGATTGGAACTGACTTTCACAATCCCCGGGGATTTCGGCCGGGAGACCGATTGATCTGCAACGTCTCCATGGCCAATGTTCCCCTTTACATCAGCCGTATCACTGCGGTGGACATGGCCTATTCCCAGATCGACGTGGAGGGGTATGCCATCATCTTTCAGGAATCGCCGCTGATTCCCAAGCCGGAGGATCTGCCCATCGATTTGCTGCTGTTTGCCTTAAACGAATCGGGAACGCTGTATTCGGTCTATAAGAGCGCCCGGGAGAAAAAGCGGTGTCTGGTGGTGGGAAACGGCCTTCTGACCAATTTGCTCTTCGGATGCGCCCTTCGGAAATCGGCGCCGGAGGCGGAAATCGTCTGCCTCTTTGACCGCAATACCGACATCGGCATCCGCACCAAGGGCATGCTGGAGCTGATGGATCGAATCTTTACAGAGGTGCATTACGTCAATGTGCTAAAACCGGTGGAATGCCTGGAAAAGCTGGATGTGGGGTTGTTTGACCTGAGCATCAACTGCGCCGGACTTTCCGGCGCGGAGACCATCAACATCCTGTCCACCAAACCCGGGGGTACGGTGTATTTTGCCAATATGGTCAACAACTACAACATCGCTCTCTATATTACGGAAGCCATTTCCCGACGGATTGAGATTCGCTGCGCCGACGGCTTCGACGAGCAGTACGCCGACTTCGACGTTGAAATTCTGCGGGGAATCTATCCCTATATCAAAGGAG
>CANEEC010000029.1 GCA_947426455.1 uncultured Clostridia bacterium | reverse complement strand
ATAACAAAAAAAAACGGAGAGAACCGAAAAGATATGGGAAAAGTCGGGAAATTTTGGAAAGAAATTTGGCTTTTATGGCCTTGTGGGGAAAATTTATGAATTTTCCTTTCAAAATGCGGTGACAGAGGAGGTTCGTTGGGGTATAATAGAGCATAACGCCTGTGATAAAAAGGGAGGGAATTCCCATCACGGGGTGGAATTTATTTTTAAAAAGGAGGTTGGCGTAATGGCAGAACCGAAAGACGCAAAATGCAGCGCTGCTGTCGAAACAGAATCTACAGCGGCGGCCAATAACTTTATTCATAATATGATCGATAAGGATCTGGAGCAGCAGGTTTACGGCACTCGAGTTCACACCCGTTTCCCTCCGGAACCCAATGGATATTTGCACATTGGACATGCCAAGTCCATTTGCCTGAACTTCACGACGGCTCAGAAATACGGCGGCAAGTGCAATCTCCGCTACGATGATACCAATCCGGTCAAAGAGGATACGGAATATGTAGATTCCATTGAAGCCGACGTAAAGTGGCTGGGATTCCAGTGGGATAACCTGTTCTACGCCTCCGACTATTTCGATAAGATGTACGAATGCGCGGTCAAGCTGATTCAAAAGGGGAAGGCCTACGTCTGCGATCTGTCCGCCGAGGAGATCAAGGCCTATCGCGGAACGCTGAAAGAGCCGGGAAAAGAAAGTCCTTACAGAAACAGAACTGTAGAAGAAAATATGGCTCTATTTGAAGAGATGAAGGTCGGAAAATACGCCGACGGCGAAAAGGTGCTGCGAGCAAAGATTGACATGGCGTCTCCCAATATCAACATGAGAGATCCGGTCATTTACCGCATTGCTCATGCCAGTCATCACAGAACCGGCGACAAATGGTGCATTTATCCCATGTACGACTTCGCTCATCCCATCGAGGATGCCATTGAAGGAATTACCCATTCCATCTGTACCCTGGAATTTGAAGATCACCGTCCGCTGTACGACTGGGTATTGCAGGAGCTGGAATGGCCGACGCCGCCCAGACAGATCGAGTTTGCCAGATTGAACCTGACCAACACAGTGATGAGCAAGCGCTATCTGAAAGCGCTGGTGGACGACGGTGCGGTGGAGGGTTGGGACGATCCCAGAATGCCCACCATTGCCGGACTGCGCCGCCGCGGTTACACGCCGGAAGCCATTCGCGACTTCTGCGAACGCATCGGCGTTGCCAAGGCCAACAGCATGGTTGAGGTGGGTTTATTGGAACACTGCGTCCGCGAGGATTTAAAGGCAAAGGTGGAGAGCAGAAACGTGGTGCTGGATCCGCTGAAGGTTATCGTGACCAATTATCCGGAAGACCAGACCGAGATGATGACCATGGAAAACAATCGGGAAAACGAATCCATGGGCGAGCGAACCGTACCCTTTTCCAGAGAGTTGTGGGTGGAGCGGGACGACTTTATGGAAGTTCCGGTGAAGAAGTATTTTCGTCTGTTCCCCGGAAATGAAGTTCGCTTTAAAGGCGCTTATTTCCTGACCTGCAATGAAGTCATCAAGGATGCAGAGGGCAATGTAGTGGAGCTGCACTGCACCTACGATCCCGAGACGAAAAGCGGAAGCGGATTTGAAGGCCGGAAGGTCAAGGGAACCATCCATGGGGTGGACGCAAAGACGGCGGAGAAAATCACCGTTCGTCAGTACGACTATCTGATGATCCCCGACGAAGAAGGCAACAACCAACTGAATCCCAATTCCGTCACCGTGAAGGAAGCCTATGCGGAACCCTCCATTCGGGAGGCGAACCCCGGCGACCGTTATCAGTTCTTCCGTCACGGATATTACGTGGCCGACACGAAGCTGTCTACCGACGATCACAAGGTGTTCAACCAGATTGTGGGACTGAAGAGCAGCTGGAAGAAATAGTGGCCGGATTAGAGAATGGCTCATCAACAAAATGAAATAGAGTAAAAAAGAGAGCGGTTTCGCTCTCTTTTTGTGTGTTTGGTTTTTGCGCAAACGTCGGTTGTTACAGACCTACGCTTCGTAAACGGCTTCGCCGTCCATGTAGGTAGCCAGAATCTTGGTGCTAAGCAGCTCCGTTTCGGGATCGATCTGGAAGATATTTTTATCCAGCAGAACGAAATCGGCGACCTTTCCTACCTTGATGGAACCCTTGCGGTCTTCAGCGAAGGAGGCGTAAGCGGCATTGATGGTGTGAGCTTTGACAGCTTCTTCCATGGTCAGATTCTGTTCCGGATAGAAACCGCCCTCCGGCTGTCCGTTGAGCATCTTGCGGCAGACGGCGGTGTACAGGTTTTCGATGATGTCCAGGGATTCTACAGGACAGTCGGAACCGCTGGAAATCAATACGCCTTCATCGATGAAGCTCTTCCATGCATAGGAGGTACGAGCCAGTTCTTTGCCTACGCGCGCTTCTAAAATTTTGATATCGTAGTTTAAGAAGATGGGCTGTACGTAGGCGATCATGTTCTGTTCTTTAAAGCGTCGGATCAGAGGCAGATCGGTGATCTGGCAGTGGATGATGCCGTGGCGTTCATCCTCTCTGGGGCAGAGTTCCTGAGCGCGTTTGATGGCGTCTAAAACCGCCTCAATACCACCGTCGCCGATGGCGTGGATGGCAATCTGCATACCGGCTTTCTGCGCCTTTTCTACCAGAGCGTCCAATTCCTCCTGAGGACGGAACTGTACGCCGCAGGTGGAGGGATCGTCAGCGTAGGGTTTTCTCATCAAAGCGGTGCGAGCGCCCAAAGCGCCGTCCTGCAATACCTTGAAGGGTCCGATGCGGAACAGGTCGTTGCCCTGGCCAGTGCGGTAACCGGCATCCAGGAAGGCTTGCAGGATATCCATCTGAGGCAGGTTGCACTGTTCGTAGACGCGCAGCTTCAGGGAACCGTCGGCCTGCATGTCTCTATATACCTTCAGTACCTTTTCAAAGTTGAAGTTCACATCCTTGAAGCAGTCGGACTGGATTTCCGTTACGCCGTGTTCGTGAGCGAACTTGGTAGTCAGACCGATCAGGTGGCGAATCTGCTCTTCGGACAATTCCGGCTGGGCGTCCCAAACCAGCTTACGGGCGTTTTCCGCGAAGATGCCCAGAGGCTTTCCGTTTTCGTCAATTTCCACGACGCCGCCGGGAACCTGATCGCAGTGTTCGCTGCATCCCATAATCTCTAAAGCCTTGGAATTTACCACGATGACGTGGCCGCAGGTTCTGGTGTAGGCCAGAGGATGCTCCGTGGAGATCTTGTCCAGATCGTAGCGGTTTAAGAAACGGCTTTCGTCGGTGAATTTGTCGTGATTCCAGCCGCGGCTTCTCACCCACTGACCGGCGGGAACCTTGCGATCCGCAATGTATTTCTTACTGATATCGATACACTCCTGAATGGAAGTGGCGTTGAACAGATCCACATCGTTTAAGTTCATACCGCAGGCCAGAACGTGCATATGCGTATCGACAAACGCAGGCAGCACGGTAGCGCCCTTTAAATCGATTTCTTCCGCGCCCGCATCGGCAGCTGCCCGCACTTCCGCAAGCGTGCCGACGGCAGCGTAATCGCCGTCTTTGACCCACATGGCGTCAACCTTTTGTAAACTCCCGTCTTTCAGATTTTCCATCGTAATGATGTTGCCGTTGTAAAAAATTCGATTCATACTTCACCTCTCGGGGGATTCCCCTACTTTCATGCAGTGACAAATACGTGCTGCACGGCCGCCGACAAACCGCGGCGCGCACAAAACTATCCAAGTATAGAATACACGTTTACAGCGCAAGTTGCAAGAAAATTTACGCGAATCTCACATCTTCTTGTATAAAACGGTGAAAAGGTATATATTAAGGATAGTAAACGTAAGGAGGAGAACGTATGTTATTAGTTACCACAGAAGGAATTTGCGGAAAAGAGCTGGAAGCGCTGGGCTTAGTCAAGGGCAGCACCATTCAGACGAAAAATTTGGGAAGGGATATCACTCAGGGTCTGAAAACGCTGGTGGGAGGCGAGTTAGGCGCCTATATGCAGATGATGAACGAGGCCAGGGATATCGCCACAGATCGCATGATAAAGGAAGCAGAAGCTTGCGGAGCGGACGCCGTCGTAGGAGTTCGCTACACCACGTCTTCCATCATGCAGGGAGCGGCGGAGGTCATGGTCTACGGAACGGCTGTAAAATACAAGTAGGTATGTAGGACAGACGGGAGGAAACGGTCATGAAATTATTCATGTACAATTATCGCGGGTTTGAAGAAGAGAAATACGTAAAACAATATCAGGAAGAATTCGGCGTAGAGGTGCAGGTGACACCCGACAGTCCTTCCATGGAAAATATAGAACGGGTTGCGGGATTTGACTGCGTCGGCATCATCACCACGGTCACGGATCGCGCCATGCTGACCCGGCTGAAAGAGCTGGGCGTCAAATGTGTGGCGACCCGCTCCATCGGTGTCGATCACATCGACGTGAAGGCCGCCAGGGAGTTGGGCATTACCGTATGCAATGCTTCTTATCCGCCGGAGGGAGTGGCCAATTTCGCCATTATGCTGATGCTGATGAGCTGCCGAAAGGTGATTCCCATCATGAAAAAATCCATGATGCAGGATTATAGGCTGGCGGGAAAGAAGGGCAGGGAACTGTCCGTTTCCACCGTGGGCGTCATGGGAACCGGCCGTATCGGCCGAACGGTGATCCGGCATCTTGCCGGATTCGGCTGCAAGATTTTAGCTTACGACGTCTATGAAAATGAAGAAGTGAAACAATACGCTCAGTACGTGGATAAAGATACGCTGCTTGCGCAGTCCGACATCATTACGCTGCACGTGCCTCTTCTGGAAGAAAATTATCATTTCATCGGTAAAAACGAGCTTTCCAAAATGCGAGACGGCGCGATTTTGATCAATACGGCTCGGGGCGAGCTGGTGGATACGGCCGCGTTGATCGAGGCCATCGAATCCGGAAAAATAGGTGCTGCGGCTTTGGACGTTTTGGAGGATGAAGCGGGTCTTTATTATAAAGATCTGATCGAACAGCCGTTGCCTAATCGGGAAAGAGCCGTGTTAAGCGGTTTCCCCAATGTGATCTTAACGCCTAATGTAGCCTTCTATACGGAGCAGTCCATCCAGAGTATGGTCAGATGTACCTTTGAAAGCTGCGTATCGGTGGCCAGGGGAGAAAAAAGTCCTCACGAATGGACGATGTAGCCGATCATAGAAGCAATTCATAGAAAAGATCCTGATGTTCCGGCGTGATTTTTTTCCCGGAAACAGGATTTTATTTTGTACAGATGCGCCGTACCGAACCGGCAACGCCGAAGAACAGGCTGCTCAGAAAGTACCAGATGAAGACGAAGGCCAGGGAGATCTGGCCGAGATAGTGAAAATGCAGATCGGAGTAGTCCCACACTGTCCAGTGAAGCCACAGGTTTACCACGGTGCCTATGGCAAGCTCAACGGTGGTGATGATAACGGTTCCGGCCACGGCTTTCTGCCAGAAGGGCAGATCGGGCATGGCTGCCTGAATGGCGTAAAGCAGGGCGAAGCACAGACCTCCCGCCAGGCTCATGGTCCAATGGGTATGACCCCGGAAGGCGATTTCCAGACAGGGATAGGCGATGGCGCCGATCAAAAATGTAATGTTCAGTTCCTTGAAAAAAATATGTTTCACCATGGATGTAGTATCTGCGGAAATAAACATTTCAAAAGAGGAAAATAATAGTGTATAATAAAAGAGAACGGTCATGGTAGATCTTACCGCTTCAAAAATAAAAAAATAAAAGGAGAAAACGTCATGGAAGCATCAAAAGTATATTACACCACATTTCGCACCGAAGTGGGACGGAGCGTGCTGGACAAGCTGAAAAAGCTCATTTTGGAAGCCGGCATGGACGAAATGGAATTTAAAAATAAATTTACCGCCATCAAGATTCACTTTGGCGAACCGGGAAACCTGGCGTATCTGCGTCCCAATTACGCAAAGGCCGTGGTTGACGTGATCAAGGACAAAGGCGGAAAGGTATTTCTTACTGACTGCAACACGCTGTACGTCGGCGGGAGAAAACACGCGCTGGAGCATCTGGATTCCGCCTATACCAACGGTTACAATCCCTTCACCCTGGGTTGTCACGTGATCATTGCCGACGGACTTAAGGGTACCGACGAAGTGCTGGTTCCCATCGACGGCGAATACGTAAAAGAAGCCAAGATCGGCCGCGCTCTGAGAGACGCCGACGTGATTATTTCCATGAACCACTTTAAATGCCACGAATCCACCGGTATGGGCGGTGCGCTGAAGAATCTGGGCATGGGCGGTGGTTCCCGGGCGGGCAAAATGGAGATGCACAACAGCGGCAAACCCGTCGCCGATCCGGAAAAGTGCATCAGCTGCGGCTCCTGCCGTAAGAACTGCGCTCACGACGCCATTTCCTTCGTGGAAAAGAAGGCGAATATCGATCACAACAAGTGCGTAGGCTGCGGGCGCTGCATCGGCGTTTGTCCGGTGGACGCCATTGAAGCTGGCTGGGACGAGGCCAACGATGTCTTGAATAAAAAGATTGCGGAATATACCGCAGGCGTTTTAAAGGATAAAGAGCACTTCCACATCAGCTTTGTGATGGATGTATCGCCGAACTGCGATTGCCATTCCGAAAACGATATGCCCATCGTTCCCGACGTAGGCATCTTCGCCTCCAAAGACCCGGTAGCTCTGGATCTGTGTTGTACGGAAATGGTTCTGAAGCAGCGGGTGAACATGGATTCCGTCCTGGGCGACATCATGAAAGAGCATGGTTACAACGCTCACAGCTGTTGCGGTCACGACTACGTGCAGATGCTTCATCCCACCACCAACTGGAAAGCCGCCATTGAACAGGGCGTAAAGATGGGACTGGGAAGCGACAAATACGAATTGATTGAGGTAAAATAACATGGAAAAAGAAACTGCGCGGCGTCCTATGACATCGCGCAGTTTTGTATTTTTGCAGAGCAATTTTACAGGTTAGATGACGAACCCTCCGTTGACGCCCAATACCTGGCCGGTGATGAAACCGGCTTCGCCGGAACACAAAAAGCAGACCGCTTTGGCGATGTCCTCTGCGGTTCCCAGGCGCATCAACGGGGTTTCCTCCGCCAACTCTCTTTGAACGTCCTCCGCCACGGCGGCCAGCATGTCCGTTTGAATTACGCCGGGCGCTACGCAGTTGACGCGGACGCGGCTGGGGCCAAGCTCCTTGGCCAGAGCTTTCGTCAGTCCGATGACGGCGGCTTTGCTGGCGGAATAGTGGACTTCGCAGCTGGCGCCCACCTGTCCCCAGATGGAGGAGATGTTGACGATGGCGCCGTCCTTGTCGGAGATCATGTGAGGCAGAGCTTCTTTGCAGCACAGGTACATGCCCTTGCAGTTGGTGTCCATCATGTCGTCCCACATGTTTTCGGAAATGTCCGTGAACAGGGAAAAGCCGGAGATTCCGGCGTTGTTGACCAGGATGTGGACGGGGCCGAAGGCCGCGTTCGCTTTTTGAAACATGGATTCCACCTGTCGGGCGGAACGGATGTCGGCGCGCAGCGCTAAAGCGTTGACACCGGCGTCGCGAAGCCGGGCTTCCAGATCCAGCGCCTGGCGTTCGCTTTTATGATAACCGATCACGATGGCCGATGCGCCGTTTCTGGCAAATTCCAGCGCGCACTCTGCGCCGATGCCGCGGCTGGCTCCGGTGATCAGGACGGTTTTTCCTCTGAAGTCCATGATGTGTTCCTTTCTGAAAATTTTACGGCTGAGATGAAATATCGTAAGTTCAGTATATCCCAACCAACGGTGGAAGAAAAGATAAAATTATTGGGAAATGCGGCTTTGGATGGGTTGTAAAACGACGGTGTCCAGAGTATAATTAAGGCGTATTTCAGGAAATATGAGTGTTTTGCAGCAGAATAAAAGTCTGGGGCAAAAAAGAGAAAGGAAGCGCAAAAGAAAATGTATAAAGATGCGTTACGGCCGGCATGGGTCGAAATCAATCTGAGCAATCTGGACTATAATATCAAAAATATCAAGGCAAAGGCCGCCGGCCGCCAGTTGATCGGCGTAATCAAGGCCGACGCCTACGGTCACGGTTCGGAGGAAGTGGCCAGAGTGCTGGCGGAAAACGGCGTCACCATCTTTGCCGTTGCCACGCTGCAGGAGGCCATCGTCCTGCGTCAGGCCGGTTTTATCCAGCAGGAGATCATCATGCTGGGTTTGACGCCGGATCTGTATGCGGATACTATCGCAGAGCACGATATCACTCCCGTTACCTGTAGCTTCAGCAATGCCAAGGCCATTTCCGACGCTGCGGAAAAGACCGGCAAGGTGGTCAAGGGATTGATCGCCGTGGATACGGGTATGGGACGCATCGGTTATCAGCCCTACGATCCTGCGGCCATTGAAGACGTGAAAAAGATGACGAAGCTGTCCAATTTCCGCATTAAGGGAATGTTCTCTCACTTCTCCACGGCGGATGCCTTGGATAAGACCTATACCCACGGGCAGGAAAAGAAATACGCGGACTTCTACGCGGCGCTTACCGCTGCCGGTGTGGAGGTTCCCTTCCGCACGCTGTCCAACAGCGCCGCCATCATGGAGGTGCCGACAGCGTATTACGACGCGGTTCGCCCCGGCATCATCCTGTATGGCCTGTATCCCTCCGACGAGGTGGATAAAAAGGAACTGGATATCAAGCCGGTCATGTCCGTGAAGGCGAATATCGTTCATTTGAAAGAGGTGGGAGAGGACTTTTCCGTAGGCTACGGACGCAAGTTCATTTCCCGTCGTCCCAGCAAGATCGCCACGCTGGCGCTGGGTTACGCCGACGGTTACCCCCGTCCGTTCTCCGCGTATGGCCGGGTCATCGTCAACGGCGTGTACGCGCCCCTTGCCGGCAACATCTGCATGGATCAGTGCATGGTGGATGTGACAGACGTTCCCAACGTGAAGGTGGGCGATGAGTGCATCATCGTGGGCAGCGACGGAAAAAATACCATTTTGGCCGATGAAATTGCAAGCGCTACCGGCACCATCAACTACGAAATCGCCTGCGCCTTCGGCCAGCGGCTGCCGAAGGTTTACGTAAAGTAAGGAGCATTCCAGTGACCGAGTGGTAGAACGGATAGGCAAGTAAACAGTCCAGTAACGTTCAACGGTCGGGTGAAGGGGAAACTGTTCAGTGAATGGAAAAATTGAAAAACACAAAACGCAAGAAAAAAGGCGGTATCCGTAAGGGTACCGCCTAATATCGTTTTTTGGATGGTTAATATGGTTCGCACGATTTGACGCTTAGTCGTTGGGTTTTTTATAAAAGCGGCCCATCAGGGTTTCGGTGCGCACCACGTTGATGAACACCTTGGGATCCACCTGACGGGCGGAACGGGTGATTTCCTTCACCTGATCGGTGGTGACGACGGTGTAGATCATTTTCTGTTCTTCGCCGTTGTACAGACCGGTGCCGCAGAACATGGTAGCGCCGTGGTGAACCGGCGTCTTAACAGCTTCGTAAATTTCCTCTGCGCGGTTGGATATAATGAACATGGTAACCCGCTGATATCTCGGGTTGAGCAGATGCACCGTCTGGGTGGAGGTGAACTGGAATATAATGGAGTACAGGGCTTTATCCCAACCGAATAAAACGCCGGCAATGCCCAGAATACACACGTTGAACACGAAAATGTAGTTCCAGGCATCCACGTTTAAGCGTTCGGATAACGCTACGGCGATGAAGTCGGTGCCGCCGGAGGTGGCTCTTCCGCGCAGGCATAAAGCTAAGCCGGCGCCGTTGATTAAGCCGCCGAATACACAGATCAGAAGCATATCTCCCGTCAGGGGCATGGGCGGAATAGCGTCTGTCAGCAGGCTGGACATGCCGATGGCTACGCAGGAAAACACGGTGAACCGCTTGCCGATAAATTTATAGCTGATGATGGCCGGTATGGCGTTCAGCAGAAGATTGATGGTAGCAAACGGAATATGTACGTTGTAGAACTGTTCAGCGATTCGCTGAATCAGGAAGGTAATCCCGCTGAAACCGCCGGGATACAGTCCGCCGGCGGTGACGAAAATCTTATAGTTGAAACCCATGGCGATGGAGGCGATGATGACGCAGGAAAAGCGTACGACGTCATCGGCCTGTTTACGTCCGTTGGGCATTTCGTATAAATCCATAGTAATGACCTCTCCTTTTCTAAAGCACGAATCCAAACAGGAAACGGCAAAATCCGTCTCTTATAAAAGGACTATGAATATAAGATACCTAATTTTATCAAAAAAAGCAACCGACTATGAAAAAAAACCGACCTCCCGATGGCCGGATTTTTCGTCCGGCCATGGGGGATCGGCCGATGGTCAGTGATTTATATTTTAACGGTGGGCTAACGGCGGACTTTGCACTGGCAGCAACAATTACAGCAATTGCAGCGGTTTCCGCACTGAGCCACGGAGCCGGCGATGTAGCCGACGATCAGTGGAACTACGAAAGGCATAAATATCCCTCCTTCCAAGAACAGTATACGCGGCGGCGACCCTTCGTGTGCGCGGATATGTGAAGAAATTTGGCGACGCGCAAAGAAATGTGGTATAATAATAAAATCAATGTTCACGCCGTTGGCGCCATAGCATAGGAACAGTGAAGCGCCGTGATTGGCGCTCCAAAGGCCGGATCAGAGGGGTGAAAGGGTATCCCATGAAAAATGTGCTGCTGACAATTGCATACGACGGAACCGGCTTTTCCGGATGGCAGCGTCAGCCGGGACGAAGAACGGTGCAGGGCGAGGTGGAGCGCGTTCTCTCCCTGCTGTGCAAACAGGAGGTCACCGTTTGCGGAACCAGCCGTACCGACGCGGGAGTTCACGCTTTGGATCAGCATTGCAGCTTTTGCGGGGATTTTGGGATTCCCGTGGAGCGGATTCCCATGGCGGCCAATCACCTGTTTTTGGCGGGAAACCATCGTCCCGGCGCCGTCAGCGACCTTCGCATCGTGGAGGCGCGGGAGGTGCCCATGGGATTTCACGCCAGATTCAATAGCCGCGGCAAGCGATACATCTACAAAATTCGCAATGGAGAAACCGATATGTTTCAGCGCAACACCTGCTATCAGATCGCGGATTTGCTGGATCACGAGGCCATGCACCGGGCGGGACAGTACATTGTGGGAGAACACGATTTCCGGTGCTTTATGGCTGCGGGAAGTCAGGTGGGAGAAGATACGGTGAGGACGGTTTACGACCTGTCGGTGAACCGGGACGGCCAGTGGATCACCCTTTCCATCAGTGGAAACGGATTTCTCTACAACATGGTTCGGATCATCACCGGGACGCTGGTGGAGGTGGGACTGGGACGGCGGTCGGAGGAATCGGTGGCCGCGGTCATCGAGGGGAAAAGCAGAGCCTTGGCCGGACACACGGCGCCGCCTCAGGGACTGTATTTGGATAAAGTATTTTACGACGAAACGGAACTGCGGGTAACAAATCGCGAAAGGAGCTAATATAGCGATGAAAATTAAGGATTTATTTGAACAGAAAAAGACGGTGTTTTCCCTGGAAATCTTTCCGCCCAAATATACGGCTCCCGTGGAGAGCATCTTTGAAACGCTGGATGGATTGAAGGGTCTGGAGCCGGATTACATCAGCGTAACCTACGGCGCGGGAGGAAAGGCCAAGGACCGCACCGCAGAAATCGCGGAAAAGATCAAAAAGGATTACGGCATGGAAAGCATGGCGCATTTATCCTGCATTTCTTCCACGAAGGCGGAGGTGGCGGAACAGATCAAGCAGCTGCGGGCGCGAGGCATCGAAAACATTTTGGCGCTGCGGGGAGACATTCCGGAGGATCCGGATTTTGCGTTTCCCACTCCCCTGCACTATGAACATGCCTCCGATCTGGTGAAGGAGCTGAAAAAGGACGGCAGCTTTTCCATCGGCGGCGCCTGCTATCCGGAGTGCCATCTGGACAGCCCCGATTTGAAAACCGATATCAAGAATTTAAAATATAAAGTGGATTGCGGCGTGGATTTTTTGGTGAGCCAGCTGTTCTTCGACAACGAAGAATTTTTTGACTTCATGGAGAAGCTGGACATTGCGGGAATCAACGTCCCCGTGGAAGCCGGTATCATGCCGGTGATGAACAGGAATCAAATTCTGCGCATGTGCAGGCTGTCCGGCTGCAAGGTTCCCAAGAAGCTGCAGCGGATGTTGGATCGCTACGGCGACGATCCGGCTTCCATGCTGGAAGCCGGCGAGGCCTACGCTACGGAGCAGATCAGCGACCTGTTGACCGGCGGTATTCGGGGGATTCACCTGTACAGCATGAACCGGCCGGACGTGGCCAAGCGTATCTTCGACAACCTTCAGAGCATTCGCAGATTGCAGAAATAGAGTTATGGCGCAACGAAATTGTGAAGTGACCGCAGCCGCGCTAAAGCAGCGGCTGCACCAACAAGAACCGCTGTGGAACGGCTGGCGCATAAAGAGCCGGCTGTTTTGCGGCGCCAATAGCAGCGTTTTCCTGCTGGAGAGAGATCGCCGCGGTGAGACGCTTTTTTGCGTTTTAAAGGCCATCGAACTGACACCGCGGGACGACAGCGATACGGAGGAACGGTTGGATGCTGTGATTGCGGAAATTCACCGGATGGAGCAGCTGGCGGACTGTCCTTATATCGTATCGTTAAAAGACGATATGATTGTAACCCGCCCCGAGGGCGGCTACGACGTTTTCATGCGTCTGGAATATCTGGACTGTCTGGAAACTATGATGCGGGAGGAAACGCTTCCCTGGCAGACCGCTGTTTCTTTTCAGGAACGCAGCGCTCAGGTGATTTCTCTGGGGATGGATGTATGCCGGGCGCTGATGTGCGCTCACGAGAGGGGAATTTTGCACCGCGATATCAAACCGGGAAACATCTATAGGGAGAGGGACAGCAGGCCAGAGGCACAAAGCGGTACCGGCGGAGAGGCCGACGGCAATGGGGAAAGGCGTTGCGAATTGCATTGGAAGTTAGGGGATTTCGGCGCCTCCCGCACTCTGGCTCTCGGCGCTGCTCCGGCCACGGTGACAGGAACCACGGCTTACATGGCGCCGGAAATCGTCCAGGGCGAAAGCTGGGGAACCTGGTCGGATGTTTACAGCCTGGGCATCGTTTTATATCAGCTATTAAACTGCAGATTTTTGCCGTTTACAGATGAAGATTCCACCTTTGGGCAGCGGGAACAGGCCGTCTTGCGCCGCTGGAAGGGGGAGAGCCTTCCCCTGCCCCGGGAGCTTTGCGGGGTGAAGGAAGGAGAAGCGCTGGCAGCTGTGGTATTAAAGGCGTGTCAGCGCCGACCGGGAGATCGATACCAGACGGCGGAGGAGATGCTGCACGCCCTGCAATCGCTAAAAATGGGCGCGGACTTGAAACCTCCGGCGAAGAGGGAATATCGCAGGAATCGGGCGGCCTTTTTGGCCGCTTGTCTGGGGATTTCCGGTCTGATGTTTTCTGCCGGTTGGCTGGGAGGCCGTCACGCGGGAGAGCAAAACGCAGTGGTTGCCACGAGAAACGGTCATCGCTATGAGGTCATTTCCCGCAAGGCCACCTGGGAATCGGCTAAGGTGTATTGCGAATCTCAGGGCGGGCATCTGGCTACCATCACCAGCAGAGAGGAAGAGGAATTGATTGTGGGACTTTTGGAACAGAGCGACGTGGTCATCGCCTGGCTGGGAGCCGACAACAGAAACAGCAGCGGCGGTTTTCGGTGGATTACCGGAGAGGAATTTGAATATGCCAGCTGGGGAATCGGCGAGCCGAACAACACCGGCGGGCAGGAGCATTGCCTGATGCTGACGAACCATGAGGATCAGGGATGGATTTGGAACGATGCGCCGGATAACGGCCACGATTTTTATAAACTGAAGGAAATCGGCTTTGTCTGCGAGTGGGAGTAGGACATGTGGAGTTCGACGGAAACGGTGATGATGGAACAGGAAGCGGGATGCTGTCAGGACGGAAGCGACCTGCGGCGTCTGCTTGCGCGCCATCATGACGATTACGTGCAGTGGCATCAATATGTGAACCGCCTGGTTTTGGAAAGCGGATTATCCTATCGCAAGCTGGCGGAAAAATGCGGTCTCAGCAAGACTACCCTGCGGGACTGGTGCGTTCGCGGCACCATTCCCAAAAGCCGCGATTCCCTGATCAAGTTCGGTTTCGGTCTGGGAATGACGGCGGCGCAGATCAATCGGCTTCTGATGTACGGCGGCGGGTTTCACCGACTGTATCCCCGCGATCTGTCCGATGCGGCCTGTATCTTCGTGTTGAATCTGCGGCAAAACGGCGGAGATTATCAGGAGTGCGATTATTCGCTGGCCATGAGCCTGTGCTGCGATGCTCAGCGGATGAACGACGGCGGCGCACTTGACGATGGACGCAGCGGTACAGTTTTGGAGCGCAGCGTGGGGGACGAAGATCACAGCGATATGGAAACTCAGGTGGCAATGAACCGGCTGGCGCTGGTGAACAACCGCCAGGAATTTTTGGAATTCGTAAATTCCATGGGACTTTGGGGTCGCGACGCCCAGGGGAAGCGTTACCGGCGGCTTGTGGCATATTTGCAGGATTTCATCGATGTAAGACTTAGAGAACGCAGCCGTCAGGAGGATATGGCCGTGAGCTGGCACGGATTGGCCAGAGACTGGGGTTCCAACGGAGAATTGGAAAAGATGATGTCCTGCCTGAAACACCGCGGTATGGTTCCCCGCCGGGATCGGCTGATCGCTTTGGGTTTGCGGCTGGAGATGACCATGCCGGAATTGAATGTGATGCTGGATTACGCCGGGATGGAGGGCCTTTATGCCAGGGACAAGCTGGAATGCGTATTGATTTACGCTCTTCAAAATGTGGAGCTTTCCCACCCCGAAATCGCTTTTGATAACGCGCTGCAGTTACAGCAGGTCAGCAAAGACCCGTCGGTGCGCCGGCAGTGCCTTCGGCTGATCGAAGAATACATGGAGCGCAGCTATCGAGAAGAGGACGGCGACTGGACGGAGCTGTCTCAGTACATTTGCGGCATTTTAGAAGAATTGGATTTGCCGGAGGGCGAAGTCCTTTTAGACATGTTGAGATGAAAGAAAAAGGAGATTCCCGCGGGAAGTGGTCAGTTCAAAGAAAACTTTCCGTTTTTTCATGATAACATCTGTTGATAATAGGAGAGAAGGAGGATTTTCTATGAAAAGGATATGGACTGCCGTGGGAATCGGCTCGCTCCTGGTGGCGGGTCTGGCAATACTTCTTTTTAAAACCCCCGCTGTGCAACAGGAGAACCTTCCTCTGGGGAAGCCGCTGCCGGATACGGTGACGGTTGCCGTCGCCATGGGCGAGGTGAGCTTTGAGGGAAGCGTGCTGCCGCCGGAAGCGGAGATGAGGTTTGTGGACGGTCGGGTGTTTTTGAAGCGCAGCGAAACGGAGCAGTGGCTGGACGAACGGCAAGTGGAGCGGACGGAGTTTCAGGCAACTCCCTGGGTCATGGGCGAGACGGAATATATCAGCATCAACGATCTGTGTGAGAGCCGGGGACTGTGGCCGGTGTTTTACGATCAGGGCGTCAGGTTATATCGCTACCGTTTGCAATGGACAGAGGATGCAGAGGCAGAAAATGCGGCGCAGCAGCTGGGCATGGCCTGTCTGCGGCTGGAGGACATCATGGCCGATCCCACCGACGACAGCCGGTTTACCCACGAGAAGCTGGAAAAGCTCCGGGTGATGGCGCGCTGGCTGGGAGATCGCGGTCAGGAGTTTTCTGTGGCCTGGATTCCCATCTACGTATCACCCCAGGAGGGCATCGTAAACGACCTGACGGAGAAATTTAACTGGTACAATGCGGATTTTCTGTATACTCTGGACGTTTTGGCGGAAAACGGCGGTCACATCGGACTGCACGGCCTGACCCATCAGTACGGCGAGGAAGCCAGCGCTGCTGGGTATGAGTTTGGCGAGGATTCGCCTTTTTCACTGGCGGAGATGGAAGAACGGATATGCAGAGCAAAGGCCATAGCGGTGAAGCTGGGGTATCAGGCGGAATTCTTCGAGTTTCCCCACTATGGAATGACGAGGGAGCAGGCGGAGATCGCGGAAAAATATTTCCGGGTCATCTACCAGCAGGAACCGTGGGCGGAGCCTTACGGATACGTTGAAATGCGGCAGACGGAGGATCACAGCGTCATGTACGTTCCCACACCGGCGGACTACGTCTGGTCAGAATACGATTTGGAGGGAATGCTTGCGCGACTTTCGGAAAGTCGCGAAAACGATCGGTTGATCAGCCTGTTTTTCCACCCCAGTCTGGATTACGAGCGGATCAGCTGTGAAGAAGGACAGACGCCGGAGGGTGAGCGACTTTTGACATACGACGAAGAATGCGGCATATTGCCCGCCATAGTGAAGCGGATGGAACAGTGGAATCTGCGGTTTGGAGTCATGTGGTAATTCTTCTGCGGAGTCAGTAGTTGTCATATCCTGCGGTTTTATGATACAATTAGACATTCGGGAGGTAGGAATGACATGAGTATTCGACAACTGCTGGGAAAACGCGTGATCATCTGTGACGGCGCCATGGGAACCATGATTCAGAAATTGAACATCCCCGTGGAAACCCATCCGGAGATGCTGAACTTTACGCATCCTGAGGATATCAAAAACATATATAAATGGTATTACGAAGCCGGAAGCGATTTCGTGTCCACCAATACCTTCGGCGCCAACGCTTTTAAAATGGAAGGCTGTGGGAGAAGTGTGAGCGAAATCGTAACTCAGGCGGTGGTCATCGCCAAAGAGGCGGCGGCAGAGATGGCGGACAAGCTGGGTCGCCCCTGTTATGTGGCCTTGGACATCGCGCCCATCGGACGGCTGATGGAGCCTGCGGGGGACATGACCTTCGAAGAGGCGGTGGCGCTGTTTAAAGAACAGGCGGAGGCCGGAGTAAAGGCCGGAGCCGACCTCATCGTCTGCGAGACCTTCACCGATATCTACGAAATGAAGGCGGCCGTGGTCGCTGTGAGAGAGACCACGGAGCTGCCGTTGTTTTGCTCTGTCACCTTCCAGGAGGACGGACGGATGCTCATGGGCACCGATCCGGAAACCATGGTCTACTATTTGCAGGATTTAGGCATGGACGTTTTAGGCGTGAATTGTTCTCTGGGGCCGAAGCAGATGGTTCCCATCGCGGAAACAATACTGAAAACCTGCAAGCTGCCGGTGATCGTTCAGCCCAACGCGGGATTGCCGCGAATGGAAAACGGGGAAACCGTGTTCGACGTCACCGTGGAGGAATACGCGCAGGTGATGGAGGAACTGGTGGAACAGGGACTGTCCGTGGCAGGCGCCTGCTGCGGCACGTCGCCGGAATACATCCGCGCCATGGCATCGCGCATCGGCGGACGAAAGCCTGTGGCGGCGGCCGGCGCCCTGCGGGCAGCGGAAGGAAGAGCGCCCATGACCGTATGTTCCGCCACAAAGACGGTCATCTTTGACGGCGGTGTGAAAATCATCGGCGAGCGCATCAATCCCACGGGGAAGAAAGCCCTGAAAGAAGCCTTAAAAGCCGGAAATTTCTCGGTGATCGAGGATGAGGCTGTGGCGCAGGTCAACGCCGGCGCTCACATTTTAGATATCAACGTGGGTCTGCCGGACATCGACGAGAAGGCGGCCATGCTGGAAGCCGTGCGGCGGGTATCTCAGGTCGTGGACGCGCCGCTGCAAATCGACAGCGCCAGCCCCGAAGTGTTGGAGGCGGCGGTGCGGCGGGTCAACGGCAAGCCCATCATCAACTCCGTCAACGGAAAAGAAGAAAACTTAGACGCGGTGCTTCCCATCGCGAAGAAATACGGCGCCAACATCGTGGCGCTGACTCTGGATGAAAAGGGACTTCCGGAAAACGAAGAGCAGCGGGTCACCATCGCTTCCCGCATCGTCCGGCGCGCCGCCCAATACGGCATCGGAGCGGAGCGGATTTTGGTGGATTGCCTGACGCTGACCGTGTCGGCGCAGCAGAACGCCGCCGCCGACACTCTGGCGGCCATCCGCAGGGTAAAAGAAGCCTTCGGCGTTCACACCACGCTGGGAGCCAGCAATATTTCCTTCGGTCTGCCCAATCGGCGGCTGTTGAACGGCACGTTTCTCACCATGGCCATGATGGCGGGGTTGGACGCGCCCATCACCGACCCGCTGGCAGAGGAATACACCGGCGCTGTCGCCGCATTTTCCGCGCTTTCGGGAAACGACAGGGAATGCGCCGCTTACATTAAAAAATACGCGGGCGACGAAGGCCGCGCCGGTAATGCAGGACGCGTAAACAGCGAAAGCCGCGAAAGCGCGGGTAATGGGGCGCTGACGCTGTACGAAATCATCGTCAAAGGATACATGGATCGCGCGCCTCAGGCGGCGCAGGAGCTTTTAAAGACGAAGGAACCGTTGCAAATCGTGGAGGAAGTGATCATTCCCGCTCTGGAAACGGTGGGAAAGGACTATGAAAGCGGCAAGAGCTTTCTTCCGCAGTTAATCAAATCCGCGGACACCGTACGGGCGGCCTTCGGCGTTTTGAAAGAGGCCATGAGCAAAGGCGGTTCTGCCATTTCCTACGGAAAGGTGATCGTAGCCACCGTGGAGGGAGATATTCACGATATCGGCAAGAATATTGTAAAGGTCTTGCTGGAAAACTACGGCTATGAAGTCATCGATCTGGGAAAGGATGTCCCGGTGGATCAGGTGGTGAAGGCCGCGAAAGAACAGAACATTCAGATGGTAGGACTTTCCGCTTTGATGACCACCACCGTGGTCAGCATGGAAAAGACCATCCGGGCGCTGCGGGAAGCGGGTCTTGCCTGCCGCATCGCCGTAGGCGGAGCCGTGTTGACGGAGGATTACGCCCGAAAGATCGGCGCGGACGACTACTGCCGCGAGGCCATGGACACAGTGAAGGTGGCCAACCGGCTGTTTAAAAGATAAAACCGTGGCATGCAACGAAGGAGGAAATGCGGATCATGATGAAGAGACCCAACTGGGATGAATATTTTATGGAAATGGCGGAGCTTGCCAGAACGAGAACCACCTGCCTGAGACGGGGCGTGGGCGCAGTCATCGTCAAGGACAATCGGGTGATCGCCACCGGATATAACGGAGCGCCTTCCGGCGTGAGACACTGCGAGGAAACGGGTTGCCTGCGGCAGAAGCTGAACGTCCCCAGCGGGAAGTCCCATGAGCTGTGCCGCGGACTTCACGCGGAGCAGAACGCCATCATTCAGGCGGCGCGTCACGGTCAGAACATCACCGGCGGTACGCTGTACTGCACCAACCAACCCTGCGTCATCTGCGCTAAGATGATTATCAATGCGGGAATCCAACGCATCGTCATCAAAGAGGGGTACTCCGACGAGCTGGCGGTGGAGATGCTCACCGAGGCCGGACTGAAAATCGAAATGATAGACGACCTGAGATCATCACAGGCGGAGGAGAAATAAATGAGTCAATTATTGTTGATGTTTCTGGCGGCCTTTGCGGTAGCGGTGGTCTGTACGCCGCTGGCCATTCGTCTGGCGCCGAAAATCGGCGCTGTGGACATACCGAAGGATGCCAGACGGGTTCATACCAAACCCATGCCCCGCTTCGGCGGCATGGCGCTCTACCTGGGGACTACCAGTGTGGTTACGCTGTTTCTTCCCAAGGACAGTCAGCTTTGGGGCATCATCCTCAGCAGTACGCTGATGTATCTGGTGGGCGTGGTGGATGATTTGCGGGGCATTTCGGCCAAGGTGAAGCTGCTGGGGCAGATCGTATGCGCTACGATTTTGTACGTGTTCAGCATCCGGATTTCCATGATGGGAAATCCGTTTCCCGTGGGGCCGGAGGTGTTTCGGTTTCCCATTGTGATCAGCTATCTGGCCACGGTGGTCTGGGTGGTGGGAGTGACCAACGCCGTCAACCTCATCGACGGTCTGGACGGTCTGGCGGCGGGCGTCTGCACCATCGCCGGACTATCTATCGCCTATACGGCCTACCTTCACGAGCGGCTGACCACCTGCG
>CANEEC010000028.1 GCA_947426455.1 uncultured Clostridia bacterium | reverse complement strand
ACATCATGGTCTATTTTGTGGGCGCCAACGTAAGGGCGTTTCCTGACGTTTTGCCGAAAACCCAGTATCGGCTGGGTTCTGTCGTCATCAACCTGCAGCAGATCGTTATCATTCTGACCACGGTGGCGCTGATGATCGTACTGCAATTTATCGTTCATAAGACGAAAATCGGAAAGGCTATGAGAGCCGTATCCGCGGACAGAGACGCCGCGGAGCTGATGGGAATCAAGGTGGATCGCACCATTTCGGCAACCTTCGCCATCGGATCGGCGCTGGCGGGAGCCGGCGGCGTGCTGGTGGGAATCTTCTACAATTCCATCAATCCGCTGATGGGCATGATGCCCGGCCTGAAGGCCTTTGTTGCCGCGGTATTCGGCGGTATCGGCATCATTCCCGGCGCCATGATCGGCGGCGTTTCCATCGGTGTCATCGAAACCATGGTTTCCGGCTATGGAAGCTCCATGTATAAGGACGCCGTTGTGTTTGCAATTCTGATTCTGGTTCTGATCTTCAAGCCCTCCGGCCTGCTTGGGAAGAACACGAGAGAGAAGGTGTAACCTATGAATTTAAAACAGGAGAGAAAAAGAAATACCATACTTACCCTGGTTTTGGCTCTGGGTTCCTTTCTGATCATTCAGGGATTGATGATGGCGGGACTGATTCGTTCCTATCAGATGGTAACGATTTCTACCATCTGTATCAACATCATTTTGGCTGCCGGATTGAATTTGGTCACCGGCTTTACGGGGCAGTTTTCCCTGGGTCATGCCGGTTTCATGGCCATCGGCGCCTATACCTGCGCCGTCTTTATCCAGCGTGATGCCAGCTTGCTCAGCTTCGCCCTGGGGGTGCTGGCGGGCGCGGTGTTTGCCGCCGTCTGCGGCGTGCTGATCGGTATTCCTACCCTGCGGTTGAAGGGCGATTACCTGGCAATCGCTACGCTGGGTTTTGCGGAAATCATCCGTATTTTCGCCCAGAATCTAACCATCACCGGCGGCGCCGCCGGCTTGAGCAACATTCCCAAGTTTACCAACTGGCCCATGCTGTGGGCGTTCACCGTGGCGACGCTGCTGCTGATCATTTCCTTTATTCACAGCTCCCATGGCCGCGCCTGTATCGCCATTCGAGAAGATGAAATCGCAGCGGAATCCATGGGCATCAACACCACGAAATACAAGGTTATGGCCTTTGCCATCGGTGCGTTTTTCGCAGGCATCGGCGGTGCGCTGTACGCTTCCACCTTCTATATTTTAAAACCCACCACCTTTGGTTTTATGAAGTCCATCGACATTCTGATGATCGTCGTTCTGGGCGGTATGGGAAGCATGACAGGTACTGTGATCGCTGCGGCTGTGCTGGCCATTATCACCATGCTGTTGCAGTCCTTCTCTGAACTGCGCATGGTGCTGTATGCCGTCATGTTGGTGGCAATTATGCTGTTCCGTCCCCAGGGATTGATGGGCGACCGCGAACTGGCTGTTCCCGCATTCTTGAAGAAACGGCAGAAAAAGACGCCGGAAGCGAAATAGGAGGTGGAAAGATGGCATTGTTAACTGTAAAAAATCTGACCAAATCCTTTGGCGGTCTGACGGCGGTAGCCGATGTGAATATGACCATTGAGGAGGGAGAATTGGTAGGACTGATCGGGCCCAACGGCGCGGGAAAGACCACGCTGTTCAATCTGCTCACCGGCGTATACGTGCCCACCCATGGAAAGGTGATTTTAAACACCCACGGAAAAGAACGAGAAATTCAGGGGAAAAAACCCTATGATATCTGCGGCGAAGGCATCGCCCGTACCTTCCAGAACATTCGCCTGTTCAAGGAACTGTCCGTTTTGGACAACGTGCGTATCGCCATGCATCAGAGAGTGAACTATACCATGCTTCCCGGCGCCTTCTTCCATACGCCCAAGTACATGAGAGAAGAAGAGCGGATGATCAAAGAAGCGGAAGAACTTCTGGATATCTTCCAGCTGTCCCACAAGAAAAACGAAAAGGCGAAGAACCTGCCTTACGGTGAACAGAGACATCTGGAAATCGTTCGCGCCATGGCCACCAAGCCGGATCTGCTCTTGCTGGACGAACCGGCGGCCGGTATGAATCCCAACGAAACGGCGGCGCTTACCGAAACCATTGCGCAGCTGCGCAGAGACTTCGGACTGACCATTTTGCTCATCGAACACGATATGTCGCTGGTCATGAAGGTATGCGAACGCATCTATGTATTGAATTACGGCCAGATGCTGGCTCACGGCGTGCCGGAGGAAATTCAGAACAATGCGCAGGTCATTGAAGCGTATCTGGGAGGGGAGAGATAAGCCATGCTGGAAATCAAAAACTTAAATTTACATTATGGCGTTATCCACGCATTGAAGGACATTTCTCTGACGGTCAACGACGGAGAAATCGTAACGCTGATCGGCGCCAACGGTGCGGGAAAGACCTCGACACTGCGGACGATCTCCGGCCTGGAAAAGGCCACCGACGGCGAGATTTTGCTGGACGGCGAATCCATTATGCAGGTTCCCGCTCCCAAGCGGGTAGCCATGGGAATTTCTCAGGTTCCCGAGGGACGGCGCATCTTTCCCGATATGACCGTGCTGGAAAACTTGGAAATGGGCGCGTATCTGCGAAAGGATAAAGAGGGTGTCAAAGAAGACATGGAAATGGTCTACGGCCGTTTCCCCATTTTAGGAGTGCGTAAAAAGCAGCTGGCCGGCACCTTATCCGGCGGCGAACAGCAGATGCTGGCCATGGGACGCGCCCTGATGTCTCGGCCGAAGATCCTGCTTTTGGATGAACCCTCCATGGGGTTGGCTCCCATTCTGGTGCAGGAAATCTTCAACATCATCAAGGTGATCAACGCTACCGGAACTACGGTGCTTTTGGTGGAACAGAACGCCAACATGGCGCTGTCCATTGCCGATCGGGGTTACGTCATCGAGACCGGCTCCATCGTCTTATCCGGAACCGGCAAGGAGCTGGCCCAGAGCCCCGCTGTTCGCAAGGCCTATCTGGGCGGCTGATGCGGACGCTCCATTCAGGCGGCCAATCAAAATAAAATTGAAAAAATTGCATTTTCTAAAAACACATATTGCGCTTTCTTTGCGACCATCCTAACGGTGCGAAGCTGTGTTAACTGTCACGGAAAATGACGTGGACAAACTGCGCGGTTTTGCCAGTTTAATGAGGAAAGGAGTGGATCGCATGAAACGAGCGAAATGGATCGTAGCCGTACTTTTGGTACTGGTGATGTCAGTATTTGGAGGTTGCGCCGATCGCGGTGAACTGAATGACGGCACCATAAATAATCCTGGCGACGGCACCATGAACGACAGCGCCAGAGGAAGCGATTACGACAGCAATTTTAATGACGCCGGCTTCATCGACGATGTGACGGACGATGTCAAGGACAGCGTCAGAAATGGCGTAAACAGCGTTAAAAACGGTGTCAACGACGTTAAAAATGGGATGAACACGGTGGAAAACGACACGAAAACAAATCTCGGTCTCATGGCGGAGGAACCGCAGTTGAACCGATAGGCGAGAAAGAAGGCTGTACTGGCGGGAACATTCCCACAGTGCAGCTTTTTTGCCGTTTTGCCCCAGCTTTAGCTGGCTGGCAAAAGGGACAGCGTAGCAAAGCGAAGGAGTGATGCGCAGCATCACGTTGCCGTTTTGCCCCAGCTTCAGCTGGCTGGCAAAAGGGACAGCGTCGAATTCCTGTGATATAATTGATCATAACCGCGACGGCTGCGGCCGTCGGAAACGGATTGAGATAGAAGGAGAACTATGAACGACAGAGAAAAGATATTGGAACTTCTCGGCTCGAAAGGGTATATTTCCCTGTCGGCGGAGGAACTGGCAGAATACTTCCGTTTGGAGGGGAAGGAAATCAGCGCCTTTATCAGCCTGCTGGACGAGATGTACGAAGGCGGACAGATTTTCAAAACCAAGCGGGAGAAATACGTTCTCAGCGGTACGCTGGGCATCGTCACGGGAACTCTGCGAAAATATAAAAAGGGTTTCGGCTTCGTGGTGCCGGTGGGGGCGAAGGATTGGCAAACTGGCGGCAACCGGCAGTCTGCCGGTGACGGCGGTGACATTTACGTTGCCCAGGAGAATTTGAAATCCGCCATGGACGGCGATTTGGTGGCCGTAAAGCTGCTTACGGGCGAAGGCGTCCGAAAGCGCAGGGAGGGAGCCGTCGCCCGCATCCTGCGGCGCGCCCATACAGAAATGGTGGGGACCTTCTACAGGCGCAGGGGATATGGCTTTTTGGTACCCGACGATCCGCGGCTGACGGAGGATGTGTTCATCAGCGAAGAAAACCGAAAGGACGCCCAGACCGGAGACAAGGTGGCGGCGACCATTTTGCAGTGGCCGGAGGACGGAAGAAACGCCGAAGGCGCGGTGACGGAGATCGTCAGCCGCAAAGGCGAGCCGGGCGGCGATATCAAAGCGCTGATTCGTCAGTACCGCAAGACCAAAGAATTTTCAGCTGAGGTGCAGGCGGAGGCGGAGACCGCGGAACGTTGCCTGCCGGAGAAAACGCAGGCACAGTGGGAGAGGGAAGGCCGCAGAGATTTGCGAAAGCAGATGGTGATCACCATCGACGGTGCGGATTCCAAGGATTTTGACGATGCGGTCAGCGTGAAGAAACTGGATGATCGCCGGTTCTTGCTGTCGGTTCACATCGCCGATGTGACCCATTATGTGAAGGAAAATCATCCTTTAGATCAAGAAGCCTTTCGCCGGGGAACCAGCATCTATATTTTAGATCAGGTGATCCCCATGCTTCCTCAGGAACTGTCCAACGGCATTTGCAGCCTGAATCCCGCACAGGAGCGGCTAACCCTGTCGGTGGATATGGAAATCGACGGCAGCGGACAGGTGCTGCGGCATGAAATCTATGAGGCGGTGATCCGCTCTCAGGAACGGATGGTTTACGACGACGTCTCCGACATGCTGGAATTCTGGGGGCGATGGGAATCGCCTGGCCGGCGTGGAGGTGAGGCTTGCGGCAGCAGCGTCGGTTTTGACGACCCGCAGGAATACCGCCGCGTGGCGGAATTGTGCCGACGGTATGAACATCTGCGGCAAATGCTTCTGGACATGGAGGAATTGGCCGGAATTTTGCGCCGTCGGCGGCAGGAGCGGGGGAGCATCGACTTTGATCTGGAGGACACCCATATTTCTCTGAATGAGCAGGGCGTTCCCGTGTATGTCGGCGTCGCTCAGCGGCGGGTTGCCAATAAAATCATCGAAGACTTCATGATTACCGCCAACGAGACGGTGGCGGAACACGTGTATTGGATGGGAATTCCCTTCATCTATCGGGTTCACGACAGACCCCAGGCCGACCGCATCAGCGAACTGAAACGGTTTTTAGGCGGGTTTGGCCTGGTGTTAAAGGGCAGCGCCGATTCGGTGCATTCCAAGGCGCTGAGCGAGCTTTTAGAGCAGGTGGAGGGCATGGAGGAGGAACAGGTGATCCATACGGTGACCCTGCGGGCCATGCAGAAGGCGGTGTACAGTCCGGAATGCCGGGGACACTTCGGCTTGGGACTGCACTATTACTGCCACTTCACCTCTCCCATTCGCCGGTATCCCGATCTGATGATTCATCGCATCATCAAAGAAACGCTTCGGGGAGAATTGACGGAACAGCGGCTTGCGCAGTGGGAAAAGCTGGTGGAACAGGCGGCGGTCCAATCCTCCGCCACGGAACGTCAGGCGCAGGAGATGGAGCGGGAAGCGGAAAAGATGAAGATGACGGAATATATGGAAAGCCGCGTGGGTGAACGCTTTTCCGGCATCATCAGCGGCGTCACCCAGTTCGGTTTCTTTGTGCAGCTGGAAAACACCGTGGAAGGACTGGTGCGGGCGGCGTAATTAAACGACGATTATTATGAATTTCAGCAGTCGCAATATCGCCTGATCGGCAGCCGCCATCACAGGGTGTACGCTCTGGGTGACCGGGTGACCATTCAGGTGGTGCGGGCGGACGCCGCCAGTCGGGAAATCGACTTTGCGTTGGCAGAAGAGGCGCAAAGCTGCGGCGGACGAGGCGACAGGGCGCAAGGCCACGAAGAGCGGCGCAGAGAAAGCATGGAAAAGAGAGGACGAAAGAGAGGACGAGCCAGTGAAAATAAAGCGATTCGTAGGCGGAAATTTAGAAAGTAACGGCTATGTGCTGTATCAGAAAGAGGGCGGCACGGCCTGGATCATCGATCCCGGTTATGCTCCGGAAAAGTTTTTGAACTTCCTTCGAGAGAATAAGTTGAAGTTACAGGGGATTTTGCTGACCCATCACCATTACGACCATACCGGCGGCGTGGACAAGATCAGCCGCGAGACGGACTGTCCAGTGTACATCCACCTTCAGGATGCGGACATGTATGGAAAACCGGCGGAATTCATGACCGACGGTCAGGTGTTCGACGTGGACGGTGAGCCGATGCGGGTCATTCATACGCCGGGACACACCCGGGGCGGCGTCTGTTTCTTCTGCGAAAAAAGCAGGGTGGCCTTTACAGGGGACACGCTGTTTGATAAAGAAGTGGGACGCGTGGATCTTGCGGACGGCGATCTTGCGGAAATGCGCCGGTCGCTGAACCACATCATCAACCGGTGGCCCAATGATTTCACCGTCTATCCGGGACACGGAGCGGCGGCCACCATGAAATTCGTCAAAGAGAAAAATCCGGAATTTTTAGAGCTTCTTACCCCCGAAAACCGTTGAAATGGGCATTTCTTTGTGGTATAGTTATTTCATATGCGAACGAATCAACGCGAAAAACAGCACGGAATGACCGGCGCTGTTTTCGCTTTTCGGAATTGGAGAATACAGATGAGCAAACCCATTGTTGCCGTCGTTGGCAGACCCAACGTAGGCAAATCCACGTTTTTTAATAAAGTCGTAGGCCGCCGCGTCTCCATCGTAGAGGATACCCCCGGCGTCACCCGGGATCGAATCTATGCAGAGGCGGAGTGGTGCGGCAAGGAATTCATCATCATCGATACCGGCGGTATCGAGCCGGATTCCGACGACATCATTTTATCCCAGATGAGAGTGCAGGCGGAGCTTGCCATGGAAACGGCGCAGGTCATCCTGTTTTTAGTGGACGGAAGGGACGGTGTTACCGCTGCCGACCACGACGTGGCCAACATGCTGCGGCGAAAGAAAAAGGACGTCATTTTAGTGGCCAATAAAATCGATCATCCCACCCGGCTGCCGGAGGATTTCTACGACCTCTATGAGTTGGGACTGGGCGAACCCATTCCCATTTCCTCCACCAACGCCCTGGGCATCGGCGACCTGCTGGATGAGGTGATGGAGCGGATGCCGGAGGGCGCCTTCGAGGAGGAGGACGATTCCATTAAAATCGCCATCGTAGGCAAGCCAAACGCCGGAAAGTCCTCTCTGGTCAACGCGTTTTTGGGCGAAGATCGGGTCATCGTCAGCAGCGTGGCGGGAACCACCCGGGATTCCATCGATACCCCCTTTGTTCGCGGCGAGGATAAATTTACGCTGATCGATACGGCGGGTATCCGAAGAAAGAGCAAAGTCATCGACAACATCGAACGATACAGCGTCATTCGGGCGCTGTCGGCCATTGACCGTTCCGACGTGTGCTTTGTCATGATCGACGCCACCGAGGGCGTCACCGAACAGGATAAGCGCATTGCCGGAGAAGCCCACAACGCCGGAAAGGGCGTGGTCATCGTGGTCAATAAATGGGATTTGGTGAAAAAGGAAACCAACACCATGCGGGATTTTGAGCGCATGATTCGCAATGAACTGATCTTCCTCGCCTATGCGCCGGTGGTGTTCATTTCCGCGCTGAAGGGTCAGCGGCTTGAGGGTCTCATCGACATGGCGAAAACCGTGGCGGAAAACTGCGCTATGCGGGTTCCCACCGGTCAGCTGAACAGCCTGATTGCCGATGCGGTGATGATGAACAATCCGCCGTCGGATAAGGGCCGCCGCTTGAAGATTTACTATGCGGCTCAGGTGGGCGTCAAGCCGCCCCTCTTTTCCTTTAAGGTCAATGATCGCCAGCTGATGCACTTCTCCTATGCCAGGTATCTGGAAAACAAAATTCGCGACGCCTATGGATTCTCCGGAACGTCGCTGAAGTTCGTGTTCAGGGAGAAAAACGAAAAGGAAGAGGGTTAGTATGAATGCGATTATCATTATCGGCTCGCCTCTGTTTACAGTGGGGAGCGTCAAGGGAGCGCTGATAGCGGGAGTTTGCGTGCTGGCGGCATACTTTCTGGGAAACATTTCTCCCGCCATTCTCATCGGACGGCTTCACGGGATCGACATTAAAAAAGAAGGCAGTGGAAACGCCGGAACCACCAACGTGCTGCGGGTGTTAGGAAAGAAGGCCGCAGTGGAAACGCTGCTTATCGATATCGGAAAAGGCGTTTTAGCGGTGCTTTTGGGTAGGGGGATCGGCAGCATGGTCATGGTGGATCCCGGCCTCTTGGGCGCCTGGTGCTGCGTAGCGGTGTTCTGCGGCCACATTTGGCCTGCGGCCTTTGGTTTTCAAGGCGGCAAGGGAATCGCCACCGGATTTGGAGCCGTGGTGACGGTCTGTCCACCCCTGGGGGGAACCGTGCTTCTCATCGCCCTTGCGGTGATGGCGCTGACCCGACGGGTATCCGCGGGATCGGTACTGGCTGCGGCCTCGCTGATGGTTTTGGGATTTTATTTTGCGCCGCAGTATGGAATCTATTTTGCTGTCATCGGCTTGATTGCGATCTGGAAACACCGGGCGAATATCGGACGTCTCCTGCGGGGAGAAGAACCGAAGATCAGCTTTAAGAAATAACCGGAGGATCGAAAGATGTCTAAGAAAATTGCAGTTATGGCGGCGGGAAGCTGGGGAACGGCTCTTGCCGTGTCGCTGTCCCATGCAGGACATCGGGTTTGCATGTGGGACAGAAAAGCGGAACTGATTAAGGAAATGCAGGAACACCGTCAGAATACAAGGTATCTGCCGGATGTTCCTTTTGAAGATACCTTGCAGGTGACCGAGGTGATGGAGGAGGCTATCCGGGATGCGGATGTGGTGCTGTTTTCCGTGCCGGCACAGCATTTCAGAAGCGTTTTAAGCCGCGCGCTGCCCTATCTCACGCCGGATATGGTGCTGGTCAACGTGGCCAAGGGCATCGAGCAGAAAACCCTGCTGCGCATGTCTCAGGTGGCGGAGGAATATGTGCCCCAGGCGAAGTACGTAGTGCTGTCGGGACCCTCCCATGCGGAGGAAGTGGGTCGTCTCATGCCCACCACCGTGGTCTGCGCTTCCAGGGATCTGGCGCTGGCCGAATACGTTCAGGACGTGTTCATGACCGAAGCGTTGCGCATCTACACCAACACCGACGTGATCGGTGTGGAACTGGGGGGCGCGCTGAAGAATATCATCGCCCTGGGTGCGGGAATTTCCGACGGCATGGGTTTTGGAGACAACGCCAAAGCGGCGCTGATGACCCGAGGCATGACGGAGATGTCCCGACTGGGCGTGGCGCTGGGAGCGAAGGAAGAAACCTTTGCAGGCCTCACCGGTATGGGCGATCTCATCGTCACCTGTACCAGCATGCACAGCCGAAACCGACGATGCGGCATCCTCATCGGACAGGGCGCTGCCCCTGAGGAAGCCACGCAAAAGGTGGGCATGGTGGTGGAGGGCATGTATACTGCGGAGGCGGCGTATCAGCTGGCGCAAAAGGCAGAGGTGGAGATGCCCATCACCGAAGCCATTTACGGCATCATAAACGGCACCGTGGACGCCCGTCAGGCGGTAAAGGCGCTGATGACGCGTCAGAGAAAGCACGAAAAGGAAAGCAGATAGTTCTTTCCAATCAGAACGAAACAGTACGCAGAAACAGCCGGCAGTGCGGCTTCAATACAATCAGGGAACGGATGCGCTTCCATCGGGAAAGTGGAAAGATGCGGGGCGGACATCCGTTCTGTTTGTGTGGAAGCTGCCGACTGTGGATATAAAGGAGTGAGAGTTATGGAATCATATACGTATTTACTGTTATTAGCGATTATTCTGGCCTCCACAAAGGCCTTTGGACTGGTGACGGAAAAGGTACACCTGCCTCAGGTGGTAGGGGCGCTTTTAGCGGGAATCATCATGGGCCCCAGCGGGATCGGCGTTTTGCAGAGCACAGACTTTCTGGTTAAGACGGCGGAAATCGGCGTCATTATGCTGATGTTTACCGCGGGTATCGATACAGAGCTGGAAGAACTGAAAAAGACCGGCGCCAAGGCGTTTGTCATCGCGCTCTTCGGCGTTTTCGTTCCGCTGTTTCTCTGCGGTGGACTGTATTTTGTCTTTTTCCTGAAGGAGATGAATTTCTACAACCTGCTGCAGGCGGCCTTCGTGGGCGCGGTATTTTCCGCTACCTCCGTAGGCATCACCGTGGAGACCTTAAACGAAATGGGCAAGCTGAAAACCACCACGGGAACCACGCTGCTCAGCGCGGCGCTCATTGACGATATTCTGGGAATCATCGTATTATCCATCCTGACCGGTCTGTCCGGTGGCGCCAGCTCCGGAGAGGTCAACCTGGGAGAAGTGGGCGGAGTTGTGCTGCGCATCGCTTTGTTCTTCGTCTTTGTGCTGTTCGTAGGCTTTGTGGCTAAGAAGTTTTTCGCACACCTGTCGGAGGATCACTGGCACAGCCGCCGCATCGCCATCTGGGCGCTGGCCTTCGCTTTTATCATGTCCTACTGCGCAGAGGAATTCTTCGGCGTGGCCGATATCACCGGCGCGTATTTTGCCGGCCTGATTTTGTGTAACGTGAGCAAGTCACGTCAATTCGTGGCGAAGAAATTCACAGTAACCTCTTATATGGTATTTACGCCGGTATTCTTCGCCAGCGTAGGTATGAAAACCAATCTGATGGACATGAATTCTCAGATTTTCATCTTTGCCATGTGCCTGGTGGTTGCCGCCATCATTTCCAAGATTATCGGCTGCGGCGGCGCCGGAAAGCTGGTGCGCATGACCAATCATCAGGCGCTGGTCATCGGTATCGGTATGGTTTCCAGAAGCGAAGTGGCGCTGATGGTTGCTCAGAAGGGAATCGACGCTTCCATGATTAACCCTGCCATTCTTCCGGCCATCGTGTTGAGCGTTATTTCCTCAGCGCTGGTTACGCCCATCCTTTTGAAGGTGGCCGTTTTGAAGGGGCCGGAGCTGGAATAACCTACAGGTTAGGAGATAAAATGCAATGGAAAAGAAAAAGACATTTTACATTCAGACATTCGGCTGCCAGATGAACGAGCACGACTCGGAAACCCTGGCGGGTATGCTGACGGAGATGGGATTCGTTCCCGGAAAGACAAAGACCGGCGTGGATCTGGTGATCTTAAACACCTGCAGCATCCGGGAGAACGCGGATAAGCGGTTCTTTGGAACGCTGGGTCAGCTGAAGCGCCACAAGGAAGAATGTCCGGAGTACACGGTGGCCGTCTGCGGCTGCATGATGCAGCAGCAGCACATCATCGACACCCTGAAGGCCAAATATCCCTGGGTGGATCTGGTGTTTGGAACCCATAACATTCACGAATTTCCCAGGCTGATCCGCAATGTGATGGAACAGCGGGAAAAGATTGTGGAGGTGTGGCCGGAGGGTGGCGCCATCGTGGAGGGACTTCCGGCAAAGCGGTTGTATCCCTTTAAATCCTATGTGAACATCATGTACGGCTGCAACAACTTCTGTACCTACTGCATCGTTCCCTATACCCGCGGCAGAGAACGCAGCCGCAGGCCGGAGGAGATCGTGGCGGAGGTGAAGCGGCTTGCCGCCGACGGCGTAAAGGATATCACCCTGTTAGGGCAGAACGTGAATTCCTACGGCGTCAGTCCCTACGGCGACGAAGGATATTGCT
The DNA here is from genome assembly GCA_947426455.1 of uncultured Clostridia bacterium. Classification (GTDB taxonomy): domain Bacteria; phylum Bacillota; class Clostridia; order Peptostreptococcales; family Anaerovoracaceae; genus RGIG446. Next base: position 8,471 of record CANEEC010000028.1, on the reverse strand, counting down.
GCAAAAAAGAAAACGGTCCCGATTTTGCAGGACTGATTTACATGCTCAACGACATCGAGGGCATCGAGCGGATTCACTTTATGACGTCCCATCCCAAGGACTTGTCCGACCGTTTGATTCAGGCCTTTGTGGACTGCGATAAGCTGTGCAACCAGATTCACCTGCCCGTTCAGGCGGGAAGCACGGAGATTCTGCGCCGGATGAACCGCAAGTACACCAAGGAGCAATATCTTGCGCTGGTGAAGAAGCTGCGGGCAGCGGTGCCGGATATCGCCATCACCACCGACCTGATCGTGGGTTTTCCGGGAGAGACGGAAGAAGATTTCCAGGAAACTCTGGATTTGGTTCGTCAGGTGGAGTATGATTCGGCCTTTACCTTCTTATACTCCATCCGAAAGGGAACGCCGGCGGAAAAATATCCGGATCAGGTTCCCGAAGAAGTGAAGCATGACCGCTTTAACCGTCTGGTAGAGGAAATTCATCGAATTCAGGGCAGAAAGGCGCAAGCCTATCAGGGGCGCGTGGAAAAGGTCTTGGTAGAAGGACTGAGCCAACGCAATTCCAAGACCTATACAGGCCGTACCGAATCCGGTAAAACAGTGAATTTCTACGGTACCGAGGAACTGGTTGGCCGGATTGCAGACGTAAAGATCACGGAGTGTAAAACCTTCAGCCTGTGGGGCGAAGTTATGAATCCGAAGCAAGGAAAATAGCAGAGCCAATAGGGAAGCCCAAACAAATAGCCAATAAGCGAATGATCGCCTATTGGCTATCTTTCATATGAGAACAAAGTTGGTTGTATCAGAGAAGCTTCGTCAAGTGGGCGATGCGGCAGCCGGCTTCTTTTAATAGTCGGGGAGCCTGTTCCATGCACTGCTCCAAAGAAAGGGGACCGGTGGCGATGGACATCAGGTGGTCGATGCCGCAGCCGTAGGCCTTTTCATAACCTTCGCCTAACGTTCCGGCTACGGCGATGACGGCAATATCGGGGCAAACGGCCTTGGTGCGCTCCGCCACGCCGGCAGGAACCTTTCCGAAGGGCGTCTGGTGATCCACAGCTCCCTCGCCGGTGATGACCAGATCGGCGCCTGACAGCAGCCGTTCAAAGTGCAGAGCGTCTAAAACGCTGTGGATGCCCGAAGAAATCTTTGCGCCGCAGAACGCCATCAGACCGGCTCCCAGACCGCCGGCAGCGCCGGCGCCGGGAAGCTGGGCCACATCCTGACGGAGATCCCGCTTCAGAATTTCCGCGTAGTGGGTCAGAGCCAGATCCAGCTGGCAAATCATTTCAAAATCGGCGCCCTTTTGAGGGCCGTAGATAGCGGAAGCGCCGGAAACACCGCAGAGGGGATTGGTCACATCGCAGGCCACCACCATTTCACATTCCGCAAGCCGCGGATCCAGTCCGCTTACGTCGATGTGGTGCAGACGGGAAAGGGCGGCGCCGCCGATGGGAGAAAGCGGGTTGGAAAACGCCAGTTCCCCACCGTCCTCATCCCAAAGCCGCGCGCCAAGAGCCGCTGCCATGCCCGCGCCGCCGTCGTTGGTGGCAGAGCCGCCGATGCCCAAGATCATCCTTCGGCAGCCCTGATCCAGCGCGGCTTTGATCAGCTGACCGGTACCGTAGGTGGAGGTGATCAGCGGGTTTCGTTCTTCTTTGGAGAGCAGGGGCAGACCGGAGGCGGCAGCCATCTCCAATACGGCGGTGCCGTCGGGGAGAATGCCGAAGTCGGCGCGGATGGGGCGACCTAAAGGATCGGCCACTTCCGCGGAAATCCGCTTGCCGCCGGAGGCGAACAGCAGGGCGTCCACCGTTCCTTCGCCGCCGTCGGCCACGGGAACTTTAACGGTTTGCAGTTCGGGGCGGCACTGTAACAAGCCTTCCTCCAAATATTTGGTTACATCCGCAGCGCCGCAGCTTCCCTTAAAGGAATCGCAGGCGATGACGATTTTTTCAATCCGGTTCATAGGATGTCCTTTCTCGCTTATCTCTGTTCCGTCTGATCGTGATAGCAGCCCAGCACCTCCAGATAGCCGCAGCAGGCCGACGCCTGACGCAGCGCTTCGTGGACGTTGCCGTCGTTGATGTTTCCCGCAAGATCGCAGAAGAAAATGTACTTTTCATCAGCCACGGGACGGGATTCCAGACGCTTCATGTTGACGCCCTCAGCCATCAGAGGGAACAAAACATCGCACAGGGCGCCGCTTTTGTGAGCGGTGCGGAAGATGACGCTGACGGTGTCGCAGGTTTCATCGTATTCCGGCGCGTTGGCAATGACGATGAAGCGGGTCTTGTTGTGCTCGTCGCTGGCGATGTTGGGAGCCAGTACGGTGAGACCGTTCAGCTGAGCGGCGCGCTTGGAGCCGATGGCCGCATATCGCTTGTTCTGCTTTTCCGCCACCATGGCCGCGCCCACCGAGGTGTTTCTGCAGGCGGTCAGATCCCAGGAACGACCCCGCAGGAAATCCCGGCACTGCAAAAAGCCCTGGGGATGGGAAAAGACTTCGCGGACGTCCTCCAGCTTGGTTCCGGGAAGTCCCATGAGGCACTGCTGGATGGACACCCAGGTCTGGCCTACGATGAAGCAGCCGTACTTTCTCAGCAGGTCGTAGACCTCGCCGATGCCGCCGGTTCTGGAGTTCTCAATGGGAATGACGCCGTAAGCGGCTTTTTTATCCTTTACGGCGATAAATACATCTTCGAAAGTTTCCAGGGCGTCGAAGGGAACGTTGGAAAACAGCTGCATGGCCGCCTGTTCGCCCCAGGCGCCGGGGACGCCCTGATAGGCCACGGTCACGTTTTCGGTCACCGGAGGTTGGGGATCGGGGAAGAAGTATTCTGCGTTTTCATTGTACAGCACCTTTCTCTGCCAGGACTTGGAAAGTCCCATGAGAGAACGAACCAAAGCGATGGTTTCGCCCTTCATTTCCTCGCCGGTGATGGCCACGGCAGCGTCGATGACCTGCGCCTCGCGAGCGGGATCGATGAGGGAAATATTGTTGTCCCGTTTGATGATGGCTACGTCTTCGGAAAGCTCCATGCGGCGCTTGAACAGCGTCATCAGCTCCCGGTCGATTTCGTCGATCTTTACCCGAATATCCTTTAATTTTTCATTGCCCATATGATACACACTCCTTTTTATGACGACGCGGTTTGTTATGCGATGACTTCTCTGATTTTACCGATTTTTTTCATCAGCTGATGGAATACCTCCGGCGTCAGGGACTGGGGACCGTCGCACAGAGCGCATTCCGGCGCGTTGTGAACTTCGATGATCAGACCGTCGGCGCCTGCGGCAACCGCCGCCAGCGCCATGGGTTCTACCAGATGCCAGTAACCGGTGCCGTGAGAGGGATCGACGATCACCGGCAGGTGGGTCTTTTGATGCAGGACGGGTACGGCGGACAGATCCAGAGTGTTTCTGGTAGCGGTTTCAAAGGTGCGGATGCCGCGTTCGCACAGCATTACGTCCCGGGCGCCGCCGGCCATCAGGTATTCTGCCGCCATCAGCAGTTCTTCGATGGTATTGGCCAGGCCGCGCTTTAAAAGCACGGGTTTTTTCAGCTGTCCAACCTCTCTCAGCAGGCTGAAATTCTGCATGTTCCGCGCGCCGATCTGGATGATGTCCACATCCCGCTCAAATTCCTCCAGATAGTCGTTGTTCATCAATTCGCTGATGATGGGGAGGCCGGTTTTCTGACGCGCCATCTTTAAAAGCTCCAGACCATCCAGTCCCAGCCCCTGAAAGGCGTAGGGAGAGGTTCTGGGTTTGAAGGCACCGCCGCGGATAAAATTAGCGCCGGAGGCCTTTACATCCCGGGCGATGGACAGAAGCTGTTCCTCCGATTCCACGGAACAGGGACCCGCCATGACGGCAAAATTGCCGCCGCCGATCTTCTGACCTCCGATTTCAATGACCGTATCCTCCGGGTGGAATTTGCGTCCTACCAGCTTGTACGGTTCGGAAACCTTCATGATGGAATCTACGATATCGATGCGTCCGAACTGGTCGCGGTCAATGTGGCTGGTGTCTCCGGCCAGTCCCAGCATGTGGGTGTGTTCACCCTTGATTTCCTGGACGATAAACCCCATTTCCTGCAATTGATTGGATAATTTGTCTATCGCCTCTGTTTTGGCGTCTTGTTTCAAAATTAAAATCATGATAGTCTCACCTCTTTATCTGAATTGTTATCTATTTGGTCATTCGTTGGTCGTCATTTGTCTGTTCCGTCAGCAGGCGCATATTCCGATAGCAGCTGTGTCAGACGGAGGATGGCGCTTTTCAGCGAACCGCGGTTTTTAAAAGTAACGTCGGCGTAGGTTCGGTACAGCGGAAGCCGCTTCTCGTACAGGACGAACAGCTGCCGGGGATCTTTTTTCAGCAGCGGGCGATTGGCGCAGTTGACGGAATGGATGATGGCCTGCGGCCGCCTGTCGATAAACACCACCAAACCGTTTTCCCCCAGCGCCTTCATGTTCTCCTCCCGCTGGATGACGCCGCCGCCGGTGGAGATCACCAGTCCCTGGGATTGGCTCAGCCGGTGGCAAAGCTGGGTTTCCCTGTCACGGAAATAGGCCTCGCCATAGCGGTCAAACATCTCCGTAATGGTCATATTCGCCTCTTTTTCGATGACTGTATCCATGTCTACGAATTCCATGGAAAACCGTTTGGCCAACAGCCTCCCCAGAGAGCTTTTGCCGCAGCCCATCAGTCCGATCAGAACGATATTGCTTTTCATCTACAGATCCTTTCTCACACCGTCCGGCCACTGGCACAGCAGAAGATCAGCAAGACAGACGGCGAAACCGGCTTCTACCACGCTGACCGCCCGGGGAACGATACAGGGATCGTGGCGGCCGTGAATGGAAAGGGAAGCGGGTTTGCCCGTCTCCAGATTCACCGTGTCCTGAGGCAGGGAAATGGAGGGCGTAGGCTTGACGGCCACCCGGAAGATCAAAGGCATGGCGTTGGTAATGCCCCCGTTGATGCCGCCGTTGTGATTGGTGCGGGTGGCGCAGCGGGGCTGTGCCTTTACGATGGCATCGTTGGCCGCGCTTCCCCGCATGGCCGCAAGGCCGAAGCCGTCTCCGAATTCCACGCCCTTGACGGCGGGAATGGAAAACATCATGGAGGACAGGCGGCTTTCCACGGAGCCGAAGAAGGGAGAGCCCAGTCCGGCAGGAAGGTTCAGTCCGCAGCACTCGATGACGCCGCCTACGGAATCGCCCGCTTCTCTCGCGCTCAGAATTTCCTGTTCCATGCGGTTGCGCGCCGCTTCGTCTAACGTGGGGAAGGGATCCGATGTGAGCTGCGTCAGCAGTTCCTCGGTGGGGTGGTCAAAGCGCGCTCCTTTTACAGAACCGATCTGCTGAATCTGCGCGCCTATAACGATGCGGTTTTGAGCGAGCAGCGACTTGCACAGCGCTCCGGCGAATACCAGCGCCGCCGTCAGCCGACCGCTAAAGTGACCGCCGCCGCGATAATCGGCGTAACCCTTGTATTTCCAGTAGGCCGTCAGATCGGCGTGACCGGGACGGGGCAGGGCGGGATCGTAGTCCTTGGACTTTGTATTGGTGTTTCGGATCATGCCGCACAGAGGCGCGCCGGTGGTAAATCCGCGGAACACGCCGCTGAGGATTTCCACCTGATCCGGTTCCTTTCTGGGAGTGGCCAGACGGCTGTTTCCCGGCGCTCTGCGCTGCATTTCCTTTGCGATATAGGTTTCATCCACAGGAAGTCCCGGCGGCAGGCCATCGATCACCATGCCGATACCGTTTCCGTGGGACTCGCCGAAGATGGAAACCTTGAGCTGTTCTCCGTATAGATTCATGGGGATTCCTCCTTCATAAAGTCGTTCCAGAAATCCGGATAGGATTTTGCCACACATTCATAGTCCGAAAGCGTTACGGGGTGTTTGCAGCCGATGGCGGCAACGCCGCACATCATGGCGATGCGGTGATCGTTTTCTCCCTGACAACTGCCGCCGGACAGGAATGGTTTTCCGCGGATTACCAGAAAGTCGCTGCCCTCCGTTATGTCGGCGCCCAGCCGGTTCAGCTGGCGGGCGACGGTGGTCAGCCGGTCGCTTTCTTTGATGCGAAGCCGCCCTGCGTTGACGATGCGGCTTTCTCCGCGGCAAAAGGCCAAAAGGGCGGCCAGAGGCGGCACCAGATCGGGAATGTCGCCCACATCCACGGTGAGGGCGTCGGGGCGAAAGCCGTGATCCGAAGAGACGGCGATCCCGCCGTGAGCGCCCCGGGAAAGGGTATATCCGGCTTGGGACAGCAGCTGTAAAAAGGCGCGGTCACCCTGGGCGGAGTTCAGGTTTAATCCCATGACCTCCAGGGGTCGTCCCAAAGCGGCGGCGGCCAGAAAGAAGGCCGCGCCGGAAAAGTCGGCTTCTACGGTGTAATCGCGAATTCTGTATCGTTGATTGCCGTCGATGACGTAACGCCGATGATCGACGGCGTCTATTTGAATGCCGTAATCCCGCAAAACCGCTAAAGTGAGATCCACGTAAGAGGCGGATTGCAGAGGGCTTTCCAGACGAATTTCGCTGTCCCCTGAAAGCAGCGGGAGAGCGAATAGAAGCCCCGTGATAAACTGGGAGCTTACGTCTCCCGGAATGTGAAAGACGCCGGGGCGCAAAGGCCCGCGCACGGCAAACCGGTTTTCGCCGCGCGTCATTGCGACGCCCTGCCCGCCGAGGCAGCTTTCGTAGACCGTTAGAGGACGCTCCATCAGACGGCCGCCCCCGGTGAAGGAGATATCGGCGTCGTACAGCGCCGCCAGCGGAATGAGAAAGCGCAGGGTGGAGCCGGATTCCCCGCAGTCCAGGGTCAGGGGAGCGCCGATTTTATCCGGAAGCCCTCGTGCGATTTCGCAGCCGCCGTGGCTGGCGTTGCCGCCCTCCCGTGCAGACAGCCTCGCGCCCAGGGCGGAAAGACAGCGCACCGTGGCCTGAATGTCCTGATTGTCTCCCGGGCGCACTATGAATCCGCCGCCCGCCAAAGCGCCGCAGATCAAAGCTCTGTGTCCTACGCTTTTGGAGGGAGGAGGAAAGATTTGACCGGCAGGAAACCGGTTGATTGTCAAAAGTCGGTTTGAGGTTTCGTTCATGGCTTAGTTTCCCCAGATGTGATCCAGTTGTTTCATGGCGGTGGTCAGTTCCTCCAAGGTGACGGTCTGGATGAAGGCGCGTCCCGGCTGGCTCAAGAGAATCAGACGCAGCGTTGTTCCGTCCGCCTTTTTATCGATGGTCATGTGCTTTACCAGTTCCGTGGGACGAATGTCGCAGGTCACCGGCAGTCCAAAGCGGCGGCACAGCCTCGCCAGCGGATCGGCGAAATCCCCGGGAGTGACGCCCGCCAGGCTGCCATAGGCTACGGCCAGGATCATTCCCAGCGCCACGGCTTCTCCGTGGATGTAACGCTGATAGCTGCCGATGGTTTCGATGGCGTGACCGAAGGTGTGGCCGAAGTTCAGCATCATGCGATGGCCGGTATCCCGCTCATCTTCCTCCACCACGATTCGCTTTAAATCGCAGCATGTGCGGATGATGTAGGGCATGTACGCCATCAGCGCTGAACGGTCGGGGCAGTTCTCCAAAAAGGCGAAGAAATCCCGGTCGAAGATGCAGCCGTATTTGATGACCTCTGCCATGCCGCCGGCGAATTCCCGCCGGCTCAGAGTGGATAAGACGGAGGTGTCCGCGATCACCAGACGGGGTTGCCAGAAAGCGCCTGCCAGATTTTTTCCGCTGTCCAAATTGACGGCGGTCTTTCCGCCCACGCTGGAATCCACCTGCGCCAGCAGGGTGGTGGGAATCTGGATAAAGTCGATGCCGCGCATATAGGAGGCTGCCGCAAAGCCGCCCAGGTCTCCCACCACGCCGCCGCCGAAGGCGATGAGCAGGTCGGAGCGGGTCAAACGATGGGCTGCCATGAAATTCAAGAGTTTTTCCAATTGATCCATGGATTTGGAACTTTCCCCGGAGGGGATGGAAAAGAAGGCGGCTGAAATTCCCGCCTCTGCAAGGCTCTGGGAAAGCGAATCGCCGTACAGACGCAAAACCGTATCGTCGGTGAGGACGACGGCTCTCGCCTTCGGGCGAAGGCTGCAAATCAGCGCGCCCGCCTCCTGAAGGAGGCCGCCGCCGATGAGAATATCGTACGAATGATCTTTTAAATCGATGTGAAGCTGTTCCATAGTGTTCTCCCTATCGCTTTAACATGTTCTGCTTGTTGGTGTTGGCCGTGTCCAGAAGACGGTACAGCGCGTCGCTGTCCTTTTGTGCAATGGCGGTGCGCATCTGCTGAATAGCGTCCAGAAAGCGATCCATATGGGGCAGCATGGCCTGGCCGTTTTCTAAAAACAGTTCTGTCCACAGCTTTGGATTGATATAAGAAACCCGGGTGCAGTCCCGGAAGGCGCCTGCGGTGTAGGCGCTGGTCATTTCGGGGTGGTAGT
>CANEEC010000027.1 GCA_947426455.1 uncultured Clostridia bacterium | reverse complement strand
CCCACTGGCTCAGCTCCCTTGCGGAATCGTCGATCACCACTTCCACTCCGGGCCCCGTCATGTCGCAGGCGCCGCTGATCTGCCGGTAATATTCCGCAAGCTGCTGGTTGGATAGAAGCAGTTCTTCGCTTTCATCCTCCGCCATCAGCGTTTTAAACTCCTGAATGCGGTGCTGGGTCTCTCCTATGCGCTGCTTTAAATTCTCGCCGTTTTTTATTTCACCCTGAATATTGGCGTTTAAATCGGACAGGGTGTGAGCGGAAACGTACAGCTTCATGCTCTTGTCCGGAATCCGTATCTGCACTGCCAGAAAAAAACCTGTCACAATGCTGAACAGACATAAAAACGCCGCCGTGAGCCTTCCCATTTTCATGGCCTATCCCTCGCTGCCCGAATCCTTGGAGGATTCCTCCGCCACCGGCTTGGCGTAGCGGAAGGTAATCACGCCGCTGTAACGGGGAATCGTAAGCTCGTCCTGCTTAATCACGTCGGTGCGAATGCCGAAGCTGCGCATCTGCTCCAGAATTCCAAAACGAATGGTGATGGCGGATTCCAGCGTATCCGGCTTTCCGATGGCCTTCACCGTATAGGGCGGCGACGTGGGCGTACCGTTAATATTCACATTGTCTCCGGCCAGACTGATCTCCGTGGTGGCGACGATGCGGTGGCCGTTGATGGAAATCGCTTCCGCTCCCGCCTCCCGCAGCCGGTTGACCAGCTCCAGAATCAAATCGCAGCGATAGATCAGCTCGCTGTAGCTGTCGCCGATCTCCTTATCCGCTGCCGGATCCTCTAAAGTAATGATCACTCCCGGACCCTTTACCTCCACCGCTCCGGCGGCCAGCTTGTACTTTTCCTGATCCGTCAAAACCGCCTGCAGCGAATCGTCCTCCTTGGCCTTTTCCTCCTGCATCTTCATCAGGAGTTCTTCCTTGGCGATCAGTTCCTGCGTCAGCTGGCTGTTTTCGTTGCGCAGCTTGGTCAGCTCCGTTTCCTGCGCGCGAATCTGGGATACGGGAACCAGACCGCCCCGTTCCGCTTCCATACCCTGCGCCGTATTGATCTGCACGGAAATGATCAATCCTACCACGGCGGCCAGAACTCCCATAATGATAGTTCCTGCGTACTTCTTCATCCCTACCCCCTATTCCTCGATATCGGGGCTGAACGAATAGTAATTGTCGCTGCCCACTTTAATCACACCTCGTTCGATTCCCTTTTCGTAGAGATCGAACACCACCTGCTTGATGTTTTCAATGCCGGAAATCAGATTTTCCGGCGTTCCCTGACAATACAGATTGTCGTAAACGTACGCCTTCAGCGTCACCGGCGAAATGCGCACCATCTTGAAATGCAGTCCCGCTTCCTCCGTTGCGGCCAGCAGCTTCAGCGTGTCCGTCAGCGAGTAGTTCTGCTCTACGGAAATGGGGTTTCCCGGCGTCATCTCCAGAGTTTTCAAACCCGCAAGCAGCGGCAGAGCGGGCCGTTCCTCGGCGATGCGCAGCACCATGCCCTCGCTGTCGATGATGACGCTCTGCGTTCCGTAAGCCACTGCCGCGTACTCCGTCCGTTCCTCCAGGATGATCTTCACCGTTGCCGGAAGGCGGCGCTTGATGGTCACGTTCTTGATGTACGGTTCCTCAAGCAGCCGCTTTTTTACATCGCTCAGCTTCGTCTCAAACAGGTTGTTGCCGATTTTGATCTCGCTGATGGAAAGAATCTGCTCCGACGTAAAATAGGAATTGCCCTCCACCGTAACCTTCTGTATATCGAACAAGTGAGACGTCAGCAGAAAATAAAGCCCCACCAGCAAGGTTATCAGCACGATAAGCCTCAGCAGATAATGCTTTTTCTTCCGCTTTTTCTTTCTTCGTTTATTCTTTGGAAATTCCTGTCGTCTCTCCACTTGTCTTTCGTCCATGGGTTTCTCTTCTCTCTATGTTCGCTCCAAGTTCTTTCAGAACTATATCAAATTTACCATATCCTCTATCCATATGGCAAATGTTTTCTATGATTGTTTCACCGGGAATTTCAAGAGCCGCTATGGCAAGCGCCGCGCCGCCCCGCAGATCCGCGGCGGCCACCCGCCCGCCGTGCAGGTTTGCCCTCCCCGTCACCGTGGCCCTTTGCCCCTCCACGGAAATGTCCGCGCCCAGTGATTTCAACTCTTGGGCGCACTGAAACCGGTTTTCGAACACGGCTTCTTCGATGACGGTGGTTCCTTTCGCCACCGTACAGAGAGCCATCAGCGGCGACTGCAGATCCGTGGAAAATCCCGGCCACGGCTCCGCCTTCACAAAACCGGCGGCGGAAAGCTCCGGCGGCGCGGAAAGCCGGATCCATCCATCGCCGCCGTCGGGGACAGTTCCCTCATCCGTCTCAATGCGGCATCCCATGCGCGCTAAAACCGAAAGCTCCGAAGACAGCCAGGCGGGATTCAGTCCCCGCACCGTCACATCTCCTCCGGTGATGGCGGCGGCCATGAGATACGTGCCGCCCTCGATGCGATCCCCCATCACGGCATAGCGCGCGGGATGCAGCCGCTTCACGCCGCGAATGCGGATTTCCTCCGTCCCCGCGCCGGAAACCTCCGCGCCGCAGGCGTTGAGAAAGTTTTGAAGATCCACGATCTCCGGTTCCTTTGCGGCGTTTTGCAGCAGGGTTTCCCCTTCGGCCATGGAGGCGGCCATGATGATATTTTCCGTAGCGCCTACGCTGGGATAAGTCAGATGAATCGGCGTTCCCCGAAGCCGCGTACCGCGGCAAAACAGCCGTCCTTCCCGTTCTGTCACCGATGCGCCCAAGGCCGACAGACCTAAAAAATGCAGATCGATGGGTCGGCTGCCGATGGCGCAGCCGCCGGGCGCGCTTAACACCGCCTGATGACAGCGTGCCAGAAGCGGTCCCGCCAAAAACACCGACGAGCGCAATCGCTTCATCAGTTTCCGAGGAACGCTGCATCCCTTCACACCAGAGGCGTCCACCCGCAATCTGTGATGGCCTTCCCAGTGGATTTCGCATCCCAAGTGCCTGAGAATTTCGCACATGTTATGTACATCTGCCAGATCGGGACAATTGTCCAGCACCGTTTCCCCCGGAATCATAACAGACGCCGCCAGTATGGGCAATACGGCGTTTTTCGCGCCGGAGACGGTCACCTCTCCGGAAAGTCTCTCCCCGCCTCGTATATCATAACTATCCAATGAAAAAATACACCTCCGTTAAAGATCATACGCAATGGTTTCACTCACCATAATATGACGTCCGAACAAAGGTGTGATACGTTTCTTATTGAATTTTTAAGTTTTCGTAGATGATGTCCGCGCCGTCGATGCAGCCCATAGCTGCACTGGCCTCGCTCATCCGGTTCAGGTAACGGGGATTGTTCTTCACCTTCAGCACCGCATCCACCAGGCCGTCCGCCGTCAGGTTCTTTTCTTCCATCAAAATAGCGCCGCCCTTGTCGGCGATCACCTTGGCGTTGAAATACTGATGGTTGCCGGTGACATTAGGCGAGGGAATCAGAATCGACGCCTTTCCGCAGGCCGTGATCTCCGAGATGGTCAAAGCGCCGGCGCGGCTGATCACCACATCGCAGGCGTTGAGATAGTCGTTCATGTTTTCAATGTAGGGCATCACCTGAATGTTATCCGCCAGATGGGGTTCAGATTCCTTGATTCTCCGGCAGACGTCGTCGTAATAGCGCTTTCCCGTACTGAAGTACAGGCGCAGTCCCGCTACGCCGTTAAAGGTGTGAATGGCCTCCATCATCACTTCATTGATTTTTCCCGCTCCCAGACTGCCTCCGAAGCACAGAACCACGAAATCGCTTTCACCGATGGAAAGCTTCCTGCGGCAGTCGTCGGCATTGGCCACCAAAAAACTGCGGCGGATGGGATTGCCCGTCACTACGTGCTTTTCCGGCTGTTTGAAATACTTTCCCGCCTCCTCAAAGCTGAGAAACACCTTTTTCACGTGCTTTTCCAGCATCTTGTTGGTCATGCCGGGAAAGGCATTCTGCTCGTGAATGTAGCAGGGAATCCCCATTTTGTCAGCCGTCCGAACCACGGGACCGCAGACGTAACCGCCGGTGCCCACCACGAAATCGGGACGAAATTCCTCCAAAATTCCTTTGGCCTCTTTCAGTCCCTTCATCAAGTCTCGAACCGTCTGCGCATTTTTCCACAGCTTTTTGCGGTGAAACCCGCTGACGGTGATGAAGCGGATGGGATAGCCGTTTTTCGGCACCAGATCCTTTTCCATTCCCCGCTGGGTTCCCACGAACAGGATCTCCGCCTCGGGATGCCTTCTGCGAATTTTATCTGCAATGGCGATGGCCGGGTAAATGTGTCCTCCCGTACCGCCACCGGTCATAATCACTTTCATCCATACACCTCCTACACCGCCGAATGGCGTGAAATGTTCAGCATAACGCCCATGGCTCCCATAAATATGATCAGCGCGTTTCCTCCGTAGCTGACGAAGGGCAAAATGATTCCCGTAGGCGGCATGCAGGACGTCACCACGGCGATATTCAAAAGCACCTGCACCGCCAGCATGATGGTAATGCCGGAAGCCAGAAGCATACTGAACATATCCGGCGCATTGAGACAGATGTGGCAGCAGCGCCAGACCAAAACCAGATAGACCATCATCAGAATCAGACAGCCGATGAATCCCAGTTCCTCGCCGATGATGGCGAAGATGAAATCGTTTTGCGGCTCGGGAAGATACAGCGTCTTTTGAATGGATTTTCCCAAGCCTACGCCGGTCAATCCGCCGGAACCCATGGCCAGGATGGACTGTACCACCTGATAACCGGCTCCCAGCGGGTCGGCAAAGGGATCCAGGAAACTGATATACCGCTGCAGCCGGTATTCCGCTCCCTCCATGTGAAGCAAAATCCAGCATCCCGCGGCTCCCAGACCGCCCAGAGCGCCGATCCAGATCCAGTCCAGTCCCGCTACGAACATCATGCCGCATATGATGCCGGCCACCGTAATCGCCGTGGACATGTTGGGCTGAAGGAGGATCAAAACCACGTAGAACATCATGACGATGCACACCGGAAGGACACCCTTGACCAGAGACTTGATGCGCTTGGGATGGTCGCTTAAAAAGCGGGCCACAAAGGCGATGGCGCAGACCTTGGTAATCTCACCGGGCATCAGCGTAATCGGCCCCACCTTAAGCCAGCGGACGGCGCCGTGACTGTCCTGCCCCAGAGGTGTAAAGATCAGCAAAAGCAAGATCAGCGCAATGGCCGCTGCCGGATAGGCCAGCCTCTGATACAGCCGATAATCCACCATGGTGGCCGTAAGAAACGTGATGGTTCCGGCCACGGCCCAGATGGAGTCCCGAATCAGGTACTGGTACGGATTTCCCGTCTTGCTCAGCGCCGTGTAATAGCTGGCGCTGAATACCATGATGACGCCGAAGACCACCAGTCCCATCATCAGCGCGGTCAGCACGAAGTCTCCCGATTTTAATTTTTTTCGCTTGGTTCGCAGTGTTTCTGCCGTTGCCGTTGTCATGGGCCTTTCCCCTTACTCTACACTAAATATTTTTAACGCAGGACTTGAAATGACGTCCCCTCTGTTCGTAACTTTCGTACATATCCCAGCTTGCACAGGCCGGCGAAAGCAGCACTGTATCGCCCGAGACCGCCAGCTTTGCCGCCTGACGGACACATTCGTCCATGTCCTTGCACATGATGATGTCCCCTTCGGGATAACCCAAGCCAATAGCCGCAGCGCGAATAGCCTGTGCTGTGGTTCCCAGAAGCAGCAGCTTTTTCACCTTTCCGTCAAAGGCGTTGATAAATTCTTCGTAGGACGATTTTTTATCGTATCCGCCGGCAATGAGAAGCACCGGTGTTTCCATGGCCTCTAACGCCTTGATGGAGGAGTCGGGATTGGTTCCCTTGGAATCGTTCACGTATCTGACGCCCTCCGTCACGCTGACCAGTTCCAGACGGTGTTCCACACCGGCAAACCGCCGCAGCACTGCCGCCATCACCTGAACATCGATGCCCGCACAGAAGGCCATGGCGCAGGCCGCCAGCGCGTTTTCCAGATTGTGAGCGCCGGGAATGTGCAGTTCTTTCGCACCGCAAACAGGATGGACGGTTCCCTCCTGATCCCTGATCACGATTTGTCCCCGATCCACGTAAGCTCCAAAGTCCAACTCCTCTTTTCGGGAGAAGGGAACCACCGTGGCCTGACACCGTTCCGCCAGCTTCCAGGCTAATTCATCGTCGCGGTTGACCACAAAATAATCCTTCGCGTCCTGATTTTCAAAGACCCTGGCTTTCGCGTTCACATACCCTTCCATGGTCTTATGGCGATCCAGATGATCCGGCGTCAAATTCAAAATGGCGGAGATTCGGGGATGGAACTCCCGAATCGGTTCCAACTGAAAGCTGCTGACCTCCGTAACGAACCAGGTGTCCTCAGCGGCCTCCACCGCCTCTTTCACCACGGCAACGCCGATATTGCCCACAACTTTGGTCTTACGTCCCGCTTCTTTGAACATTTCGCCGGTGAGGGTGGTAGTGGTGGTCTTACCGTTGGTTCCGGTAATGGCTACGTACTGTCCCTTTCCCAGACGGTAGGCCAGTTCGATTTCGCTGATGATCTCCGCGCCGTTTTCTCTGGCTTCCTCCACAAAGGGAATGGTAAGCGGCGCGCCGGGACTCATGATGACCGCTTCATACTTCCTGCCGGGTTCCGGATCCCTTCCGAAATAGCAGGTCGCTTTGTGATTGGTGAAATACTGAACCAAGGCGCCGTCCATTTCCTCAGAACGCTTTTGATCCTGCACCGTCACGTCTGCTCCCAGTTCGATCAGCACTCTCGCTGCTGCAACTCCTGATTTTCCCAGTCCTACGACTAAATATTTCTTTCCTTTCAACATTGTGGATGGCTCCTTTCCCTATATGATCAACAGGCTGAGGCAGCACAGTCCCAGCGTTACCAGCCAGAACACGCCCACCACCTTCGTCTCTTTCCAACCGCCCAGCTCAAAGTGATGATGCAGCGGCGCCATGCGGAAAAACCGCCGGCCGTTCTGGGTTTTAAACACCACCACCTGTATGATGACGGAGGCCGCCTCCGCCACGTAAATACCTCCCGCAATGGGAAGAATCAATTCAATATTCATTAAAATTGCCGCAGCCGCCAAAGCGCCGCCCAGAGCAAGGGATCCCGTATCGCCCATGAACAGCTTCGCCGGATGGTGATTGTAAAGCAGGAAACCGACGCATCCGCCGGCGATGGCTGCCGTAAACACCGCGGAAGCGCCGTAGCCGTAAAAGCTGACGCCCACAACGGCAAGAAATACCGCCACGATGGCCGTCACGCCCGAAGCCAATCCGTCCAGTCCGTCAGTTAAATTCACCGCATTGGTCATGGCCACCATGACGAAGGCCACAAACGGAATGTAGAAAATCCCAAAATCCCAGTACTGATGAAGAATGGGAATGAAAATTCTGGTGCCGTAGACGGACATATTGCACTGATAGGCCGCCACCGCACAGGAAAGCAGCACCTGTAAAATCAGCTTCTGTCTGGCAGTCAATCCCAGATTTCGCTTCATCGCCACCTTCACAAAGTCATCGGCAAATCCGATAGCGCCGAAGGCCAAAAGCGTGCCCAGCAGAATCATCATGTCCGTATTTCGGATTCCCGAGGTCACGCAGGTCACTGCGATGGCCAGCAAAATGGCAAGTCCTCCCATGGTGGGCGTACCCGACTTGGCCATGTGGGACTGGGGTCCTTCCTCGCGAATGCTCTGTCCCGCCTTGATCCGCCGCAGAACGGGAATGAGAAGCGGCGTGGCGATGGCGGTGATGACAAACGCCACCGCAAAACGCACCATTACCGGAACGTAGGTTCCAAATTCTTTGATCATCTTCCGTACTCCTTCACTGACGATTACTGCTGATTGCCTTTGGCGCTGCGAATCTGCTCCGCAACCAAAGCCATCTCCATCCCATTGGAACCCTTTACCAAAATTACATCACCCGGCGAGAGCAGCTGAAAGAGCTGTTCCTGCAGCTGCTTTCGGCAAGCGAAGTGCATCACCTTTTCAGCGACGCGCTCTTCCGTTTCCCCCTGACTCAAAAGCCACTCCACCGCGGCCTCCGCCATGAACTTCGCCTGCGTTCCACAGGCGATCAAGCAATCCACCCCCGCGGAAATCACGTCTCGTCCGGACTGGCGGTGCAGCGTCTCCGACTGTTCTCCCAGCTCCAAAACGTCGGCCAAAATAGCCACCTTCCGACCGCCCTCCACGTGTTTCAGCACATCCACCGCAGCGGCGATGGAGTCGGGACTGGAATTATAGCTGTCGTCGATGAGCTTATAATCCCCCGCGGCTTCGATGACCAGCCGGCGGCTGGTAGCCTCCATGGAATTCAGAGCTTTCGAGGCTTCGCTGAGGGAAACCCCAAACTGCAAACCCACGCCCACAGCCAGCATGGCGTTATGAGCGTTGTGACGCCCCGGCAAAGGCAGGACAAATTCCTGCATCCTGCCCCCATAAGACAGGGCGAAGGCAATTCCCCTTTCTCCCTGATCGCGGACGTCGTGAAGGCGGATATCCCGGTCTTCTCCCGTTCCTGCGCTGATCAGCCGAAAGGTTCCTTCATATGCCGCATCTTCCTTTTGACGGAGGCTGACAAAACTGGCAATGCCCTGAGGCGTTAAGTATTCGCTATCGCTGTTGACCACCAGCACGTTGTCCTTTCGGAAAAATTCGGTGACCTCCAGCTTCGCCCTTTGAATATTTTCTCTGGTCTTTAAAAATGCAATGTGGGACGTTCCCACGTTGGTGATGATCGCCGCATCGGGGCGAACGATATCCGCCAGACGCCGAATCTCTCCCAAACTGCTCATGCCCATTTCGAACACCGCCGCCTCGGTGGTTTCATCCACCTGAAACGCCGTCAGAGGAAGTCCCAATTCATTATTTAAATTTCCCTCATTTTTTACTGTTTTATACTTCTGTGACAGAATTGCCGCTGTCATCTCCTTGGTGCTGGTCTTGCCAGTGCTTCCGGTGACGGCTATTTTGATCAGCTGAAACTGTGCCAGATACCACTTGGACAGTTCCTGCAAGCCTGCCACCGTATCCTCTACACGGATGATATCCGCGTCGGGATATTCCTCTGCCAGCCGTGCAATGGTATCTTTTCTGGACAGCACAAACGCCCGACATCCCTGTCGGGCCGCCGCCTGGGCATAGATGTGACCGTCCTGGTTTTCTCCTTTGATTGCGACGAACAACGAACCCGCGCCCGCCTGCCGTGAATCGATGACCACGGCCTCAATTCCTCTGTCGCCGCTGCCCGATACCAAAGAGCCTCCCGCTCCCGCGGATGCCTGCATTGTAGTAATTTTCTTCATACAGTAAATCTCCCGCTCTATTTTTTCAACAATTCCTCCGCCACCTTGCGGTCATCGAAGGGATAGCTCTGCTGACCTATGGTTTGCGTGGTCTCGTGCCCCTTTCCCGCGATGATCACCATATCCTTTTCGCCGCACAATGTCAGCGCCCTGGCGATGGCCTCTTTTCTGTCGTGCAGAATCTCATACGCTCCTGCCGTCTGGCGCATTCCCGTCTCAATTTGCGATGCAATCTCCTTCTGATCTTCCGTCCGCGGATTGTCGGAGGTGATGATGGTATAATCGGCAAGCTCTCCGGAAATCCGTCCCATCATGGGGCGCTTTGCCTTTTCTCTGTCGCCGCCGCAGCCGAACACACAGATCAGCTTTCCGCCTTCGGAAAGCAGAGGACGCGCCGCCGCAAGCACCCGCTCCAAAGCGTCCGGCGTGTGGGCATAGTCCACAATAACCGTCTTTCCCCGCCGGTTTTCCACCGGTTCAAACCTTCCCGGAACGCCAGAAATCTTCGCGAGAACGTCGGCTGCTTTCCGCTCCGTGACAGCCATGGCCAACGCCCAGGCCATCAGGCCGTTTTCACAGTTGAATCTCCCCGGCAAAGCCAGCGGCAGCTTCGCGCCGCAGCGGGGGATGACCACGATGCTTCCCTGTCTGCTGCTGCTTTGTATCTGGCCGTAAATATCTGCATCGGGATCGGTCAGAGACACGCTGCGGCATCTCTTGCCCTCCCCTTTCAATTCTTTATATAACCGCCGTCCCCAGGGATCGTCCACGTTGATAAAGCCGCAGATTTTCACCAGAGAAAACAGATGCTTTTTCGCCTGATAATACTCCTCCATGGTTCGGTGAAAATCCAGATGATCCTCCGTCAGGTTGGTAAAAGCGCCGTATTGAAACTCCAGAGAATCCACCCGGCCCAACGCCAGTCCGTGGGAGGAAACCTCCATGGCGCAGGCCGCAAGGCCTTTTCCCGTCATTTCATTCAAAAGGCGGTACAGCCGATCCGGCTGAGGCGTGGTTCGCTCCGCCGAAAGAATCCGCTCTCCCGCGTCGTAGGCCACCGTGCCGATGAGACCGCAGTTCGCACCCAGTTCCTGCAATATGCGCTGCACCATCCATGTTGTGGTGGTCTTCCCGTTGGTTCCGGTAACGCCGATGAGCGTCAGTTTCCGATCGGGATAGCCGTACAGGCAGCCGGCCAGCCGGGCAGCCGTTTCCGCCGTGGGCGCCTTGCCGTCCGCAAGCCGAAGAATCACCGCCGCCGCGCCGCGCACCGCGGCTTCCTCTGCGAAATCGCCGCCGTCATTTTTCGCGCCTTTTAAGCACAGGAACAAATCTCCACGTTCCACCTGACGGGAATCGCAGCAAATGCCGCTGATTTCCGGGTCGTCCCTTCTATTGTCTGTTGTACCTTCGCATTTTATCCCCGTATCGTGAAGCAGCTTACTGAGCTTCATAGGGAGGGATTTCCTTTCTATCTTTGATTGCGTCCGCCGTCTAATTACAGTAGAGAGTCACGGTAGAATTGGTTTCCATCCGTTCTCCCGGCTTGGGATATTGATCCACCACGATGCTGCCGATGCCCTGGACGCTGGCTTTCAGGTTCTTGCCGCCCAGGATACCGATGGCGTTGTCGGTGCTCTGACCGGTGAGATCGGGCACGTTCACCATGCGGTTTTCCATAGCCGCTTTTTCTTCGTCTGTATAAGTAGGTTGGATGTTCAGGTAGCGCAGCGTATCCTCCAATATCATCTTTACGCCGGGCGCCGCCGTCTGGCTTCCGAACTTTACGCCTTTCGGCGTATCTACAATGAGCAAAATCGCCACCTGAGGATCGTCCATGGGAGCCAATCCAATGAAAGACGAATAGGTATCTTCCGAATATCCGCCGGCCTTGGGCTTGTTCGCCGTACCGGTCTTGCCGCCTACGCGGTAACCGGCCACTTTGGCGGTTCCTCCGCCGCCCTCAGATACAACGGATTCCATGATATCGCACATTTCGCTGGCCGTCTGCTTGGAGATGACCTGCCGAACCACCTTTGGTTCAAATTCCTGCACCGTATTTCCATCGCTGTCCACCAGCGCCTTCACCAGCCGGGGCTGCATGAGCTTTCCCTCGTTTCCGATGGCGGAAATGGCCGTTACCAGACTGATGGGCGTTACCGCGATACCCTGACCGTAGGACATGGTAGCCAATCCCACGGGGCCGGCGGTCTCTTTCTTCTGCAAAATGTTGTTTCCCTCGCCGGGGAAATCGATGCCCGTCTTCTCCATCAGTCCGAACTGTTCCAGTCCTTCGTAATACTTATCCATGCCCACGCGCTGCGCCAGGGAAACGAACACCGGATTGCAGGAGTTCTGCACTGCCTGCGCCAGGGTTTCATGACCGTGTCCCTGGGGTTTCCAGCAGTGAAGCGTCACGCCGGCCACCTGATAGGTACGGGTGCACGTAAAGGTATCCGCCAGCGACGTAACGCCGTTATCCAGCGCCAACGCCGTGGTGAGCAGCTTAAAGGTGGAACCCGGTTCGTAGGTGTCGCTGATCAGCGGATTTCTCCACATCTGGTTCCAATATTCCTGCTTTTGCGTGTTGTCCATGGCCTCCACCGCGGCGGCCTCCTGGGGATCCAGCGGCGTTCTGGGATCGTTGGGGTCGAAATCCGGCGTCACGGCCATGGCTAAAACGTCGCCGGTTTTCGGCTCCATGACAATGCACATGACCCGCTTTGCCTGGGTATCCGCCTGTACCGTGGAAAGAGCCTTTTCCACGTAGTGCTGAATGACCTCGTCGATGGTCAGAACCAGACTGAGTCCGTCCTCCGCCTGATAGTATTTCTCCACGCCGTAGGCCAAACTGCGTCCCTTGATATCTTTGTTTTTAATCCACCGTCCGTTGATGCCGGACAGGTATTGATTGTATTTCAGTTCCAGGCCGGACAGACCCTGATTGTCGTCGGTGGTGCTGCCCAGCACGTGGGAGAGAAAAGCGCCCAGCGGATAGTAGCGCTTCACGTCCTCGGCGATCTCGATGCCGGTGAGTTTGGCGTCCCTGATTTTCTCCGCCACGTCCTTATCCACGTATTTGGCCACCTTGACCAAAAGCTTGTTCTGAGTGATCAGTTCCTTGACTTCGCCGACATCCATCTCTAAGATTTCCGACAGCTTCATGGCCACATCGTTGGTAGTGGTTTCCACCTCTTCCGCCTTTTCGCTGGAATTTTTTATGCTGGCCGGTCTGACCCAGATGGTATAGGTGACGGCGCTGATGGCCAGTTCCTTCTTATTGCGGTCGTAGATGACGCCCCGCTTTGCCGTAATGGGAACGTCGCTGGTCTGCTGCTCGATGGCCATTTCGGAATATTCACTGCCGCGAACGATCTGAATCCAACCCACGCGAAAAGCCAAAAGCGCCGCAATGGTGCAGATGATTCCAAAGGCGATGATCAGTCTCCTCTTATGTAAATTGGTGGCTGGCTTTAACTTGGACATGCGTTCTGTTTTCCCCTTTTCCTATGGATAAGCAAAAAAAGGTTTTCCTTTGCGTTTCGCTTTGCAAGGCAACCTTTTCTGAAATACGATATAAAGATATAGCTGAGTTTCCCTGCCGCCGGCTCTATTTCAGTATATCTTCCCGCGGCTAATTATATGCCTGTTCCATCAATGCCAGTGCAAAGTCCTGTACAGGTTCTTCTGTTCCGCCGTCGATATAGACGTATTCGGTCAATTTCGGATATACCATACCCATGGCCAGCGCCATTTCTTCGATGGTCTGGATATTGGTAGCGCTCTTGATTTTTACGTTGAGATTTTCGATTTCTCCCTGAACCTCGTCGCTCTTGGCCTGAATGGTATTGATGTTGTACTGAATTTTCGCTCCATAGGCCGTAGCGGCAACAAAGCCGGCAAACAGCGCTCCCAAAGCCACCATCAGTACCAATAGACGAAATTTATCCTTGACGGAAATGGCAGCGTCCTTTTCCACTCGTTCCCTGATTTTCTTTTTTTCCACCGGACGCATGTCCAGACCGTATTTCTGATAATCCTTCTGGTATGCGTACCACTTTTCCGCTGCTAACATTTGTTCCCTTTACTTTCTCTTTTACTTTCGTTTATAACTTTTCTATGACGCGCAGCTTTGCGCTTCGCGCTCTGGGATTCAATTCCAGCTCCTGCTGCGTCGCCGTGATGGGTTTCCCCGTCACCTTTTTCACGTCCGGCTTTTTCCCGCATACACAGACGGGAAATTCCTTGGGACAGGTGCAGGGATGAAGCCTAGCGTTAAATGCTTCCTTTACGATGCGATCCTCCAACGAATGGAAGGTGATGATGCACAGCCTGCCGCCGGGAAGCAGCACGTCCATAAAATCGGTGACCGCCTGGGAAAGCAACGTCAGTTCCTGATTGACTTCGATGCGAATAGCCTGAAACGTCCGCTTGGCCGGATGCGGCCCTTCCCTTCTGGCGGAAGCCGGTATGGCTGCCTTGA
This sequence comes from uncultured Clostridia bacterium, assembly GCA_947426455.1. Classification (GTDB taxonomy): domain Bacteria; phylum Bacillota; class Clostridia; order Peptostreptococcales; family Anaerovoracaceae; genus RGIG446. Next base: position 6,754 of record CANEEC010000027.1, on the reverse strand, counting down.
TGATGTCCACCAGCTGACCGGTGGACGTGATTTCCCCCTGTTTTCTCCGATTGACGATGAAGCTGCTGATTCTGGACGCCCAGCGTTCTTCGCCGTATTTTCTGATAATCTCCGTCAATTGCTTTTCGCTGTAGCCGTTGACCACATCGTAGGCACTCTTCGGATCGTCCGCGTTCATCCGCATGTCCAAAGGCGCGTCCTGCATGTAGGAAAATCCCCTTTGGGCGTTGTCCAGCTGGAAGGAGGAAACCCCCAAGTCCAGCAGTGCGCCGTGGATTCCGTCGATCCCCAATTCGTCCAGAATCCGTTTGATATCGGCATAGTTGCTTTGAACGTATTTCCTCTGACAAGAAAAGCGGCACAGATTATCGGCCGCCGCATGTAATGCATCCCGATCTCTGTCAATTCCTATTAAAATCCCCTTTTGATTCAATGTTTCACAGATGCCGCTGGCGTGACCGCCGCCGCCCAGAGTACCGTCTACATAAATGCCGTCAGGCCGAATGTTCAGCATCTTCATGCACTCGCTGAACATGACCGACACATGCCGAAATTCCATGCCGGTCGCCCCCTTTTATATGCCGTAGGCTTTCATTTGATCCGCAAACTGGCTGGGTTTCTGATCCATTCCGCTGTCGCCGCTTTCGTAGATCTGTTTGCTCCAGATTTCCACTTTATCCAGAATACCCACGGTGACCAGTTCCTTTTCAATTCCTGCGTATTCCCGCAGCGCGGGGACGATGGAAATGCGGCCCTGTTTATCGATCTCGCATTCCTGTGCGTTTCCGTACATATACCGTACAAATTTTCGCGCTTCCGAATCGGACATGGGAAGGGTGGCCAATTTCTCTTTCAGCTTTTCCCATTCGTTCATGGGATAGATGTACAGGCACTGATCCAAACCCTTTGTCAGGACGCACTTATAACCCAGTTCGTCGCGGAACTTCGCCGGAACGATCATGCGACCTTTGGCGTCTATGGAGTTTTGGAACTCACCCATCAGCACGAGCCTTGTACCCACCTTTCTCAGTTTAGCATCTTTACTATAAACCACTTTCCTCCACTTTTCAAGAAAATTAAGCAAAAAATTGGGATAAGACAACCATTTTACACCACTCTCCTCCATTTCTCTCACCCTTCGTCGACAAAAAACACAAGATGTTGTATCCTGTTTTTTGAAGTCAACAAAATAAGTCGGTGGAGGAAAGTGGAGCAAAAAAGAGCTGCCGCCGGACAAACGAAGGTTCAAAAAACTTCGTTGTCCGGCGGCAGCTCATATGAATTGCGTCGTAACCCCTTTTAAAAGTGAACCCAATGGCTTCCCGCGCTCCAGATTCCGGCCACCGTAAAGCAGCACATCACCAGAAAGATCAGAAGCACCATGGCCACGCCGTCATAGCGCAGCTTTTCCTGGGCGGCAAAGGCGTAACTCCAGAGAACCTCTCCGCCCAACAGGATCAGGATGACCGGCCAGAATTTCAGACAAAACCAGATATCCACCGCCTGAGGCGCAAAGATCCATACGAGAAACAGAATTCCCGCGGCCATCATCGCCACGCCCAGGGTCAGCGTCCCCACTCTACGCCCGTTCATGTTCGTCCACCTGCGTATATTCTACGTCCTTAGCCCGGGCTTTTTCCTGTTCGTTGATGGCATACTTTTCTCCCCGGCGGTTGCCGCGAATCAGGCTAAAGCCGAACCAGATGATGATCAAAGCCACAATAATTCTGGGAACCACGGTTCCGATCCCGTGAATCACACGCCACATTTCTTCGGTGAGTCCCAGCTGGTACAGCACCGGCAGCAGCACGTTCTGCCACAGAACGCACAGACCGACGGCGATCAGCGTCACGCCCACGATCAGCTTGACCCGACGGTTGCTCATGGTCAGATTCATCACATCTCCTACAGAGAACAGATAGTCGTCATGCAGAGCGTAAAAATCCTGGTCGTCCTGAAATCGGATGTTGATGCAGTCGAAAAAGGCGTAGAACCAAACCACCGGCATCATGATACTGATGGGCCAGATGTTCAGCCAGGATGCGAAAAACCACATGGCGAAAAACAGCCCCATAAACGATATGCCTCGCTTCATAAAACCGTTCCACATGTGCCCCATGCCCGGCACCATGGAAAATACCAGGGTTAAAAATCTTCCTCTCTTCTTTATCATATCGACAATTCTCCCTCCATTATATCGTTCCATCGCTGCGATGTGTCCATCCATTGGCGGCTGATCCGCTCTAACGGCATCGTGGACTTATCCAGAAAGTCGTTTCTCTGCGTAGGTCTTCCCATGTAGGCTCCGAACGCGCCTGCATTCATCAGCACCAGCGTTACGCAGGCCGCCAGTACCACTTTAAACGGATAGCTGCGAAAGGCTCTCGGCGTATGTTCCTGTTTTACCGCCACCGCCTGTTTTGCCGCCGTCTTTCTCACAGTCCGCGGCAGCGTCACGATCTGCCGTTCCTCCGACGTCTGCTCAATTTCCCGCCGCACGCTTTCGTAAAACATGGGCGTCACCTCCAACATCGGTCCTTCTTCAAAGATTTCCGCCATCCGCTTCGCGCATCTGTCGCAGCCCGCAATGTGTTCCAGAAAGCGATCCATTTCTTCCGGCGTCGCAGCTCTTTTACACATGCGCAGAAGCTGTTCCTCTGTCATATGCGATTCTATTTGTAAATGATTCATAGCTGTTCCTCCTTCCAAAGTTTCTGGAGCATGGCGCGCGCTCTGTAAAATTGCGTCTGCACCGTTTTTACATTGGTCTGCATCTCCTGCGCAATCTGCTTCGGATGCTTTCGATGGATGAAATATTCCGTAGCCACCGTCCGGTAGGGTTCGCGGAGGGAATCGCAAAGCCGTGCAAGCCGCTGCGAAAGTTCCTCGTTCACCGCTTCCTCCTCCGGAAGCGGCGCGGTGTCTCTCAACGTGTCGAACACCTGATCCTCCGTTGGTACGCTCCTTCGGGCGCTGCTTTTCAAGTAGTCCCGGCATTTATTCGTGGCGATCTTCACCAGCCAGGCCTTTTCATTTTTCCCATCGAAGCTCCCCATTGCCCGATAGGCGGAAACAAAGGTTTCCTGTGCCAGGTCTTCGCTTTGGAAGTAATCTCCCGTCATGGAATGACAGATGGTGAAGATCAGACCCGAATACGTTTTCATCCAGCGTTCCAGTATTTCATTGTCTCGGCTCAGAATGATCGTCACCTCCTTCATCTCTAAGCCTTACCCCTTTTCATCTATTATAACGAATCCTTTCCGTGGTTTTCTTCAGGTTTTTCATTTCTTTTATTTTTTCTTTTTTTCGAAAATCGGTGCCGTTTCCGCCCCTGCCGCATATATTGAAACCGAGACGCGAAAGTTTCATGTTTTCTCCTCACTTACATATTGCCGGCGGCAGCGCTCTTCGGAAACCGCCGCAGGGCGTTTGCCACCTTCGGCAATAGCATTTTAACAATGTGAGGTATTCAAATATGAGCACATGTTCCCATCTCGGTTCCCTGTGCGGAACCAATATCGATCACGACCGGCTGAATTTTTCCGCCGCCAAATCCAATCTGGTGTATTTGGATAAGGTTTTTTCTTACAATAAAGGCGAAAGCTGTCCCCTGCTGTTAGACCTGAACACCTGTCCCCACGACTACACGGTTCGCCTGACGGCCAACGATCCGGACGGCTGCTGCAATAACTGCAATGTGGATTGCTCCTCTACCTTTACTGTAACCAACGCCGTGGTGCTGGTGGAACAGTTGGCGCTGCACTGCAACATCAACCCCAACCAGGTAACGGTCAACGGCATCCCTGTGGATTCCATCTCCACACAAAACGGTCAGTACGTGGCATCCACCGCCAATCTGATTTCCCGCGTGCAGCACTGCGCCTGCATAGAAAACGGTCTGCCTACCAAGACCTTCTTCCTGGCCAGTCACATCGGTCCCTGGATGATTCGCTTCCGCATCATCTTAGAGGGCGTAGTCAGCACCGGCGGCAAGAGCTGCTGCTTCCGTGCGGAGTTCGTAAATAAGAATGGCACCTTTGTAGCTCTTCCCAAGAATTCCACTTCCGATTTTGCCATTCCCAAACTGAGCCTGCCCTGCTCCATCAACCAGGTGGCTCCTGAAATCCGCTTCCAGTTCGGCGCCGCGGCACGGATTTTAAACCCGATTCTGACCGTTCAGAATTCCAGAAGCGACGACGAATGTACCGCCGTTTCTTCCAATTTGGTTCTCAGCGGCACCATGGTCATCAACCCCACCATCGCCGTAGAAGTCGTTCGCAAGTCCTTGTTCTGCGTCACCGCCTGCGAAGCTATGATTCCCTGCGACGGCACTCAAGAGGCACTGGACAGCGCAAACGATGAAGAGGACGACTGCGATCCCTTCGCCGATGACTGCGCCTGCGGCACCTCCCGCGGTACGGCCGACCGTGGCTGCGGCTGCGGCAACGCCGTAGGCGGCGTCAACACCGGATGTGGCTGCGACGACAGATGCGACTGCAATAACAGCTGTGGCTGCGGCAATTCCAACTGTGGCTGCAACAACGGCTGTGGCTGCGGCAATTCCAACTGCGGCTGCAATAACGGATGCGGCTGCGGTAGCTCCAACTGCGACTTCGGTTGCGGCTGCAGCGGAAACATCGCTCGGGTTCTCACCGGAACCCACACCTGCAACAGCTGCATCAATCTGTAAGTCCGTTCCTTCCAAGGAAGGGCTGTAATAAAAGAGGAGCTGCTCCGGCAGCTCCTTTCCTGCGTTCGCTCGCGGCGTGCTTGTCCGACGCATCTCACCGGTGCTTGCCTCGCACCCATCGACATTTGCCCGGCACATCTCACCGACCGGTGAGGAAAATTTCCACGCCGATGAAAATCAGGATTACCCCGCCTAATACACCGGCCTTGCCGGCCAGTCTTGTTCCCGCTTTCTTGCCGATGGACAATCCGCCCAGGCAGATAACGTAGGTTACCGCCGCGATGATGAGCGCTGCTAAAAGCGCCGAAACAAAGCCGTAATCGGCGATGGTAAAACCCACGGACAGCGCATCGATGGAGGTGGCGACTCCCTGCACCAAAAGCGTGGCGACGCCCACATTTTGCCGTTGGCAGGTACAATCCGCCCCCTCGTCCCGCTCCAGGATCATCTTGATTCCGATATATCCCAAAAGTAACAGGGCGATCCACGGAATCAACCGTTCAAAGGAACGGAAGTACTGTAAAACGGTATGGACGCAAACCCAGCCAGCCATGGGCATCAACGCCTGAAAAAAGGCAAACACGCCGGCGATCAGGCTCATTTTTCCCCTTTTCATCTGCGGTTCGTGCAGTCCGTTGGCTAAAGAGACGGAAAAAGCGTCCATAGCCAATCCCACACCTAAAAGGATATTATTAAAAAAGAAAGAAAACCCTACGTTCATCGGTCGTTCCTCCCACCGTACAAATGTAAATTACAATTCCACCGGCACCGGACGATTCAGCGTCAGTGAATCCGGCTCCACCCTGCAGCTATAAGCAAAGATCCCTACGCCGGCCTCTCGTGCCTCCCGCAGCGCCCGGCCGAATTCCGGATGGGTGGCGAAGTTGGGTCGAAACCGCTGCACCCGTTCCATTTGAATTACAAACAGAACGGCCGCTTCATATCCCGCTTCCCTGGCTCGAATCAATTCTCTAATATGTTTGACGCCGCGCTGGGTAGGCGCATCGGGAAACATGGCCGTTCCGCCGCATTCCAGCGTCACGCCCTTCACCTCGATCATAGTCTTTCTTCCGTCCGCCTCCGCATACAGATCGAATCTGGAATTTCCGTAGGTCACCTCCCGCCGGATCAACGCGGGGGATGCTCCCCCGAGAAGAACCCCAAGGCGTCCCGCCCGCAGCGCTTCCTCCGCCACCCGATTAGGCGCCTGAGAATCCATATTGACCCATGTTTCGCCGCCGTCGCCCTTCTTTTTTACGGCGATCAGATCGAAGGCGGTTTTCCGCTCCTGCCGGCCATTCCGCATATCCTCCAGAATCACCGCCGCACCCGAAAGGAGAAGTTCTCTGCACCTTCCGGTGTTTTTCACGTGTACCCGTTCTTCTCTGCCGTCCACCAGCACATCGGCGATAAACCGGTTGGGACGCCGCAGGAATACGCCCGAAACCACCTTTTGATATTTCATGCTGCTCTTCACTTTCTTCTGATATTCGACTTCGCCCTATCATATCATATTTTTAGGTGGATTTCACAGGTATTATTACACTTCTGTGACATCGCTAAAACCCATTGAAAAATACTATCTCTCATACTAAAATAAAGATATTGAAATGTCAATATTTTACCTGTTTCATTTACATATTTCAAGAAAGGCTTCGCATATGAAAAGAAATGGTTTTTTCAAACTCTCCTGTGTATTTTTGCTGGTATTCCTCCTGTGTCTTACCGCCTGCGGCGGACCTGAAGGCGAAGAAACCCTCAAAGAGGGCGAGCTGACGCCGGAATACTTAAAAAACGACTATACCTCTCAGCTTCTTACCGACGGCGCCGAACATCTGGTGGGTTCCATCGAATTGAGCGCTGCGGCCGACGGATCGCCGCAAATTATCCTGCATCCCAAAGAGGTATCGGATACCGCCAATGCCGACGGCACCTATGAAGTGAGCAGCTACGCCATTAACCGCGTTCTGTCCGTCTCCGATTCTCTCTACGCCATTTTCACCGACGGCGTGGAAATCCTGTCCGCGGATCAGTTCCTGGCCGCAGTGCAGGCGGATTACGACA
>CANEEC010000026.1 GCA_947426455.1 uncultured Clostridia bacterium | reverse complement strand
GATTTCAGAGCCATGGGTTTCAACATCTTCCAGGGTTATGGAATGACGGAATGCGCCCCCATCATCGCCGTCAACATGGATCGCTATTCCAAACCGGCTTCCGTGGGACTTCCCCTGCCGGGCACCGTTCTGAAAATCGTGGATCAGGATGAAAACGGCATCGGCGAAATCGTCTGCAAGAGCGATTCCGTCATGCTGGGATACTATGAAAACGAAGAAGAAACCGCTAAGGTTCTGAAAGACGGCTGGCTTTACACCGGCGACTACGGCTATCTGGACGAAGACGGATTCCTGTATATTTCCGGACGGAAAAAGAACGTCATCGTCACCAAAAACGGAAAGAACATCTTCCCCGAGGAAGTGGAGTTCTATCTGAGCAAGAGTCCCTTTATCGAGGAAGTGGTGGTGCGTGGAATGGATGACGAAAAGACGGGCGAAACCATCGTCTGGGCGGAAATCTTCCCCAATGCCGAAGCCATTCGCGAACAGAAGGGCGGCGATGTCAGTCAGGAAGAACTAAAGGCTCTGATGAAACAGGAAATCGACGCCGCCAACGACCAGATGTCCACCTACAAACGGGTGAAACGATTTAAGCTGCGGGATACCGAATTCGAAAAGACCACCACAAAAAAAATCAAACGGTAATATGCAATGCCGGCCAATTTCTCTGCGCCGGCTTTTTTTAACGCCGTCCCCAGGCGGACGGCTCACGGAAAGGAGTTTCCCATGAAAACGCTAAAGGTAGCTATGCTGGGTTTCGGCAATGCCGGCCAGTCCTTCGCCGAAATCCTCTTGGACAAACACCAACAGATCTGCGACAAATACGGTGTGGATGTGCGCGTCACCGCCATTGCCACCGGTTCCCGGGGCTGTATGGTTCAACCGCGGGGACTCGATCTCAAAGAGGCTCTTCGCCTGATTCGGGAAACGGGTAGTTTCCCCGCAGATCATCCCGATTATTACGAACCGCTTTACGCCGACTGCCATTGCGCCGGTGAACCGGCTTCCATGACCATAGCGCGGGAAGCTGACTATGACGTGTTAATGGAATTGACTCCTCTGCGAATCTTCTCCGGCCAACCGGCGATCTCCCATCTGCAAACGGCGATTTCCCGCGGCAAACACGCCATCACCGCCAACAAAGGTCCCATCGCCTGGGCATTTCGGCAGCTTCGGGATCTGGCCGAAAAAAATAGCGTCCACTTCTACTATGAGACCACCGTCATGGACGGAACTCCCATCTTCAATCTGGTGGACGAAACCCTGCGCTTCTGCACCGTCACCGAAGTTCACGGCATTTTAAACACCACTACCAATTTCATTTTGGAGGAAATGGCCAAAGGCGTTCCCTATGAAGAAGCGATGGAAGAAGGCCGCCGCCGCGGCTTTGTAGAAGCTGACCCTTCCATGGATATGGAAGGCTGGGACGCCGCCGCCAAGCTGACGGCTTTACTAAACGTACTGATGGGCGCAGACATCACGCCCAACGATGTGGATCGCATCGGAATTGCACACATTACAGAAGATGACATCCGCGCCGCCGCTTCCCGGGGAAACGTGATCAAGCTGATCTGCCACGGCGCGTTTTCCGACACGTCAGAAAATGCATCGGAAAATGCGTCGGAAAACACCGGTCAGAAGGCCGCCGCCCGCCGGGTGACCGCCACGGTAAAACCCGTAGAAGTGCCGCGGGATCAGTTGCTTGCCAACATCGACGGAACCTCTTCGGTAGTCTCCATCACCACCGACCTCATGGGAAAGCTGTCCATCGTGGAACACAACCCCGAGATTTTGCAGACCGGCTACGGGATTTTCAGCGATCTGCTGCGCCTGATTGCAAATCTTTAACGTTAACGCAGTCGGGCAAACGCTGGGAAACCCAGGCGGACAAAGATTTCTGTGAAACGATGCAGTCGAACCGAACCGCCTTTCCCGTCAGGGAATAATCCGGCTTTACGCCTGCCAGATACGGTCCCTTGGGCGGCCGTTTGATGACGACTTTTCTGGGTTGCGCTTTCATTGCCGCCGCAAGCAGCTCCGCTTCGTCTCCGCAGGGAAGCTCCAGCTTCTGTATGATTTGCAGCTTTTTTCTCACCAGCGCGCTCTTTTGTCTTTCGGGAAACATGGGATCCAGCAAAATCACGTCCGGCGACGCGGCCAGTTCCTTCATAGCGCAGACGCTGTCTCCTTGCAAAAGCTCCATTCGCGACACGATCTCCGCCAGCTGGGAAACTTCCGCCGCCCGCTTCATGGCGTCGTCCAACAGCTGATAAATGATGGGATTTTTCTCGTAAAGCGTTACGTGAAACCCCGCCGCCGCCAAAAGCAGCGCATCTTCGCCCAAACCGGCAGTCGCGTCGATTGCCCGCAAAGCGCCCTTGGCGCTTTTTATTTTTGCCGCCCGCACCAAAAGTTCCTTCGACAGATTGTTCTGTTTCAGCCGTGGAAGCATCCGCACAAAGTCTCCCCGCAGCACCTGGTCGCCGGATACCAGCGACAGTCCTTTCTCGTCGGACTGCAAAACCATATTCTCCGGCAGTTTTATATTCTCCGGCAGCCTCTCTCCCTGCGCAGCTTTGTCCAGCCTATGAATTTGTTCCGTTCTCTCCTTCATGTCGCCTGTCCATTTCCTCAATACAAATACTTTAAAAACCGCAAAGCCGGAATCCTCTCCAACGCCAGAATTGCCGCCGCAAAGGCCATGGAAAGGCCGCAGATCGCCAGATACTGCACGAAACTGTTATTGACAAACAGCTCCGCCATCCGCTGCACCTGCGCCCCCGCGCCCTGAGTAGCCGTCCCCGCCATCACCATTTCCGCGTATTTCAAGCCATAATATTTAAACCACAGATGGATGCCGTAGATCAAAACGCTGCTCTTTCGCAGCATTCTCCAAATCGGTGAGGCAACCGGCGCTTTTTCGAAAAGCGCCTCCCGCTCTGCGCCAACGATTTCGCCGCGAGACGATTTCCCGCTCTGCGCCGGTTTCCTGCTGCCGGACGCCTTTTCGCCGCCGAACGGTTCCCCGATGAGCCAGAGAAACAGAAACAGGGTAGCCGGAATCAGCGAAAAATACAGATTGTAGTCTTTTGCAATATCCAGACGCCGTAACGTCATAATCTCCGCAAACATCAAAGCCAGGCTGATGAGAAGAGCCGCCCCCGCCCGATTTCGATTCATGCGCCACCCCCTCTTTTGAAGGAACGTTCCCAGCGCAAAGAAGAAGAAACCGAAGAACAATCCGCTTCGCGTGCTCCAAAACAGGGCAAAATAGGCTTCCGCCCACTTCACCACCCCGGGAAAACCTGCAAACAGGCCGTAATAGGATTCACCCATGCAGCCTACGATATAAAAGAAAAACGCTGCGGCTATCACCGGCCAGCCGGAGTTCCCGGAGGAATTGGCAGCCTTGGAGGGTTGGGAAGCCATAGCGGTCTCGGATGCGAAAAGCTTCCATGCACAAAACGTCAGCACCGCCGCCGTAATCATGGCCGGATAATACCAAAGATGATAATAAGAGCCGCTGAGCAGGCAGCGCCGAAGGTAGTGGTTCATATCCTGACTTTCCGCCACAATGGGATAGTAGACGGCCGTCCACAGGACATACAGCAGTGCCACCCGCCGCAGAAATTTCCCCAGATGTTTCGCCGTCATGGGGTTTTTCGCCCAGAAGTAGCCGGATGCCACAAAGAAAAAAGGTACGGCAACGCGGCAGATTCCCTTATCCAGCAAAAAATTTCCCAATTCTGTATAGGTGCTCAGCGGTCTTGTGTGGATGGCCACCACAAGCAGCGCGCAGAGAAAGCGCGCTGCGTCAATGAGGGCATATTCCGTTCGATTTCCGCCGATTGCTAATTTTGTTCCTTCCAACGATGCCATGCTCCATCTCCTTTGCACAGAGGCGCTTACCCTTTTTTCTACGTTTCATCTTATCACAGCTTCCGCTTGCGCGCAAATCTTCTGAATCATCTTGACATTTTCCATATCCATCCGAAAAAATTTGTAGTATAATAAAGATAATTATTGATTCATTTACTATCTGCCCGCAAACGTGTACGGGCTTCGGAGGAACGACACATATGAACTACACACCGGCTCCCTACCCCTTGGTAGAATGCCAATTGGACGTTTTGAGAGAGAATGTAAAGAATATCACCAGCCGGTGCCATAAGGCCGATGTGACCGTCGCCGGCGTCATCAAGGGCGTCAACGCAAAGATGCCGCTGGTACGCCAGTTTGCAGAGGGCGACTGCGATCAGATTGCCTCTTCCCGACTGGAACAGCTATACGATATCAAAATGGCGGGAATCCAAAAACCGCTGCTTTTGCTGCGCATCCCCATGCTCTGTGAAATCCCCAACGTGGTCAGCATCTGCGACATCGCTTTAGCCAGCGAGCCAGCCACATTGCAGGCGTTAAATGATGAGTGCCTGAAACAGAATAAAAAGCTGAAAATCATCGTCATGGCCGATCTGGGCGATCTGCGGGAAGGATTTTGGAATCGCGATGAATTGGTGGAGGCCTGCACCCGCGTAGAACGCCAAATGCCGGGACTGGAATTAGCCGGAATCGGCACGAATCTGGGATGCTACGGTTCCATCCAACCCACTGTGGAAAAGATGAACGACCTGATCGCTTACGCGGAAGCGGTGGAAGCGCAGATCGGCCGCCGGTTGGAATGGATTTCCGGGGGCGCTACCAGCTCCTTCGTCCTGCTCAACGACGGCGTAATGCCTGCGCGCATCAACCATCTGCGCATCGGTGAGAACATCCTGTTAGGCCGCGATTTGCAGGTGGACTGGAAGATCACCAACATGCAGTATCTCCGCATGGATGCCTTTACTTTAAAAGCGCAGGTCATCGAAGTGAAAGACAAGCCCAGTCATCCGGTGGGAAAGATCTTCATGGACGCCTTTGGAAATTTCCCCACCTACGTGGATCGGGGCATCCGTCGCCGGGCGCTTTTAGGCATCGGCAAGCTGGATCTGGGCAGTATTGAAAAGCTGCTTCCCAGAGATTCCGGCGTGGAGGTTTTAGGCGGTTCCAGCGACCACACCATTCTGGATATCGAGGAATATTCCGGCGACTTACAGGTGGGCGATATCATGGAATTCGACCTGTGCTATACCACACTGTTGTTTTTGACCAGCTCCCGCAGCGTCACTATGCGCTATTTTGAAGGAGATCGCGAGGTCTTCGCATAAAGGCCGCATTTCGGCCAATGTAAGGAGGTTTTACAATGTACAGAACTTACGCTCCTACCCCCTTCGGCTATCTGATGATCGAAGAAACGGACGGCGCCATTACCGCCATGCACGTCTATGCAGAGGAGGAGCCGCCCAAAGAAGCATACGAAGAGCAAGTTCCCCCAACGGCGCTGCTGCGCAAAGCGGTGACGCAAATGCAGGAATATTTCCGAGGCAATCGCCGCAGCTTTGACCTGCCGCTGGCTCCTGCGGGAACGCCCTTTCAAAAGAAAGTCTGGAAGGCCTTGCAGGACATCCCCTACGGCACAACCGCCACCTATAAAGACATTGCGGAGGCTGTGGGTTCTCCCAGGGGTTTTCGCGCCGTGGGCATGGCCAACCACTGCAACCCCATTCCCTTTGTGATTCCCTGTCACCGGGTGGTGGGTTCCAACGGTTCTTTGACTGGCTTCGCCATGGGACTTTCCCTGAAGCAGCAGCTTTTAGATATGGAAAAGCGTTCTGCAGTGCAGAACGTGGAAAGCCGTTGCCCGGCGGGCGGCACGAAAAACGCGAAAGCGGACAAATAACGAACAAATGACCGACAACCAATAAGATACGACCGCCAATCCCGGCGTTTGTTATAAAGTACGAAACTGATTTTCGGAGGTAAAGAAATGGGTTTAAGCAAAGAAAGCGGAATTTCCCTGGGCAAGTGGCCGAAGGGTGACAAGAATCTGATCACTGACGTTCCCGGCGTAAAAGTGGGACACGTCACATTAAACGACGGCGACGTAAAAACCGGCGTCACGGCCATCATCCCCCACGAGGGCGACCTGTTCCACGACAAGCTGATGGCGGGTACCGCCGTCATCAACGGCTTCGGAAAGAGCGTCGGCCTGGTACAGATCGATGAGCTGGGTACACTGGAATCCCCCATCATCATGACCAACACCCTCAGCGTAGGTACCGCCCTGACCGCTTCTGTTAAGTATATGCTGGAGCGCAACCCCGACATCGGCGTGGAAACCGGTACGGTAAACTGCGTAGTCACCGAGTGCAATGACGGCGTTCTCAACGACATCCGCGGCCTGCACGTAACAGAAGAACACGTATTGCAGGCTCTGGCCAACGCCTCCGATACCTTTGAAGAAGGCGTGGTAGGTTCCGGCACCGGCATGTGCTGTCTGGGCGTAAAGGGCGGCATCGGTTCCTCCTCCAGAAAGGTGAAGATGGACGGCAAGGACTACATCGTAGGTGCTCTGGTCATGTCCAACTTCGGCGCTGACGACAATCTGCGGGTAGGCGACAACTTCTTAGGCCCCAAGGTAGACGCGTTCTTAAAGAGCGAAGAAGCCAAGAAGGACAAGGGTTCCATCATCATCATCATCGCTACCGACGCGCCGCTTTCCGACCGTCAGCTGCGCCGCGTAGCCAAGAGAGCCATGATCTCCTTAGGCCGCGTAGGTTCTTATTCCGGCAACGGCTCCGGCGACATCGCTTTAGCCTTCAGCACCGGAAATCACCTGCCCCACTACAGCGACAAGTACTTCCTGGATGTGAAGATGGCTCACGACGACCTGCTGGATGAGCTGTTCGAAGCCAGCGTAGAAGCGGTGGAAGAAGCTATCATCAGCTCCCTGTACCACGCAGAGACCACCCACGGCATCCGCGGAAACGTAAAATACGGCATGAAGCAGTTCCTGTAATTGCCGGAACCTATGCACAGCGAAACCATCACGTAAATCGCAAGGAAAGAAAAAACGGCACGGCTGCCAAATCCGGCAGTCGTTCCACAAAAAACCTCCGGCAGAAATTCTGCCGGAGGTTTTGGTTTGCGTTGAAGCGGAAAAGCGGCACGCTATATGCTGAATTGGGTGCGCAGCGCTTCGTTCATCCCATCTTAAAGTAGGCAATCCAGATGTGAGAGGATATGAGCATGATGGCGGCCAGCATTCCCAGAAGCATCAGCCAAAACACGATTTTCATATCGGGATTGTGCTTGAAAACGGAACGGTTCTTCGGACTCAGGCGCAGCATGAGAAAGACAATGAGTACCGGCGCCATGTGCAATAAAATCATATGAACCCCATGTTCGGGATGACTTACATAAAATTCTCTATGACTGACTCTCATAACCGCCAAAAGCCACCCAAACGGCGACCACGAAAAGTCCAGCCTTACCCCTTCTTCCGGCTCCCACACAAAGAGAAGCTGAAACTGCCGCCAGGCTCGTTTGATTCGTTCCATGCTCTACCTCATATTTATTCCATATTTTTGAATTACTATTTCACAAAATCGAATAAAATTCATTTTTGCGAAACAGTTATTTGCCCAGCAGCCAATCTGCCACATCAACAATTTTAACGCCTTCGTATTGATATTCGGGATTTCTCGTCCGTGCTATCACTATTTTAGGATAGGCATCTTTTATTTTAAGCAGAGGTTCTACTTCTCGTTTAAATGTTTCCGGCAAAGTTATATTATCTGAAACCTGAATATAAATCTTCTCGCTTCTTTTAAGCGCCACGAAATCAATCTCTTTTTTGTACAAGACGCCGACATAAACTTCATAGCCGCGTCTGAGCAGTTCCATCGCAACGATGTTTTCAATCACCCTGCCATTATCCAAGTTTTTTATGCCGAGCTTTGCATAACGGAAAGCGTGGTCGCTTAAATAATACTTATCATTGGTTGTCAGATACTTTTTGCCTTTAATATCATATCTGCGTATTTTATAGAAAGCAAAAGCATTACAAAGATAATTCAAGTAATTGCCGACTGTTTTATGATTGATTTTATCTTTATTTGATGTGAGTGTATCTGCAATACTTCTTGCGGAAGTTAAGTTAGATACATTATCCATTAAAAACTGAGAAATTCGATCCATCAAGGCGGGATTTTTGATATTATATTTTTGCCTTATGTCTCTTAAAATCAATGTATCAAAAACATTTTCAATATAATCAAATTTGTCTTCCTGTTCTTTATACAAATATGAGCCAGACATACCGCCTTCAAGCATATATCTGTCGAAAGCTGTATATTTGTCGGTTAGACCGAAGTATTGAACATACTCCGCAAAGGAAAAAGGATATACCTTGATTTCAAAGGTTCTGCCGGTAAACAGGGTTGCCAAGTCCGAGCTGAGCAAAAAAGCATTTGATCCAGTGATGTAAATATCGTACATCTCGGTTGCGTGCAGATTGTTTATGCACAGTTCAAAGCCGTTGCACATTTGGATTTCGTCAATTAAAACAAAATTTTCCTTATCCTCTGCATAATTGCTTTCGATATATTCGTTAAGAGCCTTGTATCCTTTCAAATTGTCATATTTAGACAGATTAAAATTGATGTGAATGATATTAGCGTTCGGAATATTTTTCTGCACATAAGATTTGAAAGCTTCCAACAGTTTCGATTTGCCTGAGCGTCTTACACCGGTCAGCACTTTAATATCGGGGGTACCGATAACGCCCACCATTTTATCTAAGTATTGTTTTCTTTCAATCAGCTTCATATAAAATCACCTCTTAAATTTATTATGTCACATCTATTTCCCAAAATCAATATATTTTCAATTTTGGGAAGTTGATTGGCGAAAAGGCTTTTGCATACAAGATGAAATCAGAAGCAAAGTAAAAGGATGATTTCGAGAAATGAATGGAGTAAACTAACGTCGAAACACAAAATTAGCACTCTTTCATTGAGAGTGCTAATTTTTATGTTTAAACGTTCAAAAACCGGTTATCATATAAATATCAAACGAAATCGACACCCCCGAAACCGCTGCCGCGGGCAGGGATGCCACATAAATAAGGGAGGGATTTACCATGTTAGAATTGAGACCTTTTAGACAGAATGAAAACAGCGTGTTCCACTATCTGGACGATTTGGAGCGCAACTTCTTCGGAGGACTTTCCTCTGATGTCTCCTGCTTCCGTACCGATATCGTGGATCAGGGCGATCACTACGAGCTGCGGGCCGATCTGCCCGGTTTCCAAAAAGAAGAAATCAAAATCGATATCGATGCGGACACCTTGACCGTCCGTGCCGAGCACAGGGAAGAAGCGGAAGAAAAACAGGAAAACTTCGTTCGCAGAGAGCGCAGATACGGTTCTTTCTCCAGAAGCTTTGACCTGACCGGTATTGCCAAGGACAATATCGATGCCGAATACACCGACGGCGTACTGAAGCTGAAGCTGCCGAAGGAGGTTCCGGCACAGCCTGAAACCCGCCAGATTACCATTCGATAATCCGGCGCAGCACCGCAGAAAAGCGTCTGATACGGCACCACAAAAAACGTCCGGCGTCATCCCCGAAAAAGGGAAAGCGCCGGACGTTTTTATGTTTTCGATTCGTTTTTATTCTTCTCCAAACCACTTGATCCGGCGTTCTTCGTCCAGGAAGCAAAAACCCTGGAAGCCCTGACCCTCCAGCCGGTTGATCAGCTTGCCCACCTTTTTGGGTTTGATGAACAGACAGACGTCGAGGTTCTTTTCTTTTCGCAAACCGTTGGCAAAGGCCACCGCCTCTGTGATCTGCGGTTCATCGTACAGCACCGCCACCTTCCGGCGGCCGTCGGGAATTCGATATTCCTGCTGAGACAGGATGCTGAAAATCCGCTCAAAGCCGATGGAAAAACCCACGGCCGGAACGGAATCGCCGATGAACTTGCCTACCAGATTGTCGTAACGGCCGCCGCCGCCCACGGAGCTTCCGAAATCCACGCTTTCGATTTCAAAGATGGTGCCGGTGTAATAACCCTGACCGCGAACCAGAGACTTGTCGTAGTACACGTCGTACTTCCCCTCCGACAGCTGATTGGCGCTGTCGATGATCCCGGATAACGCATCGATATACGTGGGGTCGCCGCAATATTCTCTGGCCACGTCCAAAGTGAAGGGCGTGCGCTCTAACATCTTGCCGAAGGCTTCTACCACCCCGGCATCAAATTCCTTTTCCGCAAGTTCCCCTTTTACGCCTTCCACGCCGATTTTATCCAGCTTGTCGAAAGTGATGCAGACGCTGTCAAGGGCATCTTCTGCAAAGCCTACCGCCATGAGAATGTCCTTCAAGATCCGCCGGTCGTTGATTTTAATGCGGAAGTTCTTCATGCCGATGGCCAGCAGCGCCTTGGCCGTAGTGTCGATCAATTCGATTTCACAGGTGGCAGAGGAAGAACCGATGATGTCGATATCGCACTGAACGAACTCGCGCATACGCCCCTTCTGGGGCTGCTCCGCCCGGTAAACACGATCCATCTGAATCACTTTAAACGGATTGGGCAGATCGTTTCTATTGTTAGCGTAATATCGGCAAAGAGGTAATGTCAAATCGTATCGCAGGCCCAAATCGGCCAGCTGATCCAGCGCGCCGGAATGTAACGCCTTGTTCAGCTTTTCGCCCCGCTTCATAATTTTAAAAATCAGGTTCAGGTTCTCGCCGCCGTCGCTCTTATCCAGATTTTCCGCATCTTCGATGATGGGTGTGGAAATCCGTTCAAAGCCGCTGGCCAGATACGTCTCCAAAATCTTTGACTGTAAGTAATCCCGCAGCCGCATTTCCTGCGGCAGATAATCGTTAGTCCCCTTGACAGGCGTAATCTTCATTCTTATCTCCTTCGTACAAAAGCGGCGGTGTGGAAAGCAGCGCCGCCTTTCCTTTATTTTCATCTATTGTATCGAACTTAACCGGAAAATGCAAGACCCGGGAATCCGCTTCACCGGTACAGGCCTTTCAGCACCGCGATTTCCTTCGTGTAACCGGCGATTTCATTGGGGGTTTCCAGATAAAAAGGCAGCCCCCGCAGCTGCGGGTGATTGATGATCCGCTCAAAGGCTGCGAGGCCGATATGGCCGCCGCCGATAACCTCATGGCGATCCTTGTGGCTGGCAAGGGGATTTTTGGAGTCGTTGATGTGAACCGCTTTCAGCCGTTTCAGGCCGATAATCCTGTCGAATTCCGAAAGCACGCCCTCCAGATTGCCCACAATATCATAGCCGCCGTCGTGAACGTGGCACGTATCCAGACAGACGCCCACCTTTTCCGAAAGCTCCACCCGTTTGATGATCTCCGCCAGTTCTTCGAATTTGCCGCCCACTTCGCTTCCCTTTCCCGCCATGGTTTCCAAGAGTACCGTGGTGGTCTGTTCCGGTGTAAGCGCGTCGTTTAACAGCTGGCTGATCAGGCGGATTCCTTCTTCCGTTCCCTGGCCTACGTGGCTTCCGGGATGGAAGTTATACATCTGGTTCGGCGTGTATTCCATCCGCTCCAAGTCGTCTTTGATGGTCATCCGGGCAAATTCCCGCACCTTGGGATCGGCCGACGCCGGGTTCAGGGTGTAAGGAGCGTGCGCCAAAATTTTCGCAAAATGCTGTTCCTCCATGAGCCGGCAGAGAGCCGCCGCATCCTGCGGATCGATGGCTTTGGCCTTGCTGCCCCGGGGATTTCGGGTAAAGAACTGAAAGGTATTTCCACCCATGGACATCATCTGTCTGCCCATGAATAAATATCCTTTGGACGAGGATAAATGACAACCGATATTCAATCTTTGTTCCATGTGATTCACCTTTTTTGCCTTTCTCTCTAAATTTCATTGACGGATATTCTTGCCGTCTTTTGTCCCTTTGTGCTACAATAACATCGTGCCCGAAACGGGAAGAGAGTATTGTATAAGGAGTTGTTGCATCATGAATCAAAAAACCAAAGGCGTGATCTGCATTATCTGTTCCGCCTTCTGCTTCTCCATGATGAACGTGTTCGTTCGTCTGTCCGGGGATATCCCTTCCATCGAAAAGAGCTTCTTCCGCAATCTGGTAGCAGCGGCGTTTGCTCTGATCATCCTGCTGAAAAATCAGGAATCCTTTCGCTGGAAGCCAGGCAATTTCAAATTCCTGCTGCTTCGTTCCGTCACCGGAACCATCGGCATTCTGGGAAATTTCTACGCGGTAGACCATCTGGTCATGGCCGACGCTACCATGCTGAGCAAAATGTCGCCCTTCTTCGGCGTTATTTTTTCGGCGCTGTTCCTGAAGGAAAAGTGCAAGCCCGCCCAGGGTTTTGCCGTCTTTTTCGCCTTTGTGGGAAGCCTGTTTATCGTGAAACCCACTTTCTCCAATACGGATTTATTCGCTTCGCTCATCGGCTTCATCGGCGGCATGGCGGCCGGAGCAGCCTATACCACGGTACGTCACCTGGGTCTGCGCGGTGAACCCGGCCCCAGGATTGTATTCTTTTTCTCGGTATTTTCCTGCGTATCGGTGGTACCCTATCTGATCTTCGACTATCATCCGCTGAGCACTTCGCAGCTTCTGATGCTGTTGATGGCGGGTTTATGCGCTGCGGGCGGTCAGTTCTCCATCACCGCGGCATACCGCTACGCTCCCGCCAGAGAAATTTCCATCTACGACTACTCGCAGATTTTGTTCGGCGCCGTGACCGGTTATCTGATTTTCAATCAAATTCCCGACGGTTACAGCATCATTGGTTACATTATCATCCTGAGTATGGCCTTGCTGATGTTCATCTACAACAACCGCCAGCACCAAAAGGAACTGGCAGAGCAGGCCGCACAGGAGCAGGCGTAAGCCAACCCGGCGCGAAGCGCAGGAGTTGCCGGTGCAGCTGCTGAGACGAAGCCGCGGCGGCCGGACGCAGCAGCGGCTTCCGGCGCGGTTGCCACAATCAAAAACGCAAAAAAATAAAAGAGCTGTCTATGACCGCTCTTTTTATTTGCTATTCAACTACTTTTACATCGATGGCTCTCAGCTTGCTGCTATTCTTAGGATCCGGCTCGGTGTCGAATGTAACTTTCTGTCCCTCCGACAGCGTCTTGAAGCCCTCCCCTACAATCGCGGAAAAGTGAACAAATACATCGCCCTCTCCGTTATCGTTGGCAATGAAGCCATAGCCTTTTTCCGAATTAAACCATTTTACTGTACCCGTGTTCATGATGGTACCCCCATTTCTTACATCGTTGAGAAGATGGCATAACAAAGACGTTATACCATAGTCACATCATATCCGTTCAGCCACAAAAAGTCAACATTTTCCTGAAAGTTTTTGAAAGTTTCTGGTATTTCGCACTTTACCCCAGAAACCGACAAGTTCCTCAAAATTCCTCCGCATTTCGCAATGACAACGGAACGGAAACATGGTATCATAGTAAAATGTAAAAGGAGGGAGTATGTTATGTCGTTATTAGCACAAGCCGTGACCAGCGTTTTGCCCCTGCTGATCATGATGGCTTTCGGCTTTGCCATTGCCAAAAAATCCTGGTTCGGTAAGGCGGGAGAGGATTTTCTCTCCAAATTCTGCATGCGGGTAGCCATTCCATGCTACATGGTGACCAACGTATTGACCACATGTCCTACCCGGAAAGATTTACTGGATTTGTTGAAATTATTTCCGGTACCCTTTGGGGCTTTGTTTTTACTTCTGGCTCTGGCCTTCGCAGCAGTGCGCCTGCTGAAAGTAGACAAGAAGATTCACGGTGTTTTCATCAATGTGATGGCCTTTTCCAACACCGTCATCATCGGTTTTCCCGTGACCATTTCCCTGTTCGGTGAAAGCTCTACCCCCATCGCCATGAGCTATTACATCGCCAATACCGTTCTGTTTTGGAGCATCGGCGCTTATCTGCTGCGCAGAGACGGCGGTGTGGAAAGCAAACTGATCAGCGCAGAGGGTCTGAAAAAATTGGCTTCTCCCCCGCTTTTGGGTTTCGCTCTGGGCGTCCTTTTGGTGCTGGCGGGCGTCAGCCTGCCCGACTTCCTGTTCAGTCCTCTCCAGCAGATCGGAAAAACCGCAACGCCGCTGGCCATGATTATGACGGGAAGCGTGCTGCGCCACATGGATTTGAAACAGCTGAAGCCTTCCAAAGAGCTGGTCGCCCTGCTTATCAACCGCTTCATCCTGGCTCCGGGCATTTTACTTCTCATCATGATGAACCTGCCCTTGACCCTGATGGCGAAGCAGGTCTATCTCATCATGACCGTCATGCCCGCCATGACCCAGCTTGGCATCGTAGCCAAAGAATCCCACGCGGATTACGAGTTTGCCGCCATGACCATCGCTGTTACCACCGTGGTCAGCATGGTTCTGATTCCCGGCTACATCATGCTCATCGCCTTCCTCATGGGATAGGCGCGACACACGCGGCGTATATGACCGGCGCGGTGTACACGGCCTGTGCAGTGTACGCGTTTGCGTCCCGCGCCGCCGGAAAAACTACAGTTCTTTCAAACAGCCCAGCGCTAAAGAAAACAGCCGCTGGGCCTGTTCTTTTACACCACCCGAAAGACCGCGGCTGTCCCAGGCTTCTTCTGTGAGCAGATCCTCCGTATAAAAGAACTGGCCAAACCGCACATTCCGGAACCTGCACACGGCCAGCGCCGAGGCGCATTCCATGTCCACGGCGATGCACCCCTGTTCCTTTCTCCAACGCATCTTTTCCGCCGTCTCCCGGTAGATAGCGTCGGTAGTCCAGACCTTTCCGCAGCGCACCTTCTCGCCGTTTTGCTGCAGACTGCGGGAGATGACCTCCACCGTCTCCTGCGGAAACTCCACTTCATGCGAAGCAGGAAGGTAATGGTAGCTGACGCCCTCGTCTCTCAGCGCCGCCGTAGGCACGATGATTCCCCATTTGGGAATGTCCTCCGCCAAGACGCCGCAGGAACCGAACATCATGATGGTTTTTGCGCCTCTGGAAATCACTTCCTCCAGATTGATGGCGCAGGCCGCAGCGCCCACCCGGGACATGTAAAGACCGTAGCGAACGCCTTCCTCCTCAAAGCCGTACACGGGAACGCCGCCGTCCTCCGTATCCAGACGGCAGATGATTTCCGCATTTCGGCCTTCCAACACCCGTTCTATCAGTTTTTTTGAATAGCAGGTTAGCACCTTTGCCGGAAAGTCCTCCATGGGCGGCGCCACCATATGAGGCTCTAAAATAGCCTGGGGACTGGGGTCAAATTGTTCCAACAGTGTGTTCATGCGTCCTTCTCCTTCCTTCGTCTCTTTATTTCATCTTACCACGCCGCCCATGCCTCTGTCCAATCTTCCGTTTTCCGCCCAACACACCTTGGTCGCCCCGCCCTTTCTCACACTTCCCTGCCGGTGCGGCGGAATCCCCCACAAACCCAGGGAAAGGGGGTTGTAAATTCCCCCGCTTCCCATGTATAATGATATCTGTAGTGTAATTTTAAATCGACAAAAAGAGGTGTCATAGTATGAATCGAAAAGCTCTCTTCGGCAATGTGCTGCTGCTGATCACCGCGATTATCTGGGGAACGGCCTTCGCCGCCCAGCGGGTGGGCATGGATCACATCGAACCGTTTACCTTCGGCGCGTGCCGCTACGTGCTGGCCACGCTGGCATTGGCTCTCATCATCTTCGTCTTTGAAGGCAGGAAAAGGCGAAATCCCGACTACGTCGCTCCCACGGAAGAGGAATCCCAAGAGGAAAAAAAGCAGACCCTGCGGGGCGGCATCCTATGCGGTATCGCGCTGTTTGTGGCCAGCTCCTTTCAGCAGATTGGCATTCAGTATACCTCTGCCGGAAAAACCGCTTTTATCACCGCGCTGTACATCGTTTTAGTACCGGTATTCGGCCTGTTCTTAAAGAAAAGGGTCACCTGGCTGACCTGGCTTGGCGTGGCATTATCCGCCGTCGGTCTGTATCTCCTCTGCATCAAAGAGGGATTCACCATTGAAATGGGAGACTTCATCGTCTTTTTGTGTTCCATCTGTTTCTCTGTACATATTCTGCTGTGCGACCATTTTACAGGAAAAGCCGATCCTTTGAAGCTGTCGTTTTTACAGTTCTTCGTCTGCTGCGTCCTGTCCTGGGTCGCCGCCTTCATTGCGGAAACCCCCAACATCGCAGGAATTACTGCCGCCGGATTCGCCATCTTCTACTGCGGCGTTTTCTCCGCCGGTCTGGGTTACACCTTCCAGATGATTGCTCAGAAGGATACCGACCCCACTGTAGCGTCGCTTTTGATGAGTTTAGAATCCGTATTCGGCGCTATCGGCGGTTATTTCATCCTTCATGAGGTTCTTTCCGCCAAGGAGCTGATCGGCTGCTGCATCATGTTTGCCGCCATCATCGTGGCGCAGATTCCCCTGCCGGAAAAGAAAAACTGAGACAAAACAAAAGACCCGCGCATTCTTTCCAATGCGCGGGCATTTTTTTGCGTCTAAAATGTGAGAATGTCAGACTTACATCTGAATGATTACTGCTACGATCACCGCCAAGACACAAATCCCCAGAATCGTATATTTTACTTTCTTGGCTTTTCTGACTTGTTCCTGGAATTCTTTCGAATTTCTATCGACTGCCATGTGTTTCCTCCTCCGATACATGAAATTTCTTATCTTATAGTATATCTTCTTTCCCGACGAAAAACAAGCCGGAGTTATCTTTCAACAGCAAAATCCTTAAACGCGGCGAAAATACATCTCTTCAAGAAAGATTTCGGCAAACTCCGGTTCCTCCGCCAGTTCCACATGAATCAGGCGGCCGGCCCATTCACAACCCCGCCGCCATTCCTCCCCAGAAAGGAGGATCATGGACGCTCCCACGCCCGCAGCGTTTCCGCAGGCGCAAATGGGAATCCCCTTCGGCAACAGTCCAATGGCCACGGCGCTTTCCCAATCGAGATAGCTGCCGAAGGCCCCCGCCAGATACACCGACCTGACCTCCTCCGGCGTCCGCTTTGCCAATATCCGCCGTCCCGCTCCTATGGCTCCCTTGGCCATTTGCAGCTGACGAATATCCTTCTGCGTTAAGAACACCTTCGGCGTCAGGAAAAATGATTCACCGCTGCGCAGTCTGCCCCTGTCGTCCATTTCTCCCATCGCAAGCAGCGTCGCTGCCGTGTCGATCAGTCCGGAACCGCAAAGTCCCCGAGCCGCCGCGCACGTTTCAGTGGCTCCATCCACCCCGGTGGTTTCAGTTGTTTCGGTCGTTTCAGCTGCTCCGTTGATAACGCTTACGACGACTCCTCTGCCTTCCGGCGCCGGCCTGACCCGTTCAATAGCGCCCGGCTCTCCCCGCATGCCGCAGCTGATATTTCCTCCTTCAAAGGCCGGTCCCGCCGCTGCGGAACAACCCCACAAACCGCCCTTTCCGTCGGTGAGCAGCAGTTCACCGTTGGTTCCAATATCCAGCGCCAGCGCCGCTTCCTTTTTCTCCGGCAAACGCAGCGCCAACAGCACCGCCGCAGCGTCGCTTCCCAGGTGACCGCCCATGAGAGGAAGCGTCCGCAGCTTCACGCCGTCGCTTACGGCCAGTCCCAGCGTTTTCGCCTCTGCTTCCACCGGCAGTTCCTCCCCCGCAAAAGGCGCTTTCGCCAGACCGGACAAATCCCGTTCCAGCAGCGTGTGCATCATGGTTGAATTGCCTACCGCCGATAAGCGATATACATTGGAGATACTAATTCCCATAGCTTCTGTCAATTCGCCAAGCAGCCGGTTCATACACTCCACCATGGCACGATGCAGCCGCTGCGCTCCACCCTTATTCTCCATGGCGTATTCTATCCTGGAGACCACATCCGCCCCGAAGACGCTTTGGGGATTTTCGGCGGCGGCCGTCGCCAGAGGCGTTTTTTCATCGCTGCCGGAGGACAAATCCCACAGCATGGCCGCAATGGTGGTGGTTCCCAGATCGAAGGCCACGCCGTAATGAACGGCGTCCGTCGTTTTTTCGTCTCGCTTAACGTTCTCAGGCAAGACGACTTCCCGCTTTCGCTGCGTCTGCATAGGCTTTGTCTCCTCAATGACCACGGTATCAAAACGTTCTCTCGCCCACATCCCCAGCAGCTGCGCCCCGGTAATTCGGCAGGCCAGGACTTCGCCGACGGGAATCTTCCCTTCCCGCAGCAGCTTCACCCTGCATTTTCCGCAGATTCCCTTGCCGCCGCAGGTCGCCTGCATTTCCACGCCCTGACGCCTCAGCGCCAAAAGCAATGTTTCCTGATCTTCGATTGTCAGCGTAATGGTCGTTTCGCCCACCTGAAGCCTTACGTTCATTTTCTTTCCTCTTTGCCTCACTGCTTTTCTTTATCGCACCGCTTTTCCCGCCGTTGGCAGAACAGACATCCCGCTCCCGGCCGGCACGCGCCGCCGAACATCCCCATTTCGACAGCGTCCGCCGTCCCATCGGCCGCCGCTGTGATATCGTTACCCGCCGCCGCGTTGTCAGCCGCTTCCCATTCATACCATCCGCCGAAAGATTTTTCCGGCGTCAAAACGCCAAAGTCGTTGACGGAAATTCCTATGCGCCAGCCTCCTACCTCCTGATACAGCGTCTTCATTTTTTCCAACGGCAAACCGTCCAGACCCGGTGCGCGCAATTTGCATCGTTTATTTGCAATTTGCGATTTTATAGTATTTTCAACGTTTCCAATCGTTTGCAGTCGTTTTTCCACATACTCTCGAAGCAGTTCCCTGCCGCAGTCAAGCAGGGCCGTTCCATAGCCGTCCTGATATAGCTGTTCCGTCAGCGACTGCGTTTTTCGCGGTTGAAAAGAGCTGGTCATGAAAAAACAGCAGCGGGATTCGCCCCACTTCAAAACCGCACGTACGCCGCAGTCCTGACTGCCGGGATTCCACATCCCGCGCCAATCCTCACCCATACGTCCGGCCATCCAGGCCTCTGCCATGCTGTTCAGCTGTTGCCTCTGGGGCATCCAAAATTCCAAGTTCACGCCCACCTCCCTTGATTGGATTCAGTATAGCACAAAAACTGTCGTCTTGCGAGCCAAAGGATGCAGACACTGCCCGTGGATTTGTGGTATGATAAAGATAACGTTCGCACGGCAGCCAAACGCCCAACACAACCAACGTGTGAAAGAAAGGTATTTTTATGAATACAGCTTCTTCCCTGCTTCAAATTCACAGATATCCCATTTTAGATTCCACCAACACTAAGGCCAAAGAACTGGCTATGGACGGTGCGCCCCACGGAACGGCGGTGATTGCCGACCAGCAAAGCGCCGGCCGCGGCCGTCTGGGACGCCGATTTTTTTCGCCTGCCGGCTGTGGAATCTATCTCAGTCTGCTGCTTCGCCCGGAGGAAATGGGACTTTCCCAATGCGACACCGTCTTGATCACCACCGCCGCGTCGGTGGCCGTGGCCAGAGCCGTTTCTCAAGTCCTTCATAAAGAGCTGAAAATCAAGTGGGTCAACGACCTGTACTTCAGCGGGAAAAAGGTCTGCGGCATTTTGACCGAAGGCGTGGTCAATCCCCAGCGTCAGGCCGTCGACGCCATCATCTTGGGCATCGGCGTCAATTATCGGACGCCGGAAGGCGACTTCCCAACGGAATTGCAGGACATCGCCGGAGCGCTTTTAAACGCGGCGGAAACCGCCCCGCCAAAGGACGAGCTGGCGGAGGCCATTGCGAGAGAAATGCTTTCCCTTCTTCCCCAAATCGAAAGCCGAGATTTTCTCAAAGAATATCGCGACCGTTCCATGACCTTAGGCCGCCGCATCTGCATCTTCCCCGGAGGGGCGCCGGGAGACCATCCCGACATCTCCGACGACGGCTTTCTCGTGGCGCGGGCGTTGGATATCGCTTCCGACGGCGGTCTGGTGGTACAGTATGAAAACGGCACTGTGGAAACCCTCACCACCGGCGAGGTTTCCGTCCGCTTTACCGATGAAGCGACGCAAACCGACGATCAAACGTGAAAGGAGAATACGATTCCATGAACCATACTGCCGCATTTTCCCAAGGACGAAGCGTTTTCCGCTGCCCCGTCTGCGAAAAACCCCTTCGCTGTGAGGACGGACATCTCGCCTGCGCCGACGGTCACAGCTTCGACATTTCCAAGCAGGGCTACGTGAATCTGGCCTTTAAGACGAAAGGCTCTGCCGACCACTACGACAAAGCCTCGTTTCAAAACCGGCATCAGATTTTAGAAGCCGGCTATTATTCCCATCTGGCAGAAGAATTGATTCGCATTCTGGAAAAGCTTCCCCACGTGGTCACTGTACTGGACGCCGGCTGCGGCGAAGGGTATTACGCCCGCGCGCTGCGCTCACGTCTGCAAAAGCAGGTAATCGCCTGTGATCTTTCCCGGGATTCCATCCAGATGGCAGCTAAAAACGATTCCGGTTTCATCCAGTGGTTTGTGGGCGATTCCGCCCGCCTTCCCATCCGCAGCCACAGCATCAACTGCGTGCTGGACATCTTTGCCCCCGCCAACTACGGAGAATTTCGCCGAGTCATGACCCGCGACGGATACATCATCAAGGTGATTCCCGGCAACGGTCATTTAAAGGAATTTCGCCAGTTGGCAAAAGAGCAGCTGCGCCGTCAGGACTACTCCAACCAGCAGGTAATCGACTATTTCACAAAACACTTTGATTTGGTAGAACGGAAACTGGTGTCCAAAACCTGGGAAATGCCGCCGGTTCATCGGGAAATTTTCGCCGACATGACGCCGCTTTTGTTTCACATCGACCGCAGGGACATCGACCTGAGTCAAACCCGAACCCTGACCGTAGAAGGAGAAATTCTCGTCGGCCGCCCGCTGGATGGGGATGCGCCCACGGAGAAAACGCACAAATCTGCCAAACGCAAAACGCATAAACCCGCGCTGCACAAATAAAAAACGTCGGCTGTTATGTTTATCGTGCGCCAATGTTGTCATGAGCTGCATGTCAAAACTCTAAGCTGTCCAAATTCAAAAGGAAGTATTTCATTCCCATAATAACAAAACCTTCTTCATTTCTCCACGGTTTTGTCGTTCCGTTTACAATTATTATTTTTTTAAAGGAATCCGGAATACTGCGCAACGAATAAAATTCCTGCATCTGCTTTTCTTTCGATGTCATATCATAAGCGACCTGGATATAATACCTTTGGTTTCCCTGATTGACTACAAAATCAACCTCAAGCTGCTTTCGAATGCGTTTCCCCGCTTTATCTTTACCGTACACATCTACAACGCCTGTGTCCACATTATATCCGCGAATCAACAATTCATTATAAACAATATTTTCAATTATATGGGTGGCTTCCTGCTGGCGAAAATTTAGTCTTGCGTTTCTGAGACCCATATCCGTAAAATAGTATTTCAAATTAGCGCCGATATACTTCCTGCCTTTAATATCATAGCGATTGGATTTTGAAATCAAAAATGCTTCCTCAAGATAATCAATATGTCTAGATATCGTTT
>CANEEC010000025.1 GCA_947426455.1 uncultured Clostridia bacterium | reverse complement strand
CATCTCCTGCACTCCAAAGACGTTAGGGTCGCCATGCAATCGGTTAAAACCGCGTCCCTTTTGAAACCCGAACACCAAATACCGCAAAAGACGCATTTCTCTGTCGGGAAAACAGGACAGATACGACAGATAACTGCGCCGCAGTGTAAATTCTCCCAGCTTTTCTTCGATGGCCTCATAGACTTTCTGCGCTTTCGTTTCGTCGGTTTTCACACGATATATATTTTCAAACAGATTGGTCTGGTATTCGTCCTCCCGAAAAATTCCCTCTGCTCGTTCCACATAATAATGTGCATAGATACAGCACAGCAGCCCGGAATACGTACCGTCATACAGATAATCCACCGATACCTCCTCCCTGGAACATGGACAGCTGAACGCCGTCGCTCTGTTCCGACAGCCTTCTGCGGATCACCTCCGCCCGCTCATCAGCAATACGCACGCCGCGAGGAATCAAAACGCTCTGTTCCGACGTTTGCCCGTCGCTTCCGACGGCAATGCGCCTTCGGATTCGATCCGGCTCCGGGTCTATGTTTCCATAGTACCTGCCGCAGCAGGTGATAAAATATTTGGCTCGCTTCACCGCTACCCCCATTTTTTTCAAATCCTCAAACTTCACGGCAGCCATCCGCCGATGGCGCGCGATGCGCATAGCCGATACGTTTCCAATCCCCGGAATCCGAAGCAGTTCCTCCATGGACGCCCGGTTGATTTCCATGGGAAACAGGCGAATATTGCGCAATGCCCAGGATACCTTGGGATCCACATCCATGTCCAGATTTTCGTTATTATCATCCAAAATTTCGTCAGCTTCAAAACCGTAAAACCGCAAAAGCCAATCGGCTTGATACAGTCGATGCTCTCGTGCAAGCGGCGGCGCGGTGAACACGTCCGGAAGAATGGGCGACTTCACCACGGGAATATAGGCGCTGAAGTACACTCGTTTCATGAAAAACGTCTTGTACAGACTCTCCGACATTTTCAAAATCTGGCGATCCGATTCCGGCGTGGCGCCGATGATCATCTGCGTGGTCTGCCCCGCCGGAGCGAATTTTTCTTTATATTTGGGAAGCTGTCCGTATCGCGCCGCCTGTTCCCGAACTGCCGTGGGAAGCCCGGCGGCCTGTCCTGCGGCGCTCGGCCACGCTTCCGCTAATCTGACGGGATCCCATTGACCGCCCTGTGAAGAGAGATAGCTGAGATCTTCACCCCGATATCGAACGGTGGAAAATTGATTGCCGCCGCCACGCAGCGTTTTTTGCTCTGCCATGGTCTCCGTAATCTGTTTCATCGGTCGGAAAATCCCCCTGGGTTTTTTCTGCGGCGCAAGGGCCGCCAAACTGTGGGAGCTGGGCAGTTCCACGTTAACGCTGAGGCGGTCGGCCAGGCAACCGATACGGTTCACCAGCTCCGGAGATACGCCGGGAATGATTTTCGCGTGGATGTATCCCAAAAAACCAAATTCTTCTCTTAAAATCCAAAGCGCTTCTAAGATTTTCTCCGCCGTGTGATCCGGCGATACTTCCACCGCGGAGCTGAGGAACAGTCCCTCGATGTAATTTCGGCGATAAAATTCCATGGTCAATTCCGCCAGTTCCCGCGGTTCAAAGGAGGCCCGCCGCGTTTCGGCGGAACGACGATTGACGCAGTATTCGCAATCGTAAACGCAGCGATTGGTAAATAAAATCTTCAACAGGGAGATACAGCGGCCATCGGCAGCCCAGCTGTGGCAAATCCCCTCGTTGGCCGCGCTTCCCATCTTTCCTGACTGACCGCTGCGAGAGGCGCCGCTGCTGGAGCAGGACGCGTCGTATTTCGCGCTGTCCGCCAGGATCTTCAATTTTTCCAGAGCCTTGTCCATCTGAAGCATGGATGTCATCTCCCTTTTATTTATCATTAAGAACGTTTGTTCTTATATTGTACCCTTTCGTGAACAAATGTTCAACTGATTTTTTGAAAAATATTTGTAAAAAAATTACTTTTTAAGCGCCGAAGGGTTTGCCGCTTTATTCGTCGTAAAAAATGTTGTCATTCACGCAAATTTCGTTGTAGACACAGGCCAACAGATTATTCCCGTTGAAGTAAAGACGCAAACCAATCTGAAATCCAAAAGTCTGAAAACCTATCACAAAAAATTCATACCTAAGATATCCATCCGTACTTCCATGACTGATTTCAAAAAAGAAGATTGGCTTGTCAATCTGCCGTTGTATGCGATTGAAACCATTGGCAAATGCACCCAATGGGTGTATGAAATAGTAAGGGCAGAAAACGAAAAAAGTAATGACGCAGGTCATTACTTTTTCTTTCCGCTCGCTTTTTCGTCTTTCTCCTCCGGCGTCATCCGTGTGATTTCCAGGATTTCACCGTACTTGCCCGTGATGTAGGGGTAATTGTTCCTCTTATGGGGAACCATGCACTGGCTGCAATCCTTCACGCCGTCCTCCGTATATTTGAAGTTGCCGCCGCACTTGTCTTTCAGGGCGTACAGCGGACAATAGCAGAACAGACAGTTGAAATTGTCCGGATCGTCCGTCTCATGACAGGGGAAAAATTCACATTCCCGGTGGTTGATAAACGAAAAATGCTTGCCCTTCCAATAATCCTGATCCATATGAAATCCTCCTGTTATAACATATTTATGGTTCCTATCCCTTACAGACGGTAAGGGATGTTCCATCTTGCATATTGCTTTACAATAGACCTTCTTTTTCTAAAAAACGCAATATTCTAGCCTCCGACGGCACCACCGCCGACGCCTTTGCGATTAAAAGCTGCGCCCGAATATTGCAGATGTCCTGATGAATTCCCTGCATTTGCCGCAGTCCGGAAAGCGATCCTGCTTTCCCCAGCTTCCTTAAATCCCGCAGATCCTTTCGCAATCCCTTCAGTTCCAAAAGTCCCTTAAAGGCCGGATTCGTTTGACGCAGTTTCCGGATCTGCTCCGCCAACCGTCCCAGAAAAATGGACTTGCTGTAGATGAGCTGAGGATCCAAGCCGAAAATTTCTCCCGCTTCTTCCGCCGTAGACAAGGTTCTCCTGTCCATCTCTCCCCGAATAAAGGTATAGCGCGCGCCCTCATAAGCGCCGAAGGCTTTCAATCCGTCCAGATATCCCAGACGCATCAGATAAGAAGCGTAACTCTGATCGAAGATCAGGAAGTTGCCTAAATCCCAGGAACTTTCGATCACCATCAACTCTTTGCCCTCGTCTCGGGTTCGCCGAACGTCTTCCTCGCGCACCATGCCCACCGCATTCAGGTTGACGGCGATGATGGTGTCGGCTCCCCGATCCAGTGCCATGCCGATGGGCAGATTGTCCCGATAGCCGCCGTCGATGAAGCTTTCACCGTCGATTTCATAGGGAGTCACCGCGGGAAAACACGACGCGCTGGCCAAAATATAATCGACCAGTTGTCCTTGAGGAATATCCTCTCGCCATAAATATTTTGCTTCGAAGCCGTCTTTTTTGTCGATTTCCACCGTCACCAGTCCATAGTCTATGGCCGATGCACGGATGGATTCCTCCCGCAGATGGGATTGCAGCACCTTTTTCAGGTCGGTATAGGAAGCGCCGCCTTTTTGAAACACCCGGCTGAAATCGAAAACTCCGGTAGTGTCCAGATTGCGCCACAGATCGGTTGCCTCAGAAAACGCACCCTGCGAAACAGCCGCACCGTTGATGGCTCCCACAGAAGTCCCCGCCACCAGATGAATGGGAATCCCCAATTCGCGCAGCGCCTGCCAGACGCCCACTTGATATGCGCCGCGAGACCCGCCGCCGCTGAGCACCAGTGCCGTTTTTTTCATAGTTCTCCCCTTTCCCGTGAATCCGCAATCCTTCTTCACTGCCGGCAATAAGACGAATCATCGAAAAGAATGCGCAGGTTTATTATATCCGGTTTGCAGCCGATTGACAACCGAAACAGTTCGGGGAGTTTCGATAAAATCGTCAGAACATTCTTGACAAATTGGGTGCAAAGCGTTTACTCTGTTAGTAGACGAAGTTGCGAGGTACAATAGAATAAAGGAGGACACTCTCATGTCAAAAACAGTATTGTACAATGGTAAAGTATATGTAGAGCGCGACGTCTTCGCTCAGGCGGTATTGCAGGAGGACGGCGTAATCAAGATGGTAGGAACCGACGAAGAGGTCCTGGCGGCAGCCGGGGATGCGGAACGCATCGATTGCCAGGGAAAAACGGTACTGCCCGGTTTGAACGATTCTCATATGCACCTGTTATTCCTGGGTCGCATGAAAATGGTTCCGGCTTTAGGCGAGTCTAAGAGCATCGACGACATGATCGATATGTGCAAAAAATATCTGGAAGAAAATCCGGATTGCCGCGGTCTGTACGCCATGGGATGGAATCAGGACAAGTGGGAAAACTGGGACGGCAGACTGCCCGACCGCCACGATATGGATAAAATTTCTACAGAAATTCCCGTGGTTCTGGCTCGCGCCTGCGGTCATTCCAGCGCCGCCAATACCAAAGCCATGGAGATGGTAGGGATCACCAAAGAAAACAATAAAGTGGAAGGCGGCGACGTCTTCTTAGAGGAGGACGGCGTAACACCCAACGGCTATCTCTGTGAAAAAGCCGGCTTTATCGCCCGTGACGCTGTTCCTGATTTCACGAAAGAACAATATCGCAAGGCTTTCATAAAGGCCATGGACTATGCGGTTTCCTGCGGCCTGACCTCGGTGCAGAGCAACGACGCCGGCCAGATTTTCGAAATGGAAGGCTGCTATGATATTCTGAAATCCGTATATGAAGCCGGCGAAGGCCGCCTGCGCTATACCGGACAGCTGGGTTTCCCATCGGTGGACGCCCTGAAAAAGCACTGCGAGGGTCCGAATTTCAACGCTTCTTTATACGATGACTGGCTGCGGTACGGCCCGTTGAAAATTCTGAAGGACGGTTCTTTGGGCGCCCGCACGGCCATGATGCGCAAGGGTTATGCCGACGATCCTGGCAACTACGGCGTGGAGACGGAAACCGATGATTACATCCGACAGCTGGTGGCCTGTGCCGAAGAACACGGTATGCAGGTGGTGACTCACTGCATCGGCGACGACGCCATTGAACGTCTGGTGCGCATTTATTCCGAAGCCAACGGCGGCGACAACAAGAACCGCGACAGCCTGATTCACTGTCAGATCACGGACATTCCTCTGCTGGAAGAAATCAAGAGAACCGGTACGCTGGCCGCTTATCAGCCGGCCTTCCTGCCGGTGGATATGTACGCTGTGGTTCCCCGCTGCGGCGAAGAACTGTCCGCCACGTCCTACGCCTTCGGAACGGCGGCCAAGATGGGCATTCACGCCTCCTATGGCACGGACTCTCCCGTGGAGGACTGCAACCCCTTCCCCTGCATTTACGCCGCAGTGACCCGCAAGGATTTGGAAGGAAAGCCGGAAGGCGGTTTCCATCCGGAACAGTGCGTAGATGTAACTACGGCCATTGACGCTTACACCATAGAAAGCGCTTATCACGAATTCCGTGAAGATGTGAAGGGACGCATCAAGGCCGGTTACTACGCCGACATGATCATTTTGGACACCGACATCTTCACCTGCGATCCCATGAAAATTAAGGATATCAAACCGGAGCTCACCATGGTGGGCGGAAAAATCGTATATCGCAAATAAACGATTTTATGGAAAGCTATAACACGCCTGCGCCATTCACGCATATGATAAACCGGCGCTAATTGGCACAGCAGATGCACACAAAAAGACCCGATGGAATACAACCGTCGGGTCTTTTCAATTTACAGCGCTTTCTGCCGCTACATATTTAAAAGAATCAGCGCCGCGCCGATCAGCAACGTTGCCCGCAGCTCCCGTGGACTGAGCCTTTCCCGAAAGACCACGAAGTTGACCACGTTCACCGCTAAAATCACGCCAGCGCTGGCCAGCGGAAAGGCCAGATAAGCCGGAAGATACCATACCACTCTGACCAGGCTGTAGGTGATCAGCTGGTTGGGAATTCCTATCATCACGCCGTTTATCACATCCTGTTTTTTCACCTGTCGATTGTTTTTCAAAAGCAGAAGCAGACTCAACAGCGCATTGAATAAAAAGGTATAAAAGACGTAATAATCCCGAAGCTCTTCCTGTCCGAATACGCCGTACAGCTTGGAATTGAAATCGATGACTCCCAGCACCACAAACAGCATCAGAAGCAGAGGCAACGACTGAATTCTGCTGCCCTCCCCCTTTCCGCCGTTGAGGTATACGATGGCGCCCACCGCCAGAACCAGACCGGCGCCCTGTATCATTGTAGGCGTTTCATCAAAGAATAGAATAGACAGCACGGTGGGAATCAAAACCCCCAACTTGCCGAAGGTGGCCGTCATGGCCGCGCCGTTTTTTCCCACATTGACCAGATTTATGAATATGCCTCCGGTCATGCAAAAGGCGTTGAACAGCGCCAGACCCATGGCAAACCAACCCTCCGGTGTATTGACAAAAAAGACTTTATGTTCCATCAGCACCAGGGAAACCACAACGCCGGCAATGTAATTGAACAGCGTGGCGGCATACCGGTTTCCCTGGTGAGCCTCCGAATACCGCATGACGAAAATCATCGCCGTATTGCAAATAATGGCCAGTAATAAATAGTGCATGTCTTAGCCGCATCCTTTCTTTTGGAATTACATATCAAAATGATTGTAGCGCGATAGCGAAAAAGAATCAATCCAATTTTCAGGGAAAATCCACTTCGCCTACACAGAAATAACATATTCAGCAAGTATACTTATCTCATCAGAAGGGGACCAACAACCTCGGCCACACCACCTTAGCAACGGCTTTCAGCAGCATGTAACCTGCTGCGCAATAACCTCCTTTGCCGTTTGCTTTCGGTCGATTGACAACAGTGGATATATCTATCATAAGAAAAAATCGAAGCTGCGGCTCCGATTTTTTCTTATTTTTTTCGTCTGGCCTGAAAGCGTTTTCGCACATCCGCAAGCGCTCCTCCGTGGCGATTGGAGCGCATTCCCGGATACGCGCGGAACAGGCGGTCGTGGATATAAGAGCGGCGCTGCGCCAGTTCTTCGTATTCCTCCTGCATCTTCTGCTTTCGTTCTTCGGCCTTTTCCTTCCATTCGTCCTGCTTTTCCATCAACTCCAGCACATTTTCGGAAATTTCTCCGCCCAGATGGTCGGAAACCTCTTTCAGCTTTTCCGCAATTTCCTCCATATGCTTCAAGCGACGATTCAAGCGAAGAATGGATACGGCCGTAACGCAGGCGTCGGCGAAAAATCCGATCAAAAGAAGAACGATCAACGGCCATCCCAGCTTCCGGGGAATCAGGTCCACCAATGCTTCCACCGTGGGGTGAAAGACTTCTAAGATGAACACGCAGGCAAAACCCCATAAAATTGAAAACTTCAGGCAGATATAACCGCTGAGGTTAAAAGGTACGTCGGAATAGTCCCACCACTTGTCGTGAAACACCTTTTCCAGCACAAAACCCGTCAGCCATTCCAGCGCGGAGGTGAGAACCACGGAACCCGCAAACAGCAGCAAACCGTTGGTTCGCAAAGGCGTCAATAATCCGATGACCAAAACCACCCCAAAGCCGTAAATGGGACAGTAGGGGCCGTTTAAAAATCCCCGATTGACGAACCTTCCTTCGCACATGGCCGCATAGGCCACCTCTACGCACCATCCAAGAAAGGCGTAGACGGCGAAAAACCAAAGAAATTCATAAAGCTCATAGGATGTAAAAAATCCGTTACCCATGGCTATTCACCTGTCAAATCCACAAGGGAAGCGCCGGTCAGCCTGCACAGAGCCTCCACGGGAAGCTCCATCTGCAGTCCCACCTTGCCGCCGCTGACCACGATGGTCTCAAAATCAGAAGCGCTTTCGTGGACGGCCGTAGTATATTTTTTCTTCATGCCGATGGGCGAACAACCGCCCTTAATGTAACCGGTCACGTTGGTGATTTCTTTGGCCGGAATCATGGCTAAAGACTTTTCTCCAAAGTGTTTGGCTGCCTTTTTCAAATTCAATTCCTGCGCCACAGGAATCACACAGACGTGATATTCCTTGCTGGCGCCCTGCGTAACTAAAGTCTTAAATACCCGTTCAGGCTCCAAACCCACCGCCTTCGCTACGGACACGCCGTCTAAAAACCCCTCGGGAGCGTCGTACGTATACGTGCTGTGAGGGATTTTTTGAGCGTCCAACTGGCGCAGGGCATTGGTCTTTACCGTTTTGTCTTTTCCCATACGTACCCCTTTTATTTCTGAAATAAAGCTTCCAGCCCGCCCATTCCGTTGAGTTCCGAAAGCATCCGCTGCATATCCTCCTGCGCCGGACGGACTTCTTCTTCCAACCGGTCAAGTTCGTCCGCCGTCTGCATCCACAGGCGCATCTGCTCTACGGTCTCCTCGCTGATGACGTGTTCGATACGGCAAGCATCTTTTTCCGCCGTTTCCTCGCTGACCTCCAGCGCTTCTACAAAAAAGCGGGTAATCAACTGATGACGTTCGTAAATCTGCTCTGCCTTCTCCCTTCCCGCTTTTGTCAGCAAAAGATTTCCCCCATCGTCGATGTTCAGATATCCGGCCTCTTTTAAAATTCCCATGGCGCGGCTGATGGAAGCCTTGCTGAATTCCAGCCGGTTGGCCACATCGATGGAGCGGACGTTTCCCTTTTCTTTTTCCAAAATCAGTATGGTCTCCAGATAGTTTTCACCGGACTCCTGAATTTTCATATGCTTTCCTCCAGTTTGCTCATGCTTCGTCCAGAATCTTTTTCAGCCGTTTTTCCAGGTCGGGACGGCTGAGCCAGATCTGTGCCTTGCAGGTATCGCATTGCAAACGAAAATCCATGCCCGCGCGCATCACCGTAAAGGTGTTGCCGCCGCAGGCATGGTTTTTTTTCAGTTGTATCTTCTGTCCTACGTTGAGTTTTACCGGCATGACGCTACTTCTTTTCGATTTTATCTACTCCCATGTAGGGGCGCAGCGCTTCCGGAATCAGCACGGAACCGTCCGCCTGCTGGTAGTTTTCCAGAATAGCGGCGCAGGTTCTGCCCACAGCCAAACCGGAACCGTTGAGCGTGTGTACGAATTCCGGCTTGTCCTTAGCGCTTCTGCGGAAGCGGATGTTGGCGCGGCGAGCCTGGAAACTCTCAAAGTTGGAGCAGGAGGAAATCTCCACGTATCTTCCGTAACTGGGCATCCACACTTCGATGTCGTAGGTTTCCGCAGAGCTGAAGCCCAGATCGCCGGTGCACAGACGCACTACGCGGTAAGGGATTTCCAGAATCTGCAGAACCGCTTCTGCAGCGGCCAGCAGGGAATCCAGCTCCGCATAGGAATCCTCCGGCTTACAGAATTTCACCAGCTCCACCTTGTTGAACTGATGCTGACGAATCAGGCCTCTGGTATCGCGGCCGGCAGAACCCGCCTCTTTGCGGAAACAAGGAGTGTAGGCCGTATAGTAAACGGGCAGCTCATCCCCGTCGATGATTTCGTTCGCGCGCAGATTGGTTACCGGCACTTCCGCCGTAGGAATCAGGAAAAAGTCCTTGGCCGGTACGTGGAACATGTCGTCCTCGAACTTTGGTAGCTGGCCGGTTCCCGTCATGGCGTCGCGATTTACCATGAAAGGCGGCAGGATTTCGGTAAAGCCGTGCTTGGAAGTGTGCAGATCCAGCATGAAATTGATGATGGAGCGTTCCAGGCGGGCGCCCAGACCCTTGTAAACGGTAAATCGGGTGCCGGACAGCTTAGCCGCTCTCTCGAAGTCCAAAATATCCAGATCCTGACCGATATCCCAGTGAGCCTTCGGCTCAAAGTCGAACTGGGTAGGCTCCATAAATTTTTTTACTTCCAAATTGTCCGCATCGCTTTCGCCGATGGGTACGATTTCATAGGGCGTATTGGGAATGTTTAGCAGAGCGTTTCTCAAATCGGTTTCGACCTGCGCCAGCTCGCCGTTCTTTTCCTTAATTTTTTCGGACAGTTCCTTCATTTCCGCCATCAGCGCCGCAGTATCCTCTCCCGCCTTTTTCAGCTTGGGAATTTCTTTGGAATCCACGTTCTGCTTGTTTTTCATGGCCTCCACTTCCGCCAGAACAGCCCGCCGTTTCGCGTCCAGTTCCGGTACCAAAGACAGGCCGAAATCGCCGTGTCCTCTGGATTCTACCGCCTTCTTGACGCCTTCATAATCCTCTCTGATGCGTTTGATATCTAACATGATAACGTCTCCTTTTATCTGTATGTAAACAATAATTTAGCACTGAAATCACAGGGCAATCGTCGCCGCTACAGCAGGTTGCGCACATACTCGCCGTAGGCGTGCGCCAGCTCGCTTAATTTCTTTTGCATTTCGATCTGCAAATCAGAAGCCAGATCGTAGTTTTCTTCATCCAAAGCGTGACCGATGCGGCTGAGAAGGCAGCATCTTCCCATGTCGTCCTGCCCTAATTCCGCCCGCATGTGCTTGATCTTCGTCCAGCGCATTTCGTCCAAATCGGTACATTCGTAGGGATCGTGACGCATTTTGCAGTCGCGAACCACATTCATGGCGTTGGGCAGCAGCCGGTTATGCAACTCCGTCGCCCACTGAGAAATCGTAGCCGTCCGATAGGATTCCACGGAAATAGGCGTCAGCACATTGTCTCTGTGGAGCACCTTCAGCTTTTCCGGATATTTATCAAAGGCGCAGATGTTCTCCCACACCGTAGCCGGCGCTCTGCCGAAGAATTTATCCCGTTCCTCCCGGGTAAAATCGGTAAACACATTTTTCTCCGTCCGATAGGCCCGATCCTTTTCCAGATAGAAGTCCTCCTGACCGTATTCCTTGGAAATGGATTGTTCCAGCTCCTGCGGAGTCTTTTTCGCCCGAAGGACGGCTTCGATTCCGTCCAGCATGGATAAAAATCCGGCGGTCAAAACCAGATAGGTATCGCTTTTCGCATTGGGCGCCCGCAGTTCAAAGCGGGTCGCCAGCGGGTTTTGGCTGTCGCGGATCAGACCCACCAAAACGGTTCTGTTGCGGGAAGGCGTATCCGCGCCGTGTCCCAGGGAAGTGACGATGCAGACCGGCGCCTCAAACCCCGGTTTCAGACGGTTGATGGCATCGTTGGTGGAAGTGACAAAGGGATTGATGATCTCATAGTTCTTTAAGATTCCCATCAGCGCACCGAAACCCAGCGGATTCATAAAATCCTTCTGCATATCCGTGGCCGCAAACAGGCTGACCATCTTTCCGTTCTTCAATCTGGCCGCCACGCCCATGTGGGTATGCTCGCCGCTTCCCGCCGCATCGGCCACCGGCTTGGCCTTAAAGGTCACATCCAATCCGTGAAGCCGGAAAATATCCTTGACGATGTATTTCACGATTCGCTCGTTATCGGCTGCCTGCAGAGCGTCGGTAAACTTCCAGTCGATTTCCAGCTGTTCCATAATGTGCTCAAAGGTACCGGAGTGGCTCATCTGCGCCTTGGCGCCGCCTACCTCCTTGTGACCCATTTCCACGCCGAAGCCGTATTTATCCAACACCAGCAGGGTATGTTCCATGGCCGATCTCACAGGACCGATGACCCGCTTCCAATACTGCTCCTTCAACACCTGAGATGTGGAAAGCTGCTCGCCGTTGGCGTCCTCCTCCGGCGTCTTGACCCAGAATTCCAACTCCGTAGCAGAGGTGAGAATCACTTCCGCAATGTCGTCCGCGCTTTCGATGGGAAGGTACTCCAGCACGTAGGGATGCTCGCGAATCATCTCCACGATGTCCTTTTTAAACGCGGAAACCGCGTCCCGCAGCACCACCCGGGAGCCCACCTGCTTGGTGTCGTTATGTACCAGGAAAGAGGGAATCCGCAGCGTGGCTACAGGAAGTCCCGTCTCCTCGTCCAGATACGACCAGTTATGATCCACATACCAGTTCACACCGGGATCGGGAATGATATCCACCTTGGCGTTGTTCAAAGTGGCAATCTTGGGCAGTACGACGCTGGAACCGTCGGTTTGCACACCCTGCCGCATGAATTTCTCAAAGTCCTCTAAAAACAATCCCACGGGGATTCTTTCGTCGGTGGCGTGACCGCCTATATCCAGACCCACCAGGGATACGAACTTCACTTCGGGATGGGACGAGAGAATTTCTCTCGTCCGTTCCAGTGAATGATCGCCGGGTGGAATTACGAATAGCATTTTGTTCAGCATACTTTCCTCCTATTGTCTCACTTCGATGTCTTTTCTCTATTCTAAAGCAGCTTCCTGCTCAGCGCCGACCGGATTGCTTTCCTCTGTGGGCACCATCTGATTCAAGTATTGGGACAGTTGATCCAAATGCTCGCCGTAAGCCGCCCAGTCGCCTCTCTGCTGCGCGGCGATTGCCTTTTCATAGGAATCGTTCGCCAGCTGCGCCAGTTCTTCCAGCGAATAGGTCTGGTCGATAACCCCCGGTGAAACGATGGCGCTGCCGCCCTCGCCGCCGCTCATCTGGCTTCCGTCGGTGGCCGGCGTACTGGATTTCAGGGGATCGCCCGCGCCCTTGCCGAACAGCGTATCCAGCGCATCCGCCAGGTTGGATTCATAGGCGATGCGGTCGCCATAGACCACGATCACCCGCTTCACCTCCGGCAAACTGCCGTTGGAGGCTTCCAGATATACGGGTTCTACGTACATCAGGGATTCCTCGATGGGAATGACGAACATGTTTCCGCGGCTATAGGCGGAACCGGAGTTGCTCCAGAGGGTGAACTCCTTGGAAATATTGGTATCCTGATTAATCTGCGCCTCGATCTGGCTGGGACCGTAGATGATGCGCTCCTTGGGCAGCCGGTACAGCACCTTCTCGCCGTAGTGTTCGCCGTCGTTTCTCGCCACCAGAAGGCCGGTCATATTGTCCTTGCCGTTGGGCGTATAAGGAATGGAATTGATGAACTCCACGTCCTGTTCGCCGGGCAGCTTCATGACGAAATAGCTGGGGGTGATGGTCACCTTTTCCGTGCCGTACACTTCGTTGGCAATATCCCACAAATCCTCTTTCTGATAGAATACCTTCACGTCGTTCATGTGGTATTTCTTATAGACGTTTGCCTGAATGTTGAACAGCGCGTTGGGATAGCGGATGTGCGACTTCAGGCCCTCCGGCATTTCATCGAAGCTGCGGAACAAGTCGGGATAGATCTTCACCAGCGTCTGCACGATAGGATCTTCCTCATCGATGATATAAAAGCTGGTGTCGCCGTTATACGCATCCACGACTACCTTGACGGAGTTGCGGATGTAGTTGTCGCGGCTTTCTTCGGAATAGGGTTCGGAATACGGATAATAGGAGCTTGTGGTGTAAGCGTCCACGATCCAGTACAGCTTGCCGTCCACCGTGACGATATAGGGATCGCTGTCATAAGATAGAAACGGCGCAATGCGCATGATGCGATCCATGATGTTGCGGTTGACAATGATGCGGGAGTTGCTGTCGATATTGGTGGAAACCAGCAGCTTCAGGCTGCGTTCCCGCAATGCGAACACGCAGCGGTTGAACAGATTCAGATGAATTCCCGCGTCACCTTCGTATTCCGTATATACGTTATTTTCTCCCGAAGGATAGTCAAATTCCTGCTCATCGGTGTTGACCACAACGTAGTTATTGGTCAGTTCTCCGAAGTAAATTTCCGGACGGTCGATGTTGATTTCCTCCACATCCGATACCGGCGGAATGCTCTTAATCAGCATATCCGGCTGGCCGCTGGCCGTCACCTTATCCACCCGGGACAGGGTTACGCCATAGCCGTGGGTGTATTTCAGATGCTTGTTCAGCCACTGATCGTTCACCATCTGCGCCTCGTCGATCTCTCTGGCCGATAGGAACGTCTGGGTATATTCGCCGTTGACCATGTACCGATCCACGTCCACATCGTTGAAGGTGTAGTAGGAACGGATGCTCTGGGTCTGGTTGTAGAACCGCTCCGCAGGGTCAAAGTCGTTGATGCGAATGTTGGACAGCGTTCCCATGTTGTTGAGAATGTCGTCCTTGGACAGCGTGTTGACCGCCGGAAAATCCTTGATTTGAATATCCAGTAAATCATACGCCATCTGGGTGTATTTAATGTTGTTTTCTAAATACTTGCTTTCTTTATTGATTTCATCGGATTCTACGATCAAATTCTGCACAGTTCCCACCGCAACGGTACCGCCCACAGACAGGATGATCATCAGCACCGGAGCAACCACGGCATAACGCAGTTTTCTTTTCTTTACTCCGGCAGCAAAGCCGACGGCCGACAGCAGGGAAAGCACGATCAGCGCCCGGTATACGTTCAGCGTTACCATGATGTCGGCATATCCCGCGCCGTAGGCGATTCCCGTACCGGCATATAAAACGTCGTATCTTCTCAGGAAGAAATTGCAGGCCAAAAGCAGGAAGAACACCACGCCGATGGCGATGATCTGATTGGAGGCGATGGACAGCAGCTGCTTCATATTGTCGGAATCGAACTGCTTTTTCATCCGCGTTCTGTTCTGCATTTTTTCCGCCGCTTCTTCAAAAGGCGTTCCCTGACTGAATCTGCCGAACTGATCGGCAAATTTCCCAAAGCCGGAATGCTGTTCGTCTTCGCTCTTCGGCACTTCCTCAAACATTTCCGGACGGCGCAGCGCCATGAGGATCATATAGAAGATAATGGTAATCGCGAAGAAAGTGGCCACAATGTTCAAAGCCAAGCCGTTGAGCGCTTCTAAAAATTCCAGCCGGAAGATATAAAATCCGATATCCTGTTGGAAAATGGGATCGGCGATATTGAAATCCGTAGCATTGGCGAATTGCAAAATCTGGAACCACAGCGTTATGATCACCGAAATGGTGGTCAATAGACTGAATACAGCGGCAAGCGCCAGGGCGATACCGTTGATGGTCTTTTCCTTAGCGGCCGTGTCTGCAGTCTGTACCTTCTTATAGTAGCTTCGCTTCAAACCCTTCAAATACAGCCACATCAGCGCCATGAAAATGATAAACGAAGGAATTCCCAGCTTCAGCTGGCTCACCAGCTTCGTGAAGAATACCGACGTGTACCCCATCTCCTGAAACCACAGAAAATCGGCGATGTAGTTTACCATAGTAAAAAACAACGTGGCCAAAACGCCTATGACAATCACAATGAATAGCAACACATGCTTTTTCTTTTTTTTCAATCTTTCCCTCCCCTGATTCCGATCTTCCTTCGGATGCAGTCTCCATTATTTATTTTTTACGTTGATGTAATCCACGATCTTCATCTGACCGTCCACCGGCTCCATACAGTAAACCCATTGATAATTGACTGTAGAGGACACGCCGTTTTCAACGAGACGAATCTGCTCCTTCGCCCAGAGATAGTTCCCCTGTTCTCCTTGGCGAATCTCTCCCAGCTCCACGGAGAGAAACTCCTCTTTTACTTTGCCCACTTTGGAAAATTCCGACGCATTTTTGTAGGCGCGGCTTCCCTCTTTTGTCAGGCTCAGCGCCGACTTGTCGCCGTTGTTGACGTAATCGATCCATTGAGAATTGAAAGCGATCAGCGTTCCCACGATCTCTCTGTCGTAATAGACCACAGTCCCGTCGTCGGTGGTATACCAAACGTTGTTTTCAATGGGTTTGGAAGCGTTCAGATCGGCGTTTCCGTAATTTACGCCCGCTTTGTAGACCAGTGCGTCATTAGCAGTAATGCTGCCGATGTTTTTATTGCGTCCCAACTGGGTGGCAATCAGCGCGGCCTTATCGGCCATAGGCGCCGTATCCACTGCGCCATCCGTTTCGGCGCCCTGGCTTTCGCCCGATACCTGCTGGGAATCACCGCTTTCATCGGGAGTGTCCTGCTCATCCACCACTGGCTGATCGTCGCCCCGTATCGAGGCAATGAAATCCGTCACCTTTTCCTGTACGCTGTATACGATATTCGCAGCGCCGCTGGTTGGAGCGAAATACAAAATGCCCAAAGCCGCCAGCTCCAGCGCAACGACAATGGCGATCAACACCAGCAGAATCTTTCCGATCACGCTGAGAGCGCCGCCTTCTTTTTCTTCTTCGTAATCCTCCGGAGAAAGCGGCCATACCATTTCTTCTTTTGGCTCATCCGGAGCCTTCGGTTCTTTTTCCTGAGAAATGGGAAAATCCCCCGCCTTCTGCCCGGACTGAACCGACGTTTCTACGGAAGCCACGATAGCATCGGCCTGCTTCGCCAGGGGCTGAGTGAACGTCCCCGCAAAGGAACCCGCGGAAAGGGGTGGTTCCGTAAACACCTCTTCCAGCTCCAAAGGCTCCTGCGCGTTCAATTCTTCGTAAATCGGCTCAAAGTT
Organism: uncultured Clostridia bacterium; assembly: GCA_947426455.1. GTDB lineage: Bacteria > Bacillota > Clostridia > Peptostreptococcales > Anaerovoracaceae > RGIG446. The sequence continues at coordinate 5,137 of CANEEC010000025.1, read as the reverse complement.
CCTCTTTTTCGCCGCAGTGCGATCCGGCTGAATGTCCACGTCTGCAACGATTCTTCCCGCCTGTCCGTAAGGCGTATTCACTTCCACCTTCACCTGAACGCCGCCGTTTTCCTGATCCAGCATGCGGAAGTATTCCTCCCTCGCCCGCTCCATTTCCGTCATGGTCTGCCGCTTCTTGAACTTCTGCGCCTGTCCCCCAGACTGTACCGCGGTTTCCGCCTTGCAGACGGCTCGCGAATCAGCTGCCGGAGATGCCGCAGTCCCAGCGGTGGCCGCAGATGCTTCAGCCGCCGCAGTGACAGGAGACATCGCAGGGGGCGCCATGGTTGCCGCAATTGGTGTCGTCGGCGCTGTATTGACACCGGAAGCCGCTGTGAAGTTCGCCGCAGCCGCACTGGTTTCAGCTGCCGCGGTTGTTCCCTGACCGGACTTCGCCGCTGTCGCAGACACAGCGGCTGCCGCCGTCTCCGGTACCGTTTCTTTTATAATATCGTCTAATGCCGATTCAAATTCATAACCGTAGCGCTTGGCCGCCGCCCGCTTAATGGCGCTGAGATCCACCTGAATGGTGGCCTCGCCATCCGTCTGCATCTCCTGCGTCCCTTCCGAAATCATGCGTTCCAAAGCATCCTGAGGGTTCTCCGAAAGATGAAATTCCCCCGCCTTTTCCGCCGCGGTGGCTTCCGGCTGATATCTCCAGGGAGATTCTTCGTAGGGAATCCCCTCTTTACTTTTTTGCAATTTATCGTATTCCTGATCCAGCACTTCCTGAAATTCCGTGTTAGCTTTGCTGAAGTCAAAGAAGGTATCCGCCTTGCTCAGGCTTTCCTTTCTGGCGCTGGCAGCCGCAAATTCTCCGCTGCCGCCATCGAAGGGAACTTTCTTCACAGGCTCCGCTGACGGCGCTTTCTCCTCTTTCAGCGGCTTTTCCTGGGCGCTTCGTTTTTTCAATGCGTCGATATCAAAAGAGATAGGTTCGTCCAAATTCACATTGCGCTTCACAGGCTCCGGTTCCTTCGGCCATTCCATTTTTACTTCTTCTACTGTCTTTTTCGGCTTGGAAAAATCGTGAACAGTCCAGTGAAATTCTTCATTTTGGACCGGTTTTTTCCCCTCTTGAACAGCTCCGCACACCTTGCAGACGGTATCCGTTTCACCGATTGTGCTGCCGCATATTCTGCACTGCATTTTCATTCCTCCGCTTCATTGTCCGTCTTTTTCTAAGCCACTGGGCAAAGTTTCGATAATTTATCAAGATATTATATCATAATTGCATTGCAATGACCATGTTTTTTGCGGAAATCCCAATGATTTTCCGCAACCGCGCCGCCTATGAGTGCAAACGTGGCCAACAAAAGAAGCCACCGAGTGGGCGGCGATTGCTCCGGCGTAAACAAAACGCCGCAGCGACCCCAATTTCGAGAGTCTCTGCGGCGTTTTTCTTCGCACAAATTAACGGCAGTTTTCCGTCTGATCGTCCATGCGATTTTCTGTCTTGTTGCTGGTCTTATTGTTGGTCTTGTTATTGGTTTTGTTATTGGCCTTATTGGTTTTGCTTGTTTCTCTGTTTTCGCAGTTTTTCATAGTTTCCTCCCTGTCGGCAAATAATTGCCCGCTTCACAATAGTTATAGTTTTGAGTTTCGCTCTTCGGAACGACCTCCGAATCGTTTCCTCGCCCTTATTGTGGTCGGAAGTTATAAATTCATGTGCGGAAATTTTTCACAAGGCAAAGAAAATGAAATTCGTCATTTTTGTGTTTTTTAGTATTGACAAACTCCCCTTGCTCTGGTATTATGATTTGTGTCGTTATCATCTGGATAACAAATATGCATCCTTAGCTCAGCTGGCAGAGCACCTGACTCTTAATCAGGGTGTCCAGGGTTCGAACCCCTGAGGGTGTACCAACAAAAGAAACCACGCGTTGAACGCGTGGTTTTTTTGTCCAATTTCCTCATCGTTTTTGATGATCCTCCCTAAATTTCTTAAAAGCCGAAGCTGCGTCCTGCTTAATCAATTTCCAGCATTTTCGTTTTACTAATTTCAACCTGCAAATCACCGCTCAGTGAAAACGCCTTGTCCTTGGGCAAGGTCAACCCTATATAACTTTTTGCCGAGCCCTTTCCTGTTCCCAAATAAACTGCATCTGTAGATGCGTTTTGTATTTCCAGCCAGCCATGTCCGCTGATTACCTTTAAATCGTATTGCCCAAGTGGAATATTTACGCCAAATATGTATTTCCCTGCTCCTATCACTGTTGCCATAGTTCCCTCTCTACTCATATCAAACTTTGGATCGCCGTAAGGCATATCGCTGGTCATTTTAATGAGCGTTTCTGCATCCTGCAGTTCTTTTTTCGAATCGTTTGTCGATTCACAAGGAAGGGAAGGCCGATTCTGGGAAGCCGATTTCTTTGCACTCCTTTTTGCACGAATGACCCTTGTAATCACTTCCATCGCAGCAAGCACTAAAATTATTACCACTGTAAAAACCAACACAACCAGCCAGTACGCCCCAATCATGCCGATAACTATAATGATCAATATCCAGAAAAGCAATCCCGCCAAGAGTTTTTGATCAGACATCATTACCACCATTTTTCTCGTAAACTAACATTCTTTTGCGACATTCTACCATGAAAAACGGTGCTATTGCAACTCTTTACGGTTCCCTTGTTTTCGTTTTCTATTTTAGGAAGGCTGAATTTGATTCTAACAAAAAATTTTGTCATAAAACGCATGACCGCGATAGACTTAAGTCATAATCACAATCATGCGTTTGGCATGTGGACATTTTTACTTTGAATAAACGGCATCATTTCTGGAAAGAAGATACACACAATACTGATTCATGCTGATGCCTTCTCTTTTGGAATGCTCTGCCAATAAGCGATGCAAACTACGGGGTAATCTCAATTTAAACTGACCGGAATAATCCTCTAAGCTGTCTGGCTCATGAATCTCAATTCCCTCTTCCAGTGCGGCTTCCATCCATTCCCTTTTAGCATCCAATGCATTTGCCACCGCTTTTTCTACGGTTTCACCACAGGTAATACATCCCGGCAGGTCAGGATAAGAAACCACAAAACCTCCTTCATCCTTATCTTCTACAATCTCCATCCGATAAGACATGTTCAGATAATCATTCAGCGTTTTCATCGTCTCTTTCCTCACTTTCTACAATCTGTTTCACCATCTCAACATAGACTTTCTTAATTGGCTCATGCTTTGGTATCGTAATTGGCTTACACCCTTTCTTTCTAAACGTATAATGACTGCTTCCGCTTCTTGGAGCATTCATCGTATATCCACATTATATGTGGTGTCATATTTGGTGTCAATCGCTTTTTACTGCGTCTCTCCACTTCTCTGCATCTCCTGAAAGCGCTTGACTTTGCCGGTGGTTGTCTTAATCATCGGCTGGTCGGTGATCACGAGGCGCAAAATCTTCTTGTACACCGGCAGCTTTCCGTTGATTTCTTCCATGTCCCGGCGAACGATTTTCTGAATTTGATCGCGCACGGCCTGGTCTTGCTCCGTATCGGCTCCTTCCACCGTCAGTCCAAATTCCGATTTCATGTATTCCGCCTTATAGACGATCTTCGCGCACAGCGCCAGATCCCGCTCGTCTCCCGGGATTCTCGGCTCGCCAAAGACCATGACCTCCTCCACATAGGGCAGGTTCGTGATCAGCTGCTCGATCTCCTCCGGATATACATTTTTGCCGTTCTTTAAAACGATCACGTTTTTCTTGCGGCCGCAGATAAAGAGAAACCCTTCCTCGTCGATATAACCCAGATCGCCGGTGTAAAGCCAACCGTCCTGCAGCGTCTTTTCCGTCTCCTTGGGATTTTCGTAATATCCGGCCATCACATTGGGGCCGCGGGCAATGATTTCCCCCACGCCGCTTTCATCCGGCTGATGGATGGCTACCTCTATCCCCGGCAAAGCGCGTCCGCAGGAACCGGCCTTTCGCTCCCAGGCGTTTTCCGCGGCGATGACAGGCGACGCCTCCGTCATGCCGAAACCCTGAAACGCGCAGATTCCCAGATCGTTGAAACCCTCCAGCGCCTTGGGGTCGATAGCGGCGGCTCCGGCAATCACCGTGTGCAGTTCGCCGCCCAGCTGTTCCAAAATCTGACGGAACACCCTGCGGCGAATGTCGATGCCAAACCGAAGCAAAAATCGGGTCAATTTGATACCCATGGCCACCGTCCTTTCCTTACCCTGTTTTTTCACCGTAGCCATGATCTTTTTATAGATGGATTCGATCAGCAGCGGCACGCAGAAAAAGACGGATACTTTGTATTCCACAATATTTTTTTGCAGATATTTCAGGCCGTCGCAAAAAGCTGTGGTAATGCCGCAGGCCAGCATCACAATCTGTCCGGTGGAACCGTAAGTATGGTGATAAGGCAAAAAGGCCATGTTCACGTCGCCGCGGTGCAGATCCTCTACCGTCTGTATGGAATACACGTTGGAGGTAATGTTGCGCTGGGACAGCATGACCGCCTTCGCCATAGACGTGGTTCCCGAAGTGAATAACAGAATCCTGGTAGCCGTACCGTCGATGGGAAGTTCAAAATACCCGCGTTCTCCCCTTTCTATGGCGCTTTTTCCTTCTTCCACCAGCGCTGGCACATCCAGATATCCCTCCATCGGTTCCATGCAGATGTAGGTTTTCACAGGACAGTTTCCGCTTTGTTTTAACGCTTCCACGTGTTCCTTCATGGCGGGGTCGAACACTAAAACCCCGCTTTCGCTGCGCGCCAGCGAGGATTCCAATTCCTCATAAGGCAACCCTTTGTCCAGGGGAACGCAAACGCCGTCGCCGCACAAAACGGCAAAGTATGCCGTAATCCATTGACAGCTGTTTTTCCCAATGATGGCAATCCGTTCCTGCAAAAATCCCCGGTTGAAAAATGCCGTTCCCAGTCGGTTGACCCGATGAAAAAATTCGGAAAAACTGACGTTTTCGTAGGCGACCTGCCGCCCTGTACCCTTGTGTTTGATCACAAAAGCCGTATCCTTTTCATAAGTTTTTGCCGTATATTTGAGAAGTACACAGAAAACAAAGACAACTACACGGGCTTACCGCATGTTAACGTCTCGCAGTGTGAGCGATCCCGTCGGGCAGCAC
>CANEEC010000024.1 GCA_947426455.1 uncultured Clostridia bacterium | reverse complement strand
AATATTTCCATATCAGCAAGCAGAAGTTCTGTATTAATTATTTCTATATCATTACTATACCATAGTTGCTTTTATTTGTCATCTCACTTCTTTCCGAATCGAAGAAAAGAAATTTCGACTTTGCATCCCAACGCATTCTTGATATAATATCTCTGTTGCGCGTCCAATCCACGGATTCATCGGGCGCCGGCAGTGCAGCGCCAGCATAGATACCACGTTTTAGGAGGTACGAAACCATTGAACTCACACACAAAAGCCAAATTCAGCATGATCTTTTCTACGATCGTCTTCGGAACACTGAGCATCTTCGTTCGCAACATTCCCCTGTCCTCCGGCGAATTGGCGCTGTATCGGGCAGTTTTGGCGGCGTTCCTCGTGAGCCTTTACCTGATCGTTAAGAAAAATCCCATTCCCTTTCGGGAGATCAAAAAAGAACTTCCCTTTCTGATTCTCTCCGGAGGCGCCATGGGCTGCAGCTGGATTCTGCTGTTCCAATCCTACCGTTACACCTCGGTGTCGCTGGCTACGCTGAGCTATTACTTCACTCCCGTCATCGTCATCGTGGCCTGTCCCCTGCTGTTTCACGAACGTATGACCAAGAAACAGATTTTCTGCTTTCTCATGTCCACTCTGGGACTGGTTCTCCTGGTGGGCGTCAGCGGTGTGGGGCAATCCGGCGCCGATATCATCGGCATCGCCTTAGCTTTGATCGGCGCCGTCTTCTACGCCTCCGTCATCCTGCTGAATAAATTTATTCAAAACACCTCCGGACTGCACCGTACTCTGATGCAGTTTCTCTCCGCCATCGTCATTTTGACCCCCTACGTGGCCTTCACCAGCGGTTTCCATCTGGGAGAGCTGAATTCCTTTGGCCTGGTCAATCTGCTGATCGTGGGACTGTTCCATACGGGCTTTGTCTATTGCCTGTATTTCTCAGCTCTGAAGGTGCTTCCCGGTCAGGAAGCCTCCATCCTCAGCTATATCGATCCCACCGTAGCCGTGTTCGTTTCCTTCTTCGTCTTCCACGAAGCCATGACCCCTTTGCAGATGATCGGCGGACTGCTGGTCTTGGGATTTTCCCTCTACAACGAAATCGGTAACGATGCCGGTTCGGACGAAACCGCTTCAGAGCGCTGAACCACGGCGCACCTGCATCGCCGGATGATCGGCATCGGCCGGCAAAGGCGGCAAGCCGTTTGCCGCAACACAAAAAGAGCCGTTCTCCCAGCTTTCGCGCTGAGCAGAACAGCTCTTTTTTATGCTTTTATTGCGTTTTATACTTTCATTACGGCCGATACGCGAAGCTTCCGCACCGGATCATCAATACACCATGCGAATTCCCGTCAGGTAATTGATCTCCTTTACTTCCTTGGCGTCTACCTTCACCTTGTACATTCCCATGCCGCTGGCATCCTGCACATGCATCTCCATCACCAGCTGGGCCAGCTCCGCCCGATTTTTATCGTTGAATTTCACCCGGCGGATGTTGCGGAGCATCTGGCGCAGCACTTCGTTATCGCCGTACAGAAAATTATTTTGGAATAGTTCCTTCGGGCAGAGATCCATCATCTGATTCATCCCTTCCTTCCAGGCTTCTTCCGTATCCCAGGTAGCGATTCCCGTTTCCGCATCGGTCACAAACTCGTAAGCGGCCATCAGATCGCGGAAGCGGTCTTCGCGGTCACCTGAAAAGATGCCTAACGAGCTTACGGCTCCTGCAAGAATCAGCAACACCATCAAAGCAATTATTATTTTCGCGTTGCGTTCCATGAACCCACGGAACTGATCAAATAAACTCATTTCGTTACCTTTAATTACGGGCGCTCCCATGGAGCGCCCGCGTCGTTCATTGAATAAGCTTGTTATCTGGCCATCTTGGGCAGACGTTCGTCGATGACGTTCATCAGGTGATCGGTACACTTCAGTTCGTCAGCATACGCGCCGTCCTTCACAGCGACCAGCTTCGGTTCTTCGCAGGCCAAAACGCCCTCCCAGATATCGCCGATGGTGGCGTATTTGTATTCCAGAACCATGTCGTCCATCTCCGCGGAAATATCTCCCGCATCGTCGAAGTCCATTTCCACTTCAAATACGTGAGCCAGCTCTGCGGCGATCTCCCAGTTGTTGAATACCACGTCTTCATCGATGGCCGGTTCCACTGCCTGGAGGCGGCGTTCCGTATTGGTATACGTACCGTCCGCACTGGCAAAGCCGGTACCCGGAATGACTACGTCAGCCTTCAGCGCCGTATCGGTCATGTGGGTATCGCTGACCATGAGGAATTCCAGATCGGACATATCGCAGTCCGGATCTTCGCCGAAGCACAGCAGCGCCTTGACGCCCTCCATAGCTTCTTCCCCTGCGCGGATGCCCAGATCGATGAGACCCTGGCTGTTGTTCTTGGCCTTCACCTGTAAGATACCGTCTCTCGGTGTTCCGATGTGACCGGAGATCACGGCGATATCGGCAAGCAAGGTGGCTGCGTCGGTAGTGATCAGATTCTGCTGGAATACGATCATGGCCTTCTTCGCCTTAGCGTAGATGTCAGCCACCTCAGCAGCTTCGTCCAAAGCCTTGGCTCTGCTCAGGCACTTCTTAAAGTCCTCAAAGCCTTCCATATTTTCGCCCTTGCCCATCTTGACCAGAGCTTTTGCTACAGCCTTCAGGAAGCCCAGAGTGTTTTCCGTATAGATTTCCTTGGTCAGGAAATTCATGTGCTGCGGGTATTCCTCGGGGTTGATGAGAATGACCTTTGCACCGTTCTTAGCCGCCTGCTTCAGCTTAATCTGGATAACGGGATTCTTTACGGAATCGTAGCCGCAGACCAGAATCACCTCGGTGGACAGCAGTTCGTCGATGGTGTTGGGAGAAGCGTCTCTGCCCAGAACCTTGGCGATGCCGCTTTCTCTGTTGTTGAAGCACAGCGTCTTAGCGCCGATCTCCGTAGCAAACTTCTTGATGGCGTAAGCTTCTTCGTTGGTATAACGGTCGGAGATGGAAACGGCTACGGCCTTCTTTCCGTAACGGGCGGCAACGGCTTCCGCCTTCTTCGCCGTCATGACAAAGGCTTCGTGGTAGTCGCATTCCTCAAATGCACCGCTGAGATTCTTGATCATAGGATCTACGATCTTGCCTTCCAGCTCTGCGCAGTCGAAGCCGAACTTACCCTTTCCGCACATCAGACCCTGATTGACCGCGCCTTCCTTATCAGGAACGGACTTCACCAGCAGGTCTCCCTTAGTGTGCAGGTGCATGGAGCAGCCTACGGAACAGAAGGAGCAGGTGGTGTCGGTCACTTCGGTTTCCAAAGGAACGGACTTGGGAATGGTCAGACGTTCGCCCAGCGCGCCGGTGGGACATACGCTGACGCACTGTCCGCAGGAAACGCAGCCGGATTCCGCAAGAGGCATCTCCAGACAGGGTTTTACCACGGTGTCGAAGCCTCTGTTCACCAGACCCAGCGCGCCGATGCCCATGACCTCGTCGCAGACGCGGACGCACAGGCCGCACAGGATGCACTTGTTGGGGTCTCTCATGATAAACGGATGATCGTCGTTGAATTCGATTTTATTCACGTCTCCGGCAAACCGTTCCGGCTTTACGTCGTACTGATTTGCGAAGTCGATCAGCTTACATTCGTAGTAGTCGTGGCATCCGCATTCCAGGCAGCGACTGGCGTCGGCCAGCGCCTGTTCTTCGGTGTAACCGCCGTAGACTACTTCGCTGAAGTTATCCTTTCTTTCGTCCGCAGACAGCTGCGCCGGTACAGGACGGCACTCTCTTTCTCTGTCCTCGAAAGTCTCTCTCGTAATATCGGTTCTGGCAACGGTGAACTGAGGCTTGTATTCCACTTCCTCGCCATTGAGGTAAGCGTCCACAATGTAGCTTCCCTTTCTGGCGTCGCCGATGGATTCGATGGCGATGGAAATCTTGTCGTTACCGCAGTCACCGCCGGCAAATACGCCGGGGATGGAGGTCATGAAGGTACCCTTATCGTAGACGATACCCTTCTTCTTGGTCAGTTCCAGACCATCGAAGCCGGTGGGATCTACCGCCTGGCCGATAGCCAGAATCATGGTGTCGATATCCAGGGTCTCGGTCTTGCCCTCTACGGGAATGGGACGGCGGCGGCCGGAAGCGTCCGGTTCACCCAGCTCCATCACCTGTAATACCACCTGCTTTACGTGACCCTTGCGATCCTTCTTCACCTCGATGGGGTTGGTCAGGTTCTTGAAGATAACGCCCTCTTCTTCCGCTTCTTCAATTTCCACCATATCCGCAGGCATTTCATCCTTGGTACGGCGATAGATGTTGTATACCTTCTCCGCGCCCAGGCGAACGGCGGTGCGGCAGGCGTCCATAGCGGTGTTTCCGCCGCCCACGATGGCCACGTTCTTGCCCAGTTTGATCTCTTCGTTTCTTACCACCTTGCGCAGGAAGTCGATGCCGCCGACGACGCCTTCGGCATCCTCGCCCTTGCAGCCGACGCCGGTGGAAACCCATGCACCGATACCGATAACGACGGCGTCAAAGTCCTCGCGGATGGTTTCAAAAGGAATATCCTTGCCGATCTTGGTGTTGGGCTGCATGTCGACGCCCAGCTCCGCAATCAGGTTGATTTCTTCATCTAACACTTCTTTAGGCAGCCGGTACTCGGGAATTCCGTAACGCAGCATGCCGCCCAGCTTGGGCATGGCCTCGAAGATGGTGACATCGTGACCCATCTGGCGCAGGAAGTAAGCCATGGACAGTCCGTAGGGGCCGCCGCCGATGACGGCGACGCTCTTACCGGTAGCGGGAGCGCATTCCGGCAGCCACGCTTCTTCCTCACACATATCTCTGTCCGCAACAAACCGTTTCAGATTTGCGATGGAGATGGGTTCGTCCACCAGACCTCTACGGCATTCCTTTTCGCAGGGATGCGGGCAGACGCGGCCGATGGAAGCAGGAAGGGGAATCTTATCCTTGATCAGCTTCAGCGCTTCGGTGTACTGACCGTTGGCGATCAGCCCCACGTAACCCTGGCAATCCGTCTGCGCCGGACAGGCCTTTGCGCAGGGGGGACGGCAGTCGCCCACGTGATTGGACAACAGCAGCTCCAGGTTGGTCTTTCTGGACTCGATGACCCGGTCGGTCATGGTCTTGATGACCATATTGGGAGCGATGTTGGTGGCACATGCCTTGCACAGTTTGGGGTTTCCCTCCACCTCTACGACGCACAGACCGCAGGCTCCGTAGATCTCGGTACGTTCATCGTAGCAGAGGGTCGGGATGAAAATATCATTTTCTTTTGCGACTTCCAAGATGGTCTGTCCGGGAATACCCAGAACCTCTTTTCCGTCGATATTCAATCTGAATTTATTCACGATGGCTCCTCCTATTATTCTCTTACAATCGCGCCGAAGTTACAGTTTTCTTCGCACTTGCCGCACTTGATACACTTGGTCTGATCGATGGTGTGCTGCTTCTTTACCGCGCCGGTGATAGCTTCTACCGGACAGTTTCTCGCGCACTTGGTACATCCGACGCACTTGTCGGTGATCTCGAAGTGGAACAGCGCCTTGCAGGATTTTGCCGTACACTTGTGGTTGTAAATGTGATCTTCGTATTCGTTTCTGAAATATTTCAGCGTGGTCAGTACCGGATTGGGGGCTGTCTGACCCAGGCCGCACATGGCGCCGTCCTTGATCTTCATCGCCAGTTCTTCCAGAAGCTCGATGTCGCCGTCGCGGCCTTCGCCCTTGGTAATGCGCTCTAAGATCTCCAGCATTCTCTTGGTGCCGATGCGGCAGTAGTTGCACTTACCGCAGGATTCCTTCTTGGTGAAATCCAGGAAATATCTGGCCATATCCACCATGCAGGTGGTTTCGTCCATGACGATCATACCGCCGGAACCCACAATCGCGCCGGTGGTGCTGATATCTTCATAGGTGACAGGCGTATCGGCCAGATCGGCGGGAATACATCCGCCGGAGGGGCCGCCCATCTGCACCGCCTTGAAGGCCTTGTCGTTTTTGATGCCGCCGCCGATGCCGTAGATGACCTCTCTGATGGTCATTCCCATGGGAACCTCCGCCAGACCGCCCTTCTTAATCTTACCGGCTAAAGCGAATACCTTGGTACCGTTGGACTTCTCGCTGCCCATGGCGGCAAAGGCTTCGCCTCCGTTGGTGATGATCCAGGGAACGTTGGCAAAAGTTTCTACGTTATTGATATTAGTCGGCTTCTGCCAGTAACCCTTCTCCGCAGGGAAGGGCGGCTTTAAGCGAGGCATACCGCGTTCGCCTTCCAGAGAGGCGATCAGCGCCGTTTCCTCGCCGCAGACGAAGGCGCCTGCGCCGGCCTTAATTCTCAAATCGAAGCTGAAATCCGTTCCGAACAGATTCTTTCCTAAGAAACCCCGTTCTCTGGCCTGCGCCATGGCGATTTCCAAACGGGCGATGGCCAGCGGATACTCCGCACGAACGTAGATGACGCCCTCGGTAGCGCCCATGGCGAATCCGCCGATGGCCATACCTTCGATCAAGGAGTGAGGATCGCCCTCCAAAACGGAACGATCCATGAATGCGCCCGGGTCGCCTTCGTCGGCGTTGCATACCATATATTTTTCGGTGCCCTTGTTCTGCTTCGCAGCATTCCACTTAAACCAGGTGGGGAAACCGGCGCCGCCGCGGCCTCTCAGGCCGGCCGTCTTGATCACGTCGATGACCTCGTCCTGGGTCATGGAGGTGACCACCTTCTTCAGTCCTTCGTAGCCTCCTACCGCGATGTATTCATCGATCCGTTCCGGATTGATGACGCCGCAGTTTCTCAAGACCACGCGCTGCTGCTGTGCCAAAAATGCCTCGTCCTCCGGAGCAACGGCGTATTCCGCAACCGGCTTCTTGCCGATGAGATGTTCTTCTACGATGCGTTCCACCTTGTCCGGCTGAACCTTCACGTATCTGGTCTCTAAGGTGCCGTCGTCGCTATAGACGTCTACGATGGGTTCCAGGTAGCAGGTACCGATGCAACCGGTCTTGTCTACCACCACATCCTTTAATTTCTTTTCCGCTACCAGCCGCTCAAAAGCGTCGGATGTCTTTTTAGCGCCTGTAGCAATACCGCAGCTGCCCTGTCCAATTACAACTTTCATATTGTTACCTCCTACGCTTCTCTCGCTCTGATTTCATCCAAAATCGCCTTCACCCTGTCTTTGGTGAGGTTTCCATAGGTCTCGTCTCCGTCGGCGCTCTTCACCATCATGACGGGCGCCAGGCTGCAGCATCCAAGACAAGCCACGTTGTTCAGCGTAAATACACCGTCCTCTGTGGTTTCGCCGTCCTTGATGTTCAGATGTTCCGTGACGGCCTCTTCGATCATGTCCGCGCCGTTTACATGGCAAGCGGTACCCTTACACAGCATGATCAGGTACTTGCCGATGGGCTGCAGACGGAACTGGGCATAGAATGTGGCTACGCCATAGATCTTGGCCGCCTTGATTCCGGTGCGCTCCGAAATGTAGTTGATGGCGTCGATGGAAAGGTAGCCGTAGATATCCTGCGCTTTTTGCAGAATCGTAATCAGACTTCCCGGTACTTTTGCATATTGATCCAGTACGGGAGCCAGTTCTGCAAATTCCTGTCCTGCGCTGCCACCGCACTGACAGTTGTGGTTCTTGCATGTCATAACGAATCTCCTCCTATTTTTTACAATTCATACATTCCTGTGAGAATGTGACCTTTACATGAAAAATACAGCGGCCTGCACAGCCACATATCTAAGAGTAACAAAAAAAATACCGAATTTCAAGGGATTTTGCAGAAAATTGTTCGTTAACATTCTGTCATGCGTCCCATTTTCCGGAAATATTGTTTGTTTTTTTGAAACTCTTACGTTTTTCTATGGATGTGATATTTATTATATCAAATTGTAGAGCGGCTTTCAACAAAACCGTCATAAAAATAGGCGCAGATTGTTCTGCGCCTTGCGGTACGATCACTCATCAGATGGTTTCAAATTCCAGACGGATATTTTTCAGCAGCTCACAGTCGGTGATCACATCGTATCCTGTCAGCGCCATGGTTGCCGCCGCCCGCATGAGAAGCCGGCGACCTTCCTCCGTCACCGTCCGCTCCGCAAATTCTCTGGAATGCATCACCAAAGACGGATCGTTGAAACCGAACCATCCCTGAACGCAGGGCGCCTGATAACTCACGTTTCCCAGATCCAGCGAACCGTTTCCGATACCGGCCGGTTTCACCACATCCCCCATGGCCTCCTGATTCTCCACAAAAACATTGCAAAGCGCCTGATTGGTGCAGAGGTCGTAGTAAGGAGCCTCAAATTCCAGGGATTCCATCGTGGTGCCAGTCATCAGAGCCGCCCCCTTGGCGATGTTCACCAGCCGCGCCATGGCTTCCTCCGCCGTGGCCTTCTTGCGGGCGCGAACGTAAAACTGAGCCTCCGCAAAATCGGGAACCACGTTGGCCGCGACGCCGCCGTTGCTGATGATGCCGTGGAACTGTACGTCGTCAGGGACGTGCTGCCGCATGGCGTTCATGCCGTTCAACAGCTGAATTACCGCATCCAGCGCATTGATCCCCTCCTCCGGACATGCGGAGGCGTGAGCCGCCTTGCCGTAAAAGCGAAACATCATGGGAAGCAGACACATGGAGGTACCGCTGACCTCCGAAACGGCGCAAGGGTGCGCCATCATGACCACGGAGGCTCCGGTAAAGGCACCCTGCTTCGCCATGGCCACCTTCGCGCCGTCGGTTTCCTCCGCCGGTGTTCCGTAAACCTCCACCTTGCCGCCGATGTCATCCAGCACCTCCTTCAGCGCCACCGCCGCAAGCAGGGCGCTGGTACAGATCAGATTGTGACCGCAGCCGTGACCCACCTCCGGCAGAGCATCGTACTCCGCGCAGTAAGCCACCGTAGCCCCGGGTCGCCCGCTGTCGTAAGAGGCTTTAAAGGCCGTGGGAATGCCGCAGAAATTGGTCTCCACCGAAAATCCGTGCTTCCGAAACGATTGGCAGAGGGTTTCGGAGGCCTTCACCTCCTCGCCGCCTAACTCCGGGTTTTGGTATAAAAACCTGGTGATTTCGAAGATTTCATCTAAATAGTTCTGCACCGTCTGTCGTATGGTTTCTTTCATAACAGCCATTCTCCTTGTATTTTTTATTTCTTCTCAAAGGGGCCGCTGATGAATGTTCCGGCTCTCTCGTCGATGATTTCATTGTGATCCACCGCCACCTTGCCGTCTACGATGACGAAGTCGATTCCTACAGGCGGAATATACAGGTTCTCAAAGGTAGCGCCGTCGGCGATGGTATCGGGGTTGAATACGGTGATGTCTCCGTCGCAGCCCACGGCAATGCGTCCCTTGCCGGCAAGCTCCAGCCGATCCGCCGGCGCTATGGTCATCTTCCGCAGCGCATCCAGCAGGGAGATGCATTTTTCTTCTCGAACGTATTTGCCCAAAACTCTGGGGAAAGTGCCGGCGGACCGGGGATGACCGGCCTTTCTCTCCACGCCGCCGTCGCTTCCGATCATGCCGCCTTCGGTGTTGGCAATGGCCGCGGCGATTTCCTCCTCGTTCATGACGAAGGCAACCACCCGCAGATCGGGGTCGTCCCGGCGCATTTCCTCGAAGGTCTCTTTGGTGCAGAACTGATTTTTATATTTTCCCGAGGTCATCAGGAGATCTTCGTAGCCCTTTCCCCATTTTTCAAAGCAGCCGTCGTCGAATACAGCCGTTCCGATGCCGGTGGAAAAGGCGTTGTAGGGATAGGTGTCGTAATTCAGCTTGGGATTTTCCTTCATCGCCTGATTGATTACCGCGATGGCATCGGCCATCTGTCCCATGGCGGAACAGCTGCTGAGATGGGAAATCTGAAATTTCTTTCCGCTTTCCCTGGCGATGCGGATCATTTCGGAAATGGCGTCGGCGGAGCCGGAGGAATCGTCTCTGTAGTGCATAGACACGTACAGATCCTCCTGAGGCTGGGCGTTTAACACCTGCATCACTTCTTCGAAGGTGATGCCCGGGTCGTATTCCAAACCGAAGGAAATGCCGTAAGCGCCGTGATCGATATCGTCCTTCATCTGCTGTGCTAACATGGCAATCTGCTCCGGCGCAGCCGCGTCGTAACGACCGATGCCCATAGCGTTTCTGGCGCTGTTATATCCCGCCTGTATCAGATAGTTCACCGGAGCGCCGCCCAGTTCCTTTATAACGTTTTTGAACATGTCCAGACTCTGCCGGCTTTTTCCGCAGTTTCCTCCCAGGCAGGTGGTCACTCCCATGAGCAGCATCATGCGGGAGATCACGTATTCCTTTCCCTCTTTCAGGAAGGATTCTTCGTGCATGTGAATATCGATAAATCCCGGTGAAACCACCCGTCCGGCGGCGTCGATGACTTTTTTGGCATCGCCTTCTACCTGACCCACCGCCGCAATTTTTCCATCCGCGATGGCAATGTCGCCCTTCACCAGGCGGTCCGCCTCGAAATCGGGATATACACCGTTCTTGATTAAAATGTCGTATACCATACCCTGTTTCCTCCCTTATCGGATATCCATTTCAAAACCTGTTCGGCCGTTTTTTATCTGGTCATTTCTCTCATGTAGACACCGATAGAACTTCCCATCGCCACATCGGCGCCGCAGCGCGCCAGGGCGCGTTCGATGATGCCCAGGGTAGCCACTTCGTCGTTGCTGTCGATGTTGCCCATGTGACCCAAACGGAACATCTTTCCGGCGTAAGGTCCCAGGCCTCCGGCCACAGTCATACCTTCGTCGTACAGAGCGGAACGGAACTCTCCGTCAGCCAGCCCCTCCGGATAGACCAGATTGGACAGGGTAACCGCCCGGTGCTCCGGCTCGGCCAGCACGCGGAATCCCAAAGATTCCAAAGCGGCCTGCATGGCGCGGGCATTCTTGCGGTGGCGTTCACAGCGGTTCTCATAGCCTTCTTCTTTTATGATCCTCACGGACTCCGCCATGGCCCACACCAGGTTCACCGCCGGCGTGGCAAAGTATTTGCCCGGGTCTTCCATGATGGGCAGCCACTTTTGAAAATCCACGTAGTATTCGGGAATGGTTCCCAGCTCTTCTCTGCGGCGCAGCGCCTTTTTCGACGCCCACAGGATGAACATGCCGGGGCAGACGCCGAAGGCCTTCTGGGAGCCAGTGAACAGAATGTCGATATTCATACCGTCCACGTCCTCGTATTCTCCCACCGTGGCGGCGACGCCGTCCACGATGTAGATAGTCTCGGGGAACTTCTTCATCATTTTGCCGATCTCTTCGATGGGCGCGCAGACGCCGGTGGCGGTGTCCACGTGAGATACGGTCATGGCCGCGTATTTTTTCGAAGCCAGCTTGGCCTCGATCTCAGCCACAGGAATGATCTTGCCCCACTCTGCCTGCATCACGTCCACGTGCAGTCCCTTGCGCTGGCAGATCTCAATAAAGCGGTCGCCGAAGTAACCGTGGCTGACGATCAGCACATTGTCCCCCCGCTTTGTGGTGTTGGAAATGGCCATTTCCATGGCCAGAGTGCCGGTACCCGCCAGCGGAAACGTCTGACCGGAGCAATGCAAAAGTTCGCCCAGATCATTGATCAGTTTTTTATAATCCGCCACGAACCGCGGATCTCCGAAGGCCTGAATTTCACGCCCCATTTCCTGACGAATGGACTCCACCACCGGTGTCGGTCCGGGAATCATCACCATTTTTCTTCCACTCATTAGCTTCTCTCCTTTTCTCTCACTGATTCTATCACACATGCAAATGCAATTTTTATTTCGTATCTTAAAGAATATCACGAAGAAAAACAAAGGTCAATCGGCGGATGCACCGCCGCTTTCCCTTTCGCATATACTGTAGCCGGAGGTGAATTATGGCAAAGAAAACCATCATCGTCAACGGCTACGCCTATCCCAGCATCGACCCGCAGCTCTTACAGCAGACCGTTCCCAGCCTGACGCTGATTTCCAATTTCAGCTACGGTCTGACGGAATCCGGCGGCCTTCTTCCTCTGGAGGATCAGGCCATTTTAGATATCGCCATCCCATCCGGCGTGAAACCGCTGATGGTGCTGACGGCTCTTTCCGAACACGGCAATTTCGACGGCCAGGCCATCGGCCGCCTTTTAAACAGTCCACAGGCTCAGGAAAACCTCATCGATGAAATTCTCCAAACCCTGAGGACGAAGGATATGTTTGGCGTAGATTTCGATTTTGAATACATCCCTGTAGAGGACAAGACCACCTATGCCGACCTGATTCGCCGAACCCGGGAACGGCTCAATGCCGAAGGATATTTAGTGACGGCGGCAGTGGCTCCGAAAACATCTTCCGACCAGCCGGGTCTTTTATACGAAGGTCACGACTACGCCCTGATCGGAGCTGCCGCTAACCTGACCCTGCTGATGACCTATGAATGGGGTTACACCTACAGCGAACCCATGGCCGTGGCTCCCATTCCCCAGGTGCGCCGGGTCATCGAATACGGTCTGACACAGATTCCCGCCCAGCAAATTCTCATGGGAATCCCCAATTACGGCTACGACTGGATTCTTCCCCACGTTCCCGGCCAATCCCGCGCCCGTCTCATCGGAAACGAAGAAGCAGTGTGGCTGGCCGGCCACTACGGTGCGGAAATTCAATTCGATGAAGCAGCGCAATCTCCCTGGTTTTATTACTGGGACGACGACGGCCGCCAGCACGAGGTCTGGTTTGAAGACGCCCGCAGCATCCGAGCCAAGCTATCCCTGGTGGAGGAATACGATCTGGCCGGCGTCAGCTACTGGAACCTGATGCGTCCCTTTGCGGCCAACTGGGAAGTGTTAAACGAGATGTTTGAAGTGGCTAAGCTGTAGATAGTGCTCGTAGTAAGCGCGATCACACCAGGCGGCATAACCGTTTTATTCGCCGCAATCGCGCTACTTGCGTTTGGCCGCTTCCTCCCGTTCCTTGCAGATATCCAGCCAACTGGGAATCCCCTTCATGATCTCGTTCATGTCCTTAAATGCCTGCGGAATGTTGATATTCTGCGGGCATATTTTCATGCATTTGCCACAGGCGATGCAGGCTGTAGGTTTCTTATCCTCCGGCATGAACTGAATGGACATGACGGAGTTTACGTTGGGCGTCACCCGAATTTCATTGTAGACAGCAAGCAGCATGGGAATGTTCAGTCCCTTGGGGCAGCCGTCGCAGCAGTACCGGCAGGCGGTGCAGGGAACGGAATCCTTCATTCCCTCCGCGACTTCGAAGATTATATTTGTTTCTTCGGCGGACAGGGGATTGCGTTTTTCAAAGGTCTTAACGTTATCCGCCATCTGTTCCATATTGGACATACCGCTTAAAATGACGGTGACCCCGGGAATTTCCTGTAAGAACCGTAGCGCCCACGCGGCGATGGACTCCTCCGGACGCAGCGTCTTCATTTCCTTTTCCTGTTCTTCGCTGAGCTTGGCCAGCTTGCCACCCCGGACAGGCTCCATGACCCACACGGGAATGTTATGCTCCGCCAGCAGTTCACACTTTTCCCTGGCCTGCTGCAGCGTCCAGTCCAGATAGTTCAGCTGGATCTGGCAAAACTCCATATCCTCGCCGCAGATTTCTAAAAACTTTTTCAGCGTCTCCACTCTGGCGTGACTGGAAAACCCTAAATGCTTGATTCTTCCCAGGCGCTTCTGTTCTTTGAAATAGTCCAAAATGCCCCACTGGGGATCCAGATACACGTCCATGGAGTTTTCGTATACGTTGTGCAAAAGATAAAAGTCGAAGTAATCCACGCCGCACTTCTCCAGCTGTTCTTCGAAGATGGCCGCCGGATCGTAGACAGCAGCCACCTGATGGCCGGGATATTTATCCGCCAGATAGAAGGATTCTCTGGGGTACTTTTTCAGCGCTCGACCGATGACCCGCTCGGAGTTTCCGCCGTGGTAAGGATAGGCGGTATCGAAGTAATTGATTCCGTGCTCCATGGCGTAATCGGTCATCTTCTGCACCTGCGGCTCGTCGATGGTTCCATCCGCAAGCAGCGGCAGCCGCATGGTTCCAAATCCCAACTGCGATAATTGAATACCCTGAAATTCTCTGTAAATCATAGTTCCTCTCTCCTAACTGTTTTCCTTTATTCGCCATTTCCCCTTTATCAAATCATATCACGGTTCGAAAAGCGCCGCAACCACATTCGCATCTCCCGAAAACCGTCCCGCAAACGCGCGGGGCGCGTAGACAAAACCGCGACTGACGAAGCCGCGAAGCGGTTGCCCTATGCGGAAATTTTATTCTTCGGCCGGTACATGATCTCCCTTACGGTATACACCGTGATAAAAGCGTTCTTGTCGGTTTTTTGCAGAAAGTCCATCAGCTTGGAATACTCGTTTTTATCCACGATGACTTCGATCTCCTGACGGGGCTGAAAGTCAAATGCCCCTATGGCGTTGTACAGCGTAGCTCCGCTGTGCAGCCGGTTGATGATATACTCTCGAATCTCCTCATTTTTTTCGGAAAGGATACACACCTTCTTTTTGCTGTTCATGCCGAAGATGAAATTGTCTAAAACGATACCGTTGAGGTAAGTACCCATCAGGCTCAGCACCACGGTCTTTGCATCGTACAGAAACGCCGACGATAGGGCGACGCAGATTCCCGCAGCGGTCATTGCCTTTCCCAAATCCATGCGCAGGTATTTGTTGAGAATCTTTGCTGCGATATCCAATCCGCCCGACGAAGCATTTCGCAGAAATAAGATCGCCAGTCCTATGCTGACCACCAGACAGTAGCAGATCATATCCAGGAACGGATCTTCTGTGATGGATTGAAACTGGGGAAACATCCTTTCGTACACTCCTAAAATCACAGGAAGAAGCAGGGACGTATACACGGTCTTAGCGCCGAATTCCCTGCCGATGAGCAGAAATCCCAACAGGAGAAACAACACGTTGAGAACCATGGTAAGCGCGGAAACGGATATGGATGTCAGTCCCGATAAGATAATGGCCAGACCGGAAACGCTTCCCACGGACAGATGACTGGGTACCAGGAAGAAAAATACCGCCGAAGCCGCAATTATGGTTCCTACGGTTATCATGAGGAAATCCTTGCAGCTTTCTTTGTTGAACGAGATTTTTTTCAAAACATACTCTCCTTCTGTATGAAACAACCAATTTTTTTACAATCAATTATATAACTATATGTTTTGAAATTACAAGTGCTGTAATGACATTTTTACACGGTTTATAAAAACGCTGCCGCCGCAATCTCCGGGATCGCGGCGGCAGCGTCTTTCGTGCCGATTCGTTCTTTCAAACGATTTTATTTTTCGTACATGTCCTTCAGCTTCATCAGATGATCGTAGCGAGCCTTAGCTGCATCTTCGTTTCTGGAGAACAGTTCTTCCGCTCTTTCGGGGAATTCGCGAGTCAGACGAGCGTAACGAGCTTCGTTCATCAGGAAGTCGCGGTATCCGCCTGCCGGTTCCTTGCTGTCCAAAGTGAAGGGGTTCTTGCCTTCCTTCGCAGCGTCCGGATTGAAGCGGAACATATTCCAGTAGCCACAGTCTACGGCCTTCTTCATTTCCTTCTGACAGTTGGTCATGCCACCCTTGATGGAGTGCATTTCGCAGGGAGCGTAACCGATGATCAGGGACGGGCCGTGATAAGCTTCCGCTTCGGTGATCGCCTTGATGGTCTGTGCGGTGCTGGCGCCCATAGCAACCTGCGCTACGTATACGTAGCCGTACTGCATCGCGATTTCGCTCAGACTCTTCTTCTTCATTTCCTTACCGGCCGCGGCAAACTGTGCCACCTGACCGATGTTGGAAGCCTTGGAAGCCTGACCGCCGGTATTGGAGTAAACCTCGGTATCGAATACGAATACGTTAACGTCTTCGCCGGAAGCTAAAACGTGATCCAAACCACCGTAACCGATATCGTAAGCCCATCCGTCACCGCCGAAGATCCATACGGACTTCTTGTTCAGGAAATCCTTCTTTGCCAGGATCTCCTTGGCCAGTTCGTTGTCAACGGATTCTAAAGCGGCGATGTATTCCTTGGTCGCAGCCTGATTTGCGTTGCCGTCGTTCATGGTATCCAGCCACTTCTGAGCAGCTCCCTTCACGGCGGGAACAGCCTTCATCAACTCTTCCGTCATCTTAGCCAGGTCGTTGCGGATGGTCTTCTGACCTACCATCATACCTAAGCCGTGTTCTGCGTTATCTTCGAACAGGGAGTTACACCAAGCGGGGCCCTTGCCCTCTGCATCGGTGCAGTAGGGGCTGGTAGCCGCAGGACTTCCCCAGATGGAGGAACAGCCGGTAGCGTTGGAAATATACATATGGTCGCCGAACAGCTGAGTGATCAGTCGAGCGTAGCTGGTTTCCGCACAGCCTGCGCAGGAACCGGAGAACTGAAGGTAAGGCTGTCTGAACTGGCTTCCCTTAACGGTGTTGTCAGCCATGTCAGCTTTGGGAGCCGTCTTAACCAGGTAATCCCAAACTTCTGCCTGAGCAGCTTCTTCTTCCTGGGGAACCATGGTGATGGCCTTATCCTTAGCCAGACATGCTTCTACGCAGACGCCGCATCCCATACAATCCAGAGGACTTACGCCTAAAGCATAGGTGTAAACGCCCTTGCCCTTGCCGGCTTTGATCTCCGCAGTCTTCAGACCCGCGGGAGCGTTCTTGACTTCTTCGTCGGTCAGCGCATAGGCGCGGATAGCCGCATGGGGGCATACGTAAGCACAGGTATTGCACTGTACGCACTTTGCGGGATCCCAGGTGGGAACAGTAACGGCAACGCCGCGCTTTTCGTAAGCGCTGGCGCCCACTTCGTACTGGCCGTCTACGTGATTCATGAAGGCGGATACGGGCAGGCTGTCGCCGTCCATTCTGCCGACAGGATCCAGAATTTCCTTGACCATCTTAACCAGTTCCGGCTTTCCGGTCAGAACCTTCGTATCCTTTTCGTCGGGAACGTTTGCCCATTCTGCGGGAACATTGATCTTAACGAATGCGGTAGCGCCGGCGTCGATGGCGTTGTGATTCATGGCAACCACGTCCATACCCTTCTTGGAGTAGGACTTGGTGGCAGCGTCCTTCATGTACTGGATCGCGTCTTCCTGCGGCATTACCTTTGCCAGAGTGAAGAATGCGCTCTGCAGAATGGTGTTGGTGCGCTTGCCCATGCCGATCTTATTGGCCAGGTCGATAGCGTTGATGGTGTACAGCTGAATGTTATTCTTAGCGATGTAACGCTTCGCTTCCGGATGTAAATGATGAGCCAGTTCTTCTTCGTCCCACTGGCAGTTAATCATGAAGACGCCGCCGGGTTTCACGTCGTTGACCATCTTATAGCCCTTGGTAACGTAGCTGGGATTGTGGCAAGCCACGAAGTCAGCCTTGTTGATGTAGTAGGGGCTTCTGATCGGCTTATCTCCGAAACGCAGGTGAGAAATGGTCACGCCGCCGGTCTTCTTGGAGTCATACTGGAAGTAAGCCTGGATGTACTTGTCGGTGTGGTCACCGATGATCTTGATGGAGTTCTTGTTGGCTCCTACGGTACCGTCGCCGCCCAGACCCCAGAACTTGCACTCGATGGTGCCTTCCGCTGCGGTGTTGGGAGCGGGTACTTCCGGCAGGGACAGACCGGTAACGTCATCCACGATGCCGATGGTGAACTGACGGCGAGGATCTTCCTTAGCCAGCTCGGTATATACAGCAAATACGCTTGCGGGCGGGGTATCCTTGGAACCCAGACCGTAACGGCCTCCGGTCACCTTGATGTCGTTTCTGCCGGCGTTTGCCAAAGCGGTAACAACGTCCAGATACAGAGGTTCACCCTGTGCGCCGGGTTCCTTGGTACGGTCTAATACCGCGATCTTCTTGCAGCTTGCAGGAATGGCGGACAGCAGACGGTCAGCAGCGAAGGGACGATACAGGCGAACCTTGATCAGACCCACCTTCTCGCCCTGAGCCATCAGATAGTCGATGACTTCTTCTGCAACGTCGCAGATGGAACCCATGGCGATGATCACGCGGTCAGCGTCGGGAGCGCCGTAGTAGTTGAACAGCTTGTAATCCGTTCCCAGCTTGGCGTTAATCTTGTCCATATAACCTTCGACTACTTCCGGCAGAGCGTTGTAGTACTGGTTGCAGGCTTCTCTGTTCTGGAAGAAGATATCGCCGTTTTCGTGGGAACCGCGAGCTGCGGGATGTTCCGGATTCAGAGCGTGCTTACGGAAGGCTTCGACAGCTTCCATGTCGCACATATCTTTCAGGTCTTCATAATCCCATACGGCAACCTTCTGGATCTCGTGAGATGTACGGAAACCGTCGAAGAAGTTGATGAACGGAACCTTACCGGTGAGAGCCGCCAGATGAGCCACGGGACTCAAGTCCATAACTTCCTGCACGTTGCCTTCTGCCAGCATGGCGAAACCGGTCTGACGGCAGGCCATCACGTCGGAATGGTCGCCGAAGATGTTCAGCGCATGGGTGGAAACGGTACGAGCGGAAACGTGGAATACAGCAGGTAACTGTTCTGCTGCGATCTTGTACATGTTGGGGATCATCAGCAGCAGACCCTGGGACGCGGTGTAGGTGGTGGTCAGCGCACCAACTCCCAGAGAACCGTGAACCGCACCGGCAGCGCCGGCTTCGGACTGCATTTCGACAACCTTTACCTGGGTGCCAAAGATGTTCTTCAGGCCGTTAGCGGACCACTGGTCTACCAGGTCGGCCATGGGACTGGACGGAGTGATCGGATAGATCGCAGCAACCTCGGAAAACGCGTAGGACACGTGAGCCGCAGCGTTGTTGCCGTCCATGGATTTGAACTTTCTTGCCATAAATCGTTCCTCCTGAAACACTTAGAAATATTATAACTGCTTTGATAAAACAATAACAAAGCAAAGTCTTCATACGTATTTTAGTTTATCACGAATCACAAAAGATGTAAACGAGACAACCCCATCATTTTTTGTTTTTTTGCATTTTCGGACATTTTACAAGTTTCACGGAGAAAGTGATTTTTTCCCCGAAATGTTTTCGGAAGTTTGAAAATACACCGTCAGAATTCGGTGAGTATCTCCTGGCTTTTCCAACCGTTCCGGCGGGAGGCGACGGGAATCCCCGGACTACAGGCCGACCGCGGAATTGGCCGACGCTTTGGCTGTGAACTCGTTTAGCAAAAACGGGAATACGCCATACCATAGACTGAGAACAAAAAGCGATACCCGGAAAATAAGCCGATCAGAGAAAAATCACAGAACCGTTCACCGCTAAAAACAATTTTGCACATAGCGCATGAACGCCTCCATTGCGGGAAAGACCTGTGCGTCCTTTCGCCAAATTACCGTGATTGACGCCTCCTCCACCTCACGAAGAGCAAAGCCTGTCAGGTTCTCCTCGCGCTCTGCAATATCTTCGGAAAGAAAGCCTGCTGCCGCGTTCTCCCGGATATGCTGGAGTATGGTGAACACCTGGGAGGTATACTGTATCACATTTGGCGTATACTCCGCCGTTTGGAACAGCCGCTTGAGATACTTGGTCTGGCTGTTGCGGTCGGACAGCATTATAAGGGGGGTATTCCCTATCTGAGCCAGGGTTTCCACCCGCTCTTTGCTCAGGGGATGATCTCGATGAACGCAGAACAGCAATCGGCTGTGCCCCAGCGTAACGGCACGATAGTCCGCCTCCGGTGGAGCGATGGATACCGTAAAGGCAAAATCCAGCTCCCCGGTATCTATTTTTTGGTAAAGCATCTCGGTGGAATCCTCCACGATCTGGAAGTTAATATCCGGACAGACTCGGTAAAACTCCTTCCTCAGACGGGGAAAGATCAGGCTGGTTCCCATGGGGGCCACACCGACCCGCAGGACGGCTTTTCTCTGGGCGATGAGTCCTGCATTTTTTCGAAACTGCCTGTAGGAGTACAGCAGGCGCTCTGCCTCCCGAAGAAACGCTCGACCCTGATCTGTCAGAACAATGCTATTGGGCCGGTGGTCAAACAGGAGAACGCCGCATTCCGATTCCAGATCCCGAATGGAGGTGGACAGACTGGGTTGAGAAACAGACAGCTCCCGTGCAGCTTTGGTCAGGCTCTGATATTTACATACGGTGACATAGTATTGCAGTTGTTGAAGCGTCATAGACACACCTCCTTTTTTTCATTTTAGCATAACAATAAACTATGCTCAATAGATTTTATGTATTCTGTATTTCCGTTTTCTTATGCTAATATATAGATCATAAGATGAATGCTGCGCAGCACATTTCACAACAGCGAGGTGAAATCGCGCTGTTTCTTCCATTGTTACACCCCGCTATTTCTGCCGACTTTCGCAATCGCAATATTCATCTATGAGCAAGTTCTCCGGGACTGACTGGCGGTATCATGTTTCCGTCTGCATCGGCGTGGTCTTCGTGATCCGCATGATGCCGCTGCTGCCTAACCGCTATCCCTTTCATTAAGGAAACTTCTTGCTCAAATTCGTTTTTCCAATTGAAAGCGCATATTTTCATTCAAGGAGGTCATTTCATGATAAAACCGGAAAATGTCCAGCGTATGACCGAAATCATGGCGAAATTCATCGCCTACACCGGCAAAAAACTGCCCGATGACGTCATTTCCAAGCTCCAGGAGCTGCGGGACAAAGAGGACAATCCTCTGGCCAAAACCATCTACGACACCATGTTCTACAACCAGGAGCTGGCGATGAAGCTGAACCGTCCCTCCTGCCAGGATACCGGCCTGCTCCAGTTCTGGGTGAAGTGCGGTACTGGCTTCCCCCTCATCAACGAACTGGAGAGCCTGCTAAAGGAGGCGGTGGTAAAGGCTACCTTCGACGCTCCTCTGCGCCACAACACGGTGGAGACCTTTGACGAATACAACACCGGCAAAAATGTGGGCAACGGCGCTCCCACCGTATGGTGGGACATCGTACCCAATTCCGACCAATGCGAAATCTACACCTACATGGCGGGAGGCGGCTGCACCCTCCCCGGCCACGCTACGGTACTCATGCCCGGCGAAGGTTATGAGGGAGTCGTTAAGTTCGTGCTGAACCGCATGACCACCTACGGCCTGAACGCCTGTCCGCCCCTGTTGGTTGGCGTGGGGGTGGCCACCTCGGTGGAGACCGCCGCCCTGCTGTCAAAAAAAGCTCTCATGCGGGATATCGGCTCCCACAATAAGAACAAACGTGCAGCCCAGATGGAAAGATTGCTGGAGGACGGCATCAACGCCATCGGGCTGGGTCCCCAGGGTATGGGCGGCAAACACTCCGTGCTGGGCGTCCACATCGAAAACACCGCACGGCATCCCTCTGTCATCGGCGTAGCGGTGAACGTGGGTTGCTGGAGTCACCGCCGGGGTCACATCATCTTTGACAAGAATCTGAACTACACCATTCTTTCTCATTCGGAGGTGACAGTAAAATGTTATAAATCAGAGGCGAAAAGAAAAAAGTGTCAACGAAGATC
>CANEEC010000023.1 GCA_947426455.1 uncultured Clostridia bacterium | reverse complement strand
ACAGGCAGGTGGCCGCTACGTGCATCAGATCGCTGGTATAAGCCACGATGTCGTCGTGTTTCTTGGGATCGGCAACCGCAAAGCGGGTTGCTCCCATGTAGGCTCCCAACTGGCGCATGTATTCCACGGCCTCGTCAGGCGTGTCGGGCAGCGGAATGATCAGAAAACCGGTGTTTTGAAACAGGCTCTTTTCCGCATTGTCAAAGCCGCTGACCTCTTTTCCGGCCATGGGGTGAATCCCCACGTAGGTGAAGGCGTCGCCGGCGTCGTCCAGGGATTTTTGCAGGTCGTGATACAAAAGCTCTTTGCTTCCGCAGACATCACAAACAACCGTTCCCTCTTTAAAGCGGCGGCAATTTTCGGCTACCATTTGCAAAACGTGATGCGGATACGTGCAGAAGACAACGAGATCGGCGTGAGGAATTCCCTCCGCCGCAGTGGAATAGGATTTTTGAATGGCGCCGGCGTCCAGAGCCTTGGCAATCGTCTGGGAATCCACGTCTACACCCGCAATCACAGCGTCGTGAAAGCCGTTTAGGGCGTAAGCGATAGAACCTCCGATCAGACCCAGGCCGACGATCAGAATTTCTTTTGGTTTTGTATTCATTTGCTTCTTCTCCTACAGATCTACTTACCTACCGGCAGTGAGTGACGTATCTTCGAGACACGTTGAATTTTCACGGTTTGCCGCTACTGTGCTACCCGATTCTACCTGTCCATAACGCGGACTGCAAAACGTGAAATTATATTTTAATAATATACCATAACCTCCGTGGAAAATCAAGATTTTGACCGTGGATTTTACCGAACAGGAAATTGTCATAGGGGAACGGACGCACGCATATAGATTAGAAGCAGAAAGGAGAAGGATGATGGACAGTTGCAATATATATAAGGACATTGAAAAGCGCACCAACGGTGAAATTTACATCGGCGTGGTGGGGCCGGTGCGCACGGGAAAATCTACGTTAATTAAACGGTTTATGGATTTGATGGTGCTGCCCAACGTGGATGACGGATACGAAAAGCAGAGGATTCAGGATGAACTGCCCCAAAGCGGCAGCGGAAAGACCATCATGACCACAGAGCCGAAGTTTGTACCGGCGGAAGCGGTGGCTCTGACGCTGCCGGGAAACGCCAACCTGAAGGTGCGAATGGTGGACTGCGTGGGATATCTGGTGGCGCAGGCGCTGGGACACAGCGAGGAGGGTGCGCCCCGCATGGTCAACACACCCTGGAGCGCGGAACCTATGCCGTTCGATGAAGCGGCGGAGCTGGGAACCAAAAAGGTGATCCGGGATCATTCTACCATCGGCATCGTGGTCACCACCGACGGCTCCATCTGCGGCATCGACCGGGATAGCTACATAGGGGCGGAGGAACGGGTGATCAATGAGTTCCGTCAGCTGAAAAAACCCTTCGCCATCGTGCTGAATACCACGCAGCCGGAAAGCGACGCGGCTGCCCAGCTGAAAGAGCAGCTGATACAAAAATACGACGCGCCGGTGATCGTGGCCGACTGTAAGACCATGGAGCTTTCGGAAATTCATCATATTCTGGGAGAAACCCTGGCGGAATTCCCCGCTTCGGAGATCAATTTCTACCTGCCGGGCTTCATTGAGGGACTGGAGACGGATCACCGGATCAAAGCGGCGCTGATTCAGTCGATTCTGGAGTGGAGCAAGGGCACTCAGACTCTGCGGGACGTACAGGATTCCCTGAACACCCTGGCCGACGGAACCATCGTATCCAATGTTTCTCTGCGGGAGACCGATCTGGGCACCGGCAGGGTGGACGTGGAGCTGGAGGCGGTCAAGGGACTGTTTTATCAGGTGCTGGGCGAGATCATGGAATGCCCTGTGGAAAACGACGCCCAGTTCTTCAAGCTGATCAAGGAATTCACCAGAGCGAAAAAGTCCTACGACAAAATCGCCGACGCCATGGAGCAGGTGGAGGAAACGGGTTATGGAATCGTCCAGCCGAAGCTGTCGGAGATGACCCTGGAAGAACCGGAAATCTTCAAGCAGGGAAGCAAATTCGGCGTGCGGCTGAAGGCCAAAGCTTCCAGCCTGCATTTGATCAAGACGGGAATCTCCACGGAGGTGTCGCCGGTGGTGGGAACGGAAAAGCAGAGCGAGGATCTGATCCGCTATCTGCTCAGCGAATTCGAATCCGACCCCAAGAAGATCTGGGATACCAACATCTTCGGGAAATCGCTGCAGGATATGGTAACGGAGCAGATGGAGACGAAGCTGGGCAGCGTTCCCGAAAGCGTTCGGGAGAAGATGCAGCACGCGCTGCAAAAGATCAGCGACGAGGGCAAGGAATATATGATCTGTATCGTGTTTTAGAAAGCGGCGGCAAACCGTCCCACCGGGGAGGTCCCTGCCGCTTTTCTATTGACAAAAATCCTGCAAACAGGTAAAGTATACGTGCAGTCCGTCGGACTGCATATTTTGTATCAGGACGATGGAGGATAGACGGAAATGATGAAAATTACACGGGATTATGTTCACGATATCATGCGGGCGTCACAGCCGCCCGTGGCCTTTTGCGAAAGCGGCGATACGGTGATCTTTGAAACGCGGGACTGTTATAATGACTCCATCATTCCGGGAGAAAAACAGCCGAAGGACGATGACCCCAGCTATGCCAATCCGGCTACGGGACCGCTGTTCGTTGACGGCGCGCAGCCGGGCGACCAGTTAAAGGTGGAGATTCTGGCCATGGATTTAGCGCCCCAGGCCGTTATGAGAACGTCGCCTACGGATGGCGCCTTTCCTCGCTATTTCAAGGAGCGTTACTTTCAGATTTTCGATTTGGCGGACGGCCGGTGGGTGCAGTTTGACGAGGGGCTTTCCCTGCCCCTTTCGCCCATGATCGGCGTCATCGGAACGGCTCCCAAGGAAGAGGAAATCGATACGGAGACCCCTTTCGATCACGGCGGCAACATGGACTGCAACAAAATCGGCGTGGGAACCACCTTGTATCTTCCGGTGAACGTGCCGGGGGCATTGCTCTCTATGGGAGATCTTCACGCTCTGATGGGAGACGGCGAAGTGCTGATCTGCGGTCTGGAGGTAGCGGGAGAAGTCACCGTGCGGGTGACGGTTCTGCGGGATCAGCTGAAGGTACCCACGCCCTTTGCCGTGCGGGACGGACGGGTCATGACCATTCAATCGGCGGATACGCTGGATGAAGCGGCGGGCAAGGCTGCCAACGCTATGATGGATTTCATCACGCAAGCATCGGGATTGCATCCGCGAAAGAGCGGGATGCTGATGTCTCTGCTGTCGGATATGGCGGTCTGTCAGATCGTCGACCCCAAAAAGACCGTGCGGGTGGAATTTCCCCAAAGCATTTTGGAACATTACGGCGTGCGGCTGCCATAGAAAAATTTCCGGAGTTTTTTAGAACTTTTTGGAACTTTTTCCGAGGGAACGACGTCTTACCTGTATATAAATGGAAACGGCGGCGCGTAAGCCGCCTGTCTTTACAGGGAAAGGGAACAAAATGAAGGGATTACAATGGAAACGGCTGGCGGCGGTCTGCGCCGCTGCTGCGCTTATGACCGCGATGCTTTTTACCGGCTGCGATCAGCAAGAGGTCAAGGACGATAAGGAGCAGAGCCAGGGCGGCGGTTATCAGCGAGGCGAAATTGCGGAGAATGTGGAGATTTCGCCTGCGAAGAATTTGCAGATAGCGCCGGAAGACTATCCTGTGGTGGACGGTTCTACGGCTACTATACCGCTGTCGGAAGGGTTTGCCGCGTCGGTGATGCAGACGACGGTGGAAGAAGCGCGTCAATACATACTGCACAACACCACCCACGATGCCTATATCAATCTGGTAGATGGAAAGGCGGATATCATCTTTGTAACGTCACCTTCGCAGGAAGAATTAGATTATGCCAGGGAGCAGGGCGTGACGCTGCAGGTGTTTCCCATCGTCAACGAAGGATTCATCTTCCTGACCGCTGCTGAAAATCCCGTCAACGATCTGAGCTTTCAGCAGATTCAGGACATTTACCGGGGCAAAATCACCAACTGGAAGGAGGTGGGAGGATCGGATACGGAGATCATCGCCTATCAGCGACCCACCAATTCCGGAAGCCAAACCGGTATGTACGATCTGGTGGTGCCTGAAAATGAAATTGCCAAGGCTCCCACGGAGATGCGAATGCAGGGGATGGGAGACCTGGTAGAAGCCGTGGCCGATTATGAAAACAGTCCGGGCGCTATGGGATATTCCTATTATTACTATGTCACCGATATGTGGATCAACGAGGGAGTGAAGCTGTTGTCTGTGGATGGCGTAAAGCCAACGCCCGCGACCATTTCCGACGTGACCTATCCCATCATGACTCACTATTATGCGGTGATCAGAGGCGACGAGCCGGAGGACAGCAACACTTCCAAATTGTTGTCCTGGATCTTGTCCGACGAGGGTCAGAGCGTTGCGAAACAAGCCGGTTATATTCCCATGGGAAAAGGAAAATAGGCGGTAGAGGAGGGACTTATGCTGCAAAATCAACGGCGAATCTCCGGACTGCTCTCAGCTCTGCTCCTGTGGGGATGCCTCGTGGCTGCCTGTCTTTTGGCGGCAGGCTGCGCTCCTGCGGAAAAGGCCGCGGGACAGGGAGCCGAACATGTGCTCATGGACGACGATCTTGTGAGCTATATCAGCGTCGAAAGCACCACCTACAACTATATTTCCGACGCGGGTATTTCCAATTATCTGGGTGAGCTTCAGACGGAAGACTCCGAGGCGGATTTCACCTTCAGCGGAAGCTATGTCGAATTGGACGGACTGGTGGATGCTGACTTGGAAAGCGAAATCAACCGGCAAATCTACGAAAGATATCAGGCTCTGTGTAGAAGGACGGAACTTCCGGCTTACGGCGGCATCAAACGGATTCAGGACGCGGCGAAGGTATGGGATATCACTGTATCCCCCCTCCAAATCAACAGCGTGGGAAATCTGTTTTCCGTGGTGTTTCAAAAGTGCTGGAGTTTTCAGAGCGAAGATAACTGGTATTGGGTCACAGATCACGATGCTGTGGTGTTCGATTTGAAAACGGGATATCAGCTGTCCCTTCCGGAGCTGTTTCGGGAGAATGTGGATTACAGGGAAGCGCTGAACGATCAGATTCGAGCGCGGCTTCCCGACGTGGCTTCAGAGGCTGCGGGAAGCTATGAATACAACGGCTCTTACGTCTACGACGAGGGTGGAATTCGTCAGATTGGACCTTTTCGCGGCATCCGCGAAGATCAGATGTTCAGCGTCAGCTGCGACGGCATTCACCTTTATTTTGATGAAAGGGACAGAGCCTTCGATACCAGCTTTGGAAGCTGCAGTGAGATGCTGATTTACTATGAGGACATAGCGGGCAGCGCGGATTATCCTCTGCGCTTTGCGGCGGAACAGGCGCTGTACGAAAATCCCATCAGCTTCGGCATGGTGCCGAATCACCATATCGAATCGGACGAAAAAGTCATAGGGGACGGTGATTTTCCTCAGCGGTTCAGCATCAACTGGCCGGAATCGCTTCCTGTAGACAAGCGCGACGAGATGATTGCCGAAGACCGAAAGGTGATGGAAGCGCGTATCAGTCAGTGGCGAAGCCAGGCTGTGGAGGACATGGAGGAAGATCCTTACAGCTATCTGTCTTACAATATCGATATTGCTCAGTACGGAACGTATTACAATGTAAGCCATTCGGTATACGGCATTCAGGGAGACCGCGTAACGGATTATGTCATTCAGCGGGTATTTGAAGGAGAACGCCTTAGAGAAGTGAAACCGAAGGAATTGTTTGTCAAGGAATTTGATTTACAGGGATATTTGAATGCTTTGGTGGAACGGGGTTTAGAGGAAAACCGCCAAAACAGCGGCAGGGAGGTAACTTATTCCACGCGGGAAATTTTGGATCGAACCATGGCGGGAATCTATACCTCCGGCATTCAGTTCATTTTTCCCGTCAATGAGGATGGCGAGTGCATAACCTATTATGAGTCTTACGATGAAATGGGTTACGAAAATTTGGCTCTATTTCAATAAACGATCTCAAAACGCATAAGAAGCGCCCCTTTTCGGAACACTACGGAAAAGGGCGCTTTTCTGATTTCAGGCGTCCGGAGGGAGGAAGTGTATGTTAGGAATCATAATGGCTGTGGTCGCCGGCGCGGCCATGAGCTTTCAGGGGGTTATGAATACCAGGCTGGGCGATAAGATCGGACTGTATGAATCCAACGTGTTCGTACAGGGTACGGCCTTTGTTCTGGGCGTGATCGCCATGCTGATTTTAGGAAAGGGAGATATCACCAAATTGATGGCGGTGGATAACAAGCTGTACCTCATGGGCGGCGTTTTGGGTCTGGTAATCACCATCACCGTGATGCTGGCCATCGGAAATCTCAGTCCCACCTATGCGATTTCCGTCATTCTCATCAGCCAGCTGATCGTGGCGGCGCTGATCGACGCGCTGGGCTGGCTGGGTTCGGAGAAGGTTCCCTTCACCTGGAACAAATATGCCGGTGTGGCGCTGATGATCGCCGGCGTGCTTTGCTTTAAGTGGAAAAGCTGAAAGCAAAGACGGATTCAATCAGGCAGACAGAGCTCGGCTAATATGATATAATAATATTATTATCCCGTGATTCACGGGTCAAAGGCACTGCCGGATCAGTTCGGTGCGTGTCTACATAAAAATAATAGACGAAGTGGTATTGTATTTGCAGTGAAAATTAGGAGAAAAGGGTATGGTAGAAGAATTAAAGAGCATGGTGGGGCAAAACGAGACCATTTTTTATGAAGGAAAGCCGGAGAAACGGTGTTTTCTCTTTGAGAGCATATGTAATCCTCTTTTGCCGTTTGCCATTCTTTGGGCGGTGATCGACGGGAGTATTTTGGGGGCAGCCGCAGGAGGAGGTATGATAGTGATTATGATACCTTTTATGCTGCTTCACCTGATGCCGGTGTGGATTTATCTGGCCGGTGTTATCTTCTCATTCAGGAAGTACAGAAATACATATTACATCGTAACGGATCGCGCCGTTTACACTTCCAGCGGTATTTTCACCATGAATCTGGAGACGAAATCCTTTGCGGAGCTGTCGCGGGTCAACATACATAGGGGCATTTTCGATCAGATGTTCAACGTGGGCGACGTGCAGATCACCACGAATCAGTTTACTAAGAAGAATACGCCGGCTATCATCGGCATCAACAGCATTTCCAACTATTCCGAGGTGTATCAGATCATTAAGAAATTGCAGCAGGACATCTATTCCGACACCATGTATCCAAACGATCTGCGGCCGGTAGAAAATCATGGGTACAGAACCAAGTACAGAGGGTAAAAGAGACGACATATGTTCGATATCAAAGAAAATTTGAAGACGCTGCCGGACAAACCCGGCGTGTATCTACATAAAAATAATATGGGCGAAGTGATTTACGTGGGCAAGGCCGTGTCCCTGCGAAACCGCGTAAGGCAGTATTTTCAGTCGCCGGATCGGCTGTTGCCCAAAGTGCGGGCCATGGTATCCCACATCGAGGAATTCGAGTACATCACCACGGACACCGAGATGGAAGCGCTGATTTTGGAATGCAACCTCATTAAAAAATACATGCCCAAGTACAACGTCCTATTGCGGGACGACAAGACCTATCCCTACATCAAGGTGACGCTGAATGAAAAGTGGCCGAGAATCGTCAAGACCCGGCGGGTGTTAAACGACGGCGGCAAATATTTTGGCCCCTATGCGGATGCCGGGGCGGTGAACCAGATTGTGGATCTGCTGTCGTCGGTGTACAAGCTGAAGCGCTGCTCTGCGCAGCGGTTTCCCGAGGGGCAT
Organism: uncultured Clostridia bacterium; assembly: GCA_947426455.1. Classification (GTDB taxonomy): domain Bacteria; phylum Bacillota; class Clostridia; order Peptostreptococcales; family Anaerovoracaceae; genus RGIG446. The sequence goes on along the minus strand of CANEEC010000023.1, from coordinate 13,889 downwards.
CAGCCCTGTCTGAACTACCATATCAAGGAATGTTACGGCGTCTGCTGCGGCGGTTATGATCGGGAAGCCTACATGGATGCGGTGCATTCGGCCATGGAATTTCTGGCCGGCAGGGATAAAAAGCTGGTTCAGGACTTGAAACGGCAGATGGCGGAAGCGGCAGAGGCGTTGGAATTTGAGAAGGCGGCACAGTATCGGGACTATCTGACGGCGGTGGCCTCCATTCAGGAAAAGCAGAAGGTGGTGTTATCGTCCATCGGCGATATGGACGTGGTCTTAACGGCGTCGGGACAGGAGGGTGTTCACGCTATTTTATTCTTCGTTCGCCACGGGAAGCTGTCCGGCCGTGAAAGCTTTTTCATGGGAGACGCCCTGGAGGACGATCGAGGCGCCGTCGCTTCGGCCTTCATCCGGCAGTATTACTCCGGAAACACGGTGATTCCAAAGGAAATTTTAGTGGAACAGGACATCGAGGATCATCAGCTGGTGGAGGAATGGCTGACCCAGCTGCGGGGAAGCAGCGTGAAGATCTTTACGCCGCAGAAGGGCGATAAAAAGGCTATTTTAGACCTGACCAAGAGGGACGTGGTGGAGATGATGAAGGTGCTGGACGACAGAGCCAGAAACGAGCAGGAGCGCACGGACGCGCTGGTGGCGGCGCTGAACAAGGTGTTCGGTGTAGAAAAGACCGGCTGGCGGCTGGAGGCCTACGATATTTCCAACACCAACGGCGTGGATTCTGTGGGCGCCATGGTGGTGTTTCAGAACGGTAAGCCTCAGCGCCGAGACTATCGCCGCTTTAAGATCAGAACGGTGGAGGGTCCCAACGACTACGGTAGCTTGCAGGAGGTACTGTATCGCCGCATGAGGCGGGCGCAGAAAAACGATCCGGGCTTTGCCCGGTTGCCCGATGCCATCATGATGGATGGCGGCAAAGCTCAAGTGGCGGCGGTGGAACAGGTGCTGAAGGCCATGAACATCCGCGTACCGGTTGCCGGTATGGTGAAGGACGATCATCACAGAACCCGGGGATTGGTCTACGGCGATAGAGAGTTGGATTTAAAGACCGAACCGGCGCTGTTCAAATGTCTGGGAACCATGCAGGAGGAGGTTCACCGGTTTGCCATCGAGTACCATCGGGGTTTGCGCAACAAGAACATGAAAAAGTCGGTGCTGGATGAGATCGAGGGCGTGGGCGAAAAGCGAAAGCAGGCGCTTTTGGCTCATTTCGGAAGCATCGAAAAGCTGTCACAGGCGCAGATAGAGGAAATTGCAGCGGTTCATGGCATGAATTCCGCTGTAGCGGAGCGGATTTACGCATATTTTCACAATTCGGTTGTTTAATTAGAGAAGCTTGTGGTATAATATCCCACAGAGAATATCGAGTCGGTGGAATTTCCATAAGTCATAGCGATTGGCGAATCCATAGTCTCGATCAAATGAGGAGGATCAGGAAATGACCGAAGAAAAAGACAAGTGCTGCCAAGAGCAGGACTGCGATTGTGGCTGCCATGAGGAAGCGGATTATATCACGCTGCAATTCGATGACGGCGAAGACGTGGAATGCGAAATTCTGGGGTTGTTCGATTATGAAGGCGCAGAATACATCGCCCTGCTTCCCGATGATGGTACCGACGATGTTTACATCTACGGCTACAAAGAAATCAGCGAAGAAGAATTTGAACTGATCGACATCGAGGACGATGCCCTGTTCGAAAAGGTAGTTGCCGAATTTGAGGCTCTGACTGCCGAAGAATAAAGAACTTTGAAACCGCCTGCGCTTTGACGTGCAGGCGGTTTTTCTGTATTCGGGAAATTGATTTTTTCACATCTGCGTGATATGCTGAACTAAAATGAAGCGAACATGTGATATTGAACGATTCCGTTTCCATTGATGTTGAGTTGAAAGATACCAGAGAGAAAATCGATATTGCGAAGATGATTGCGGAAATTGAGGTGTGATTCATGGTAAAAGAGCTGACGATGTATCAATCAGTCGTTGATGATGTGAAGGACATTATTTCTTCCGGCATGGAAAATGCCTACAATGCAACCAGCCGGGCAATGGTATTGACCTATTGGAATGTTGGCAGACGCATTGTGGAACAGGAACAGCATGGTCATCAAAGAGCCGAATACGGAGCTGCGATGATGGACGTACTGGCCGACGAACTGACAAGAGAATACGGAAAAAGCTATTCTAAAAGAAATCTCCAATATTTTCGCAAATTTTATTTATGTTTTCCCAATCAAGAGATTGTGAACTCATGCGTTCACAATCTGACATGGACGCACTTTCGCAGCCTTTTGCGTGTTCAGGACGAAGATGCAAGGCTATGGTATATGAATGAAGCGGCACATGAAAGTTGGAATGTGAGAACGCTGGATAGAAATATCGGCACGCAATATTATTATAGACTTTTGCAATCACCGAAAAAAGATGCGGTTATTGAAGAAATGAAACAAAAAACGGCGGCGATTCGCAAGAATCGGTTTGAAATTGTAAAAAGTCCTATGGTTGCTGAATTTCTTGGATTTAAGAACGAGGATACTTATTTGGAAAGCGATTTAGAATCAGCAATCCTTTCTCATATTCGGGATTTTCTTATGGAAATGGGCAGAGGATTCGCCTTTGTCGCAAGGCAGCAGCACATTATAACCGAAACGGACGATTATTACATTGACCTTGTTTTTTATAATATTGAGTTGAAATGTTATGTGCTGATAGATTTAAAAATGGGAAAAATTACTCATCAAGATGTGGGACAGATTGATATGTATGTCCGTATGTATGACGACTTAAAATGCACCGCCGGAGACAATCCGACGATTGGTATTCTGCTCTGTTCGGAAACGGATGAAGATATCGCAAGGTATTCTGTGCTGCACGACAACGAGCGGTTGTTTATGTCAAAATACCTGACATATCTGCCGACAAAGGAACAGTTGAAACAGGAGATTGAGCGTCAAAAGGAAATTTTTTATATGCAGCATCCAGCACAGGAAGGCGGTGGGGAAGAATGAACATCCAGCGAGTGTGGGCGCTTTTTTTCAGTCCCACGGGAACCACCGAGCGGGTGGTGACCGCCGCGGCGGAGACTGCCGCCGAAACGTTACACATTCCCGTTGCGCGCTGCGACATTACGCCGCTTTCGGTGCGAAAGGCGGGCAAGCAGTTCGGCGCGGGCGATCTGGTGATCGCCGGAACGCCGGTATATGCGGGACGAGTTCCCAACGTGTTGCTGAATGACCTGAAATTGCTTGCGGGAAACGGCGCGTTGGCCGTTCCGGTGGTCTGCTACGGAAACCGGAACTTCGACGATGCGTTGGTTGAACTGCGGGACATTTTAGAAGATGGAGGATTTCATACGGTGGCCGCCGGAGCCTTCATCGGGGAACATTCTTTTTCCAACGTTCTGGCGAAAGGACGGCCGGACGCCGATGATCTTTGCAAAGCGCGGGACTTTGGAAATGAGATCGGCCGGCGAGTGGAGGATTTAGAATGTCCGTTTGCGCCGGTGGCGGTTCCCGGGACGCCGAAGCCATACAAGGGGTACTACAAGCCGCGGGACCGGCAGGGGAATTTCATCGATATCCGTAAGGTGAAACCCCTGACCGGAGAGAGCTGTAACGGCTGCGGCCTGTGCGCCGCTGTTTGTCCCATGGGTTCTATCGATTCCGAAGATGTACGTCAGGTGAAGGGCATCTGCATCAAATGCGGCGCCTGCATTAAAAAGTGTCCGAAGCAGGCAAAATACTACGATGACGCAGGATATCTGCATCACCGGACAGAATTGGAGGAAGGCCTGACCTTCCGAAGGGAACCGGAAACTTTTTTTACTTTTGATGCAATAAAATAGCCTTCCGGGGCATGTATATAGTAACAGGAGGACGAGATGCTCTTATGGTGCGCAATGGCAGAGGAATCCGCCGACACAACGGAATATCAGGCGAAAGCGAAACGCATGGCGGCTTTGGAAGAGGATCTTTTGCGCATGGCGCAGGGAGATATGGCTGCGCTGGAACGCTTTTACGAGGGGACAAAGACCGCAGTTTACGGTTTTGTCCTGTCTATCCTGAAACATGCTCACGATGCGGAGGACGTCATGCAGGAGGTCTATCTGCAAATCTACAGCGCGGCCGGGCGGTATCGCCCCGACGGAAATCCCATGCCGTGGGTCTTGACCATAGCGAAAAATCTGGCGTTGATGAAGCTGAGACAGCGAAAGCGGGAGAGTCAAATGACGGCGGAGGAAGCGGAAGCGTTCCTCAATTCTGTCGCATGGGAATCCGGCGTCAGCCGTGAGGATTCCATGGTATTGCGGTCGCTGCTTTTGACGCTCTCGGCAGAGGAATTGCAGATCGTCATGCTTCACGCCGTGGCGGGATGCAGGCACAGGGAGATCGCCGCCATGCTGGAATTGCCGCTGCCCACCGTGCTTTCCAAGTATCGAAGGGCATTGAAGAAGTTGAAAAAACAATGGGAGGAAGGCCATGAATGACAGAGACATCGAAGAAAGAGTAAGACAGGCGGTGGAACACAGCGTTCCCGATGTACGCGAGGCCATTCTTTCCCAGTGCGAAAGGGAAGGAAGGGTAACCCCGATGTCAGAGATGGAGACGAAAAAGAAAAGCGGATGGAAACAGTTTGCGGCAATTGCGGCCGTTTTCGTAGTGATGTTGGGAGGCACCGGATGGTTTTTACAGGGAAACGCGGTGGATTCGGTCATCGAATTGGACGTGAACCCCAGCATCCAACTATCCGTAAACAGAAAAGAGCGGGTGGTCGAGGTTAAAGGACTGAACGACGACGCGCTGGTGATTTTAGATGGTATGGAATTGGAAGGAACGGATCTGGATGTGGCGGTCAACGCGCTGATCGGCTCCATGTTGAAGAACGGCTACCTCAGCGACATTCAGAATTCCATTCTGATCTCCGTGGACAACAAGGACGAGGCGAAGGGCAAGGAATTGCAGGAGCGGCTCATGAAGGAAGTCGGCGAATTGCTGTCGGCAAGCGCCGTGGACGGCGCGGTGTTATCCCAGCAGGTGAATCACGAAGATACCACGGCAGAAGCGGCGCAGATCGCCAAAGAATATCAGATCTCTGCCGGAAAAGCGGCGCTCATTGAGAAGATCGCCAAAAAAGATGCCGCGTTGAATGTGGGCGATTTAAAGGATTTGAATATCCATCAGCTGAATCTGCTGTTGGAATCCAGAAATCTTGATATTTCTTCCGATACGGCGTCTGCGGGAAAAGCCAGCGATAAGTCTTATATCGGCGCAGACAGGGCGATGGACATCGCGTTGAGAGATGCGGGTCTGTCAAAATCGGCGGTGACGAAGCTGGAGACGGAGATGGATGTGGAAAACGGCGTCATGACCTACGAAGTAGAATTTAAGGTCGGAGGCGTGGAATACGACTACGAAATCGACGCGGTCAGCGGAGAAATCCTTCAGAAAAAGAAAGAGCAGGATAGCGACAGAGAGACTAGCGGAAATTCCGGTTCTGCCGAGGGAACGACCATTGACAAGGCCAGTGCGCAGGCCGCGGCGTTGAAACATGCCGGAGTAGCGGCTTCAGAAGCCTATGACATGGAAGCAAAGCTGGATCGGGATGACGGCCGGACGGTCTATGAAATTGAATTTAAAGCCGGCAGCATAGAATATGAGTATGAGATCGACGCAGTCGGCGGCGCGGTGCTAAAAAGCGAGTCCGAACCCATTGACTAAGACGCCGCAGCACACGCTGACGGCAAACACGATGGCGAGAATTTTGAAATTCTCGCCTTTGTTTTTGTTCAGGCGAAACAGAACCACCCAGGCTACGCCGCTTCCGGCCAGCAGTCCGGATAAGGCCGTGCCCAGGGGGATGGCCTGCGCCATGTAAAGCTCCGTGATGATCACGCTGGCGGCGCAGTTGGGGATCAGTCCTACCAGACAGGCCAGCACGGGGGACAGAATTCCAGCATTGCTCATGAGGCGGCGAATGGTTTCCAGTCCGACGAACTCGATGACGCCGTTGAGCAGGAACGTAACCAGAAAAATCACCGCGAAGATGCGCAGGGTATGATTCAGGGCGCTTTGTACCAGCGAAGACTGATGGCAGCCGCAGCCCTGTCTGCGGCAGAGGTCGCCGATGTGAGCCGCGTCCCCGTGGGAGGGAAGCAGCATGTCCACCAAAAAACCGGCGGCAACGCCGATGGCGGCTTTCAGGGCCACCAGTTTCAGCAATTGGAACAAATCGCCGCGAAGGCTCAAGGCCACAGGCAGCATTTCATCGCTGGTGGAAAGGTAGACGGCGATCAGCGTTCCCGGGGTGACCACGCGACCGCAGAACAGATTGGTGATCATCACGGAAAAGCCGCACTGAGGCACCGCGCCCAGAAGTCCGCCGAAAAGAGGACCCGCCTTGTCAGCGGCCCTGACAGCCGCCTGAGCTTTCTGGCCGAAGGAATGCTCCAGATATTCCATCAGGAGAAAGACGACGAACAAAAAGGGCAGAAGCTGCAGAGAATCCTTTAATGTATGAATGATAACGTGTTCGATCAGGTGTAGCATAATCCATCCTCAAAGAAGGAAAACAAAAGTGGTCAGCTCTTGCTAACCACTTTTGTTTTATTACATACGCAAGAAAATACTCGATGAGGAAACGCGCATTGGCGGGTTTCCGGTTTGGGCGCGGCTAAATCTGCGCCAGAGCCTGTTCGATGTCGGCGATGATGTCGTCCACGTTTTCCAGGCCCACGGAGATGCGCACCATAGCCGGATTCGCGCCGGAGGCGATCAGCTGTTCGTCGGTGAGCTGCCGGTGGGTGGTGGAAGCGGGATGAAGCACGCAGGTGCGGATGTCCGCAACGTGTACTTCACAGGAGGCCAGCTTCAAAGAATCGATGAACTTACCGGCTTTTTCTCTGCCGCCCCTGATGTCCACGGAGATGACGCCGCAGGAACCTTTGGGAAGGTATTTCTTCGCCAGCTCATGGTACTTGTCGCCTTCCAAAGCGGCGTACCTTACGGCTTCTACCTTGTCGGAGGCCTGCAGATACTTGGCCACCTTCAGGCCGTTTTCGCAGTAGCGTTCCATGCGCAGGGGCAGGGTTTCCAGACCCAGGTTCAAAAGGAAGGCCGAGTGAGCCGCAGGATAGCAACCGAAGTCTCTCATCAGCTGCATTCTGGCTTTGATGATGTAAGCGGCCTTGCCGAAGGCTTTCGTATAGACGATGCCGTGATAGGATTCATCCGGTTCGGTGAAGTCGGGGAACTTGCCGCGGGTCCAGTCGAAGCTGCCGCCGTCCACGATGACGCCGCCGTTTTGCAGCGCGTGTCCGTCCATGTATTTGGATGTGGAATGGATGATGATGTCCGCGCCGTACTCAAAGGGTTTGCACAGGATGGGGGTGGCGAAGGTATTGTCGATGATCAGAGGAACACCGGCTTCATGCGCCACTTTCGCCCACATTTCGATATCCAGTACCGTCAGAGCAGGATTGGCGATGGTTTCGCCGAAGACCAGCTTCGTATTGGGCTTGATGGCGGCGCGCAGCGTTTCTTCGTCCGCGTCCACGTCTACGAAGATGCATTCAATTCCGTATTTTTTCAGGGTAACGGAGAACAGGTTGACCGTACCGCCGTAGACTGCTGCGGAGCTAACGATGCTGTCGCCGGCATTGCACAGGTTCAGAACAGAAACCAGAACGGCCGCCATTCCGGAGGAGGTACACATTGCGCCTACGCCGCCTTCCAGATCGGCGATTTTCTGCTCAACAGCATCCACGGTGGGATTGGCAAAGCGGGAGTACATGGGAGCGGTAGGCATATCGAACAGATCTGCCATATGATCGGAAGATTCAAACCGATACGTGGTGCTCTGAACGATGGGCATGACGCTGGGCGCACCGTCCGCAGGTGTATAACCGGAATGTAAGCATTTGGTTTCGTCTTTCATTTGTGTTGTTCTCCTTTCGGCTGATATCTTTTCGTCGCATGGGACAAACGCTGTTTATCCGCAGTTGTTTTCACAATAATATATCTATTATAGCACCGTGTTTTTAAATATACAATTATAAAAAAATAAGCCAGTGCAGTGTGGCAATTTACTCAAACTGTACTGGCTTTTCCTTTGTTGTGTCAAATACCCTATTCCACCAACACCAGCCCGAAGAAGTGGAAGAATTCTTCGCCGTGGGATGTGGAGCAAGCGTCGTAGCCGCAGTTTTTCGCGGTGGCAAGCACGTCGATGCCGCAGGCTTCCATGGAGGGCGTGGCTTCGTTGGGAAAGCGGCAGTGAGTCAGGGCGCACTTCTCGCAGAGCGTGCAGTGACCGCTGCCGAAGGCGGCCGCCTTGTAGTAGCCGTCTAAAAACAGCTGACGCATGGCCTTGTGCGCCATGGTGGTGATCTGTCCGGCTTCCTTTCGGTAAAACAGGATGGCTGTAGAGTAGCAATCGAGAATTTCCCGGGTTTCGGCGGCGCTGGGCGTGTGAGGCGGACAGCACAGGCTCTTTCCATAATAGGAACAGCCGTAACGGCACTTGAAAGAAACCCAGGGTTCTGTGACCACCTGTTTGGGATCGATGACCTTTGCGTCGTCGGCGCCCAGCAGCTTCAGCAGCGTCAGGCAGCGGGAAAGTCCGCGGGGCGCGGTGTCCGCAGGGATTTTCGCCCCAGCGGCCGCCTGAATCTGTGCGGCATCATGAGCCGCCGCAACCGTCTGGCTCTGCGCCGGATGTTCAGACGAATCGCCGAAGGTTTCCCGCAGATACCGCAGGTATCGCTGCTTCTGCTCCGGACGGGGAAGTTCCAGTCCGTATTCGTAGCAGTCCACCACGTCGGCGTCCTTTACGATTTCCTCCAGAGGAGGACCGATGAGGTCCTTATCGCTGTGGTGCGCTACGGCCTTGGAGATGAGGCGGATTTCCTCCTCGGTGAAAAGCTCCAGTTTTTGCAGCAATTCCCTTGCGGGCTGTTCTCCGGCGGGAGCGTGGCCGGATTGTTTTCCGGTGACGACGCGTCCGATGTCGTGGAGAGAACAGGCGATGGCCGCAAGCTCAGGGTCGCATCCCCGCTTTACCGCCATATCTTTGGCGATGCGGGCGGAGCTGGCCAGATGAACCCGTTCCCAGTGAAGGGGTTCGTCCCGATGGGGCGGTTCGGCCAGAGTCTGTTCCTGCTTCTGAAAGGAATCGATCAAATCCAGCATGGCGTATTGAACGGCGGACAGGCGGTCGGTGCGCAGTGCGTCCGGCGCGGTTTGTTTCGTCTGAGGCATGGAAAGCTCCTTTTACTTCAACAGGTCGGCCATCTTGGAGAGACGGCGCAGGGATTCGTACAGGGTTTCGTCCTCTCTTGCGAAGTGGAGACGGATCAGGTGATTCACCGGTTCTCTGAAAAAGCTGGAACCGGGAACGGCGGCGACGCCGGTATTCTTGATCATCCACTCGCAGAAATCCATGTCGCTGATTCCCTTGAATTGTTCTAATTCCAAGAACTTGGAGATGTCGATGAGAACGAAATACGTCCCTTCAGGATCGGTGTGGGGGATGCCCAGTTCATCTAGTCCCTTCAGGAAGATGTCGCGCTTGCTCTGGTATTTTTCTCTCAGTCCGGCGTAGTAGTCGGGGCCGAAGGCGTTTAAAGCGCGGCAGGCGGCTTCCTGGATGGGAGCGGCGGCGCCCACGGTGAGAAAATCGTGAACCTTTCTGGCCGCTTCGATGGCTTCGGCGTTTCCGATGACGTAACCCAGTCGCCAGCCGGTGATGGAATAGGTCTTGGACAGGGAGTTGCAGGTCAGCGTGCGCTCGAACATGCCGGGCAGGGAGGCCATGCAGATGTGTTCGTTATCATCGAAGGTGATGTATTCGTACACTTCGTCGGTGACCACGTAAAAATCGTACTTTTTGGCCAATTGGGCGATGAACTCCAACTCGTCGCGCTTGAATACCTTGCCGCAGGGATTGGAGGGGTTGCAGAGGATCAGCGCCTTGACGCCGGATTGAGCGCATGCGGCTTCCAATTCCGCACGATCAAAGGTGAAGTCAGGCGGCACAAGCGGCACGAAGATGGGATCGGCGCCGGAAAGAATAGTGTCCGCGCCGTAATTTTCATAGAAGGGGGAGAAGATGACCACTTTATCTCCCGGGTTGCATACGGTCATCATGCAGGTCATCATGGCTTCGGTGGAACCACAGGTGATGACGATTTCGGTTTCCGGATCGACGGTGCGCCCGAAACGCTGGCTCTCAATGCGGCAGATGGTTTCGCGGAGATTATCCGCACCGAAGGTAATGGAATACTGATGAGGACCTTCTTTGGCAACCTCTGCTAACGCGTCGGTGATTTCTGCGGGAGGATCCCAGTCGGGAAATCCCTGAGAGAGGTTGATGGCGTCGTATTCGTCGCTGATTCTCGTCATTCGACGGATCACAGAATCGGTAAATGACATGACTCGATTGCTTAACTGTGGCATGATGTGGTTCTCCTTTCCGTACTCGCATAATGTAATATCATAGTAGAAAACGGTGATTTCGTCAAGTGCAACAGGACTTGCGGCCGTAAAATCGAAAAAAATCAGTTTCCTTGTCATAAAGAAATGCAAAACCTGCGAAATCGTGGTATAATTCAACTAATTAAGGGGTTATTTGTCCGAAGAGGATTGCAAGGGGGAAACACGATGTTCAGGAGAAAAAAATACATCTTTGCCGTAAAGAAGAACCATCGTGGACGGAATATTGCACTGGGGATTTTGGGAGTGGCGGCGGTCGTCTGCGTGGCGCTTTTCATCATCGGTCTGGCGCTGTACCCGCTCCATCGTTCCGTAACGGTAGAGGCGGGCAGCGACGGCGTTGCGGCGGAGGCTTTTTTGAAGGATTCCCAGCCGCCGGAAGCGATTTCCATAAGCTGGGGTGAAGAAGGCCAGCCGGATTGGAACGTCCCCGGCGAATACAAGCTGACGATTGTCTACAGAGGAAAGGAATACAAGGGAACCGTTCGGGTGGAGGATACCATAGCGCCTGCGGCGGATGCCCGCGAAGTCACCTGGTTTTCGGGGGACGAGGGGTTGCCCGATCCCATGGAATTCGTCGCCGATGTGCAGGACGCTACCGCCGTAACGGCGCAGTATGCACAAGAGCCGGACATGACGAAGCTGGGAAGTCAGGACGTTGCTATAATTTTAACCGACGGCGGCGATAACCGCACGGAGATTTCGTCCAGGCTGATCATCACCGACGATCAGGAAGCGCCCAAAATCTACGGAGAGATCAACCGTCTCACCTATTTGGGGACGGTCATTCCGCTGGATGACGGCATCGCGGTGGTGGATGACCGAGACGACGCGCCTACGCTGACCATCGACGATTCCGCTGTGGATTTTAACCAGAAGGGCGTCTACCCGGTCACCTATACGGCCACAGACCGGGCGGGGAATGTGACGGAGGTTACCGGACAAGTGACGGTGTCCTACCGCCGGGAAAGCGCGGTGGACATCGACCGGCTCAATACGGCCATCGATGAACTTTTGACGGAAATCATCGCCGACGATATGACCGACGAGGAAAAGTGCCGCGCTGTCTACGATTGGGCGAAAACCAACGTGGCCTGGTCAGTGGGATGGACGGACAAAACCGCCTGGACGAAGGAAGCCTATCGGGCGATTCGGCGGAAGGCGGGCGACGGCTTCACCACCAGCGCGTTCTTCCACGGCTGCATGATACGGCTGGGATTCCGGGACATGATGGTGGCCGGCAGCGACCAGCGGACGTATTGGAATCTGGTAAATCTGGGCGACGGCTGGTACCACGTGGACTGTAGCGGCAAAACCGGCGCCGGACAGGACATCTTCCTGTTCAATGATGAAAAGCTGGCGGGATATTCCCAAGCGGCCGGAAACGGAGCTTACGATTTTGATGCCGAAAGCTATCCGGCGTCGGAATGATGCCGGCGCAGGGCAAGGGCGCAAAACCGGTGCGCGGACGCAAAGGCGGCACCCGGCGCGCCGAACACGATGATCGGCGACGATAAATGAAAGCGAAGGGAACGTACCTCAGGGGGTGCGTTCTTTTTTTTGCAAAAAAAGAAGAAAGCAGTTGACATCCGGGGAAAAGATGATATCATGAACATATGAACAGTTATTCATATGAAGAAAGGACGGAGAGAATGAACCAGGATAGATACAGCGAGCGCTGTCAGGAGGTATGTGTTCATGAAGAAGTAGTGAATTCGGTGACGGAAGAGATGCCGGAGGATGAAATTCTGTACGATCTGGCCGAACTGTTTAAAATTTTCGGAGATACGACCAGAATCAAGATTCTGTACGTGCTTTTTGAATCGGATATGTGCGTCTGCGACATTGCGCAGCTTCTGAACATGGGGCAGTCGGCCATTTCCCATCAGCTGCGGGTTTTGAAGCAGGCACAGCTGGTGAAGTTCCGCAGAGAGGGAAAGCAGGTCATCTATTCGTTGGCCGACGATCATGTGCGGACGATCATCAACAACGGCATGGAACACATCATGGAGTAGTCGTTGCCGAAAGCGCATATGGAAGGGGCAAAAGACAAATAAATCGCGAATTTTAAGGATGAATATAAAATAAGAGGAATGAAAGGAGCTTACAATGAAAAAAGTATTTAAGATGAGAGATTTGGACTGCGCTCACTGCGCCGCAAAGATGGAAGACGCCATCAACAGGATCGACGGCGTGAACAAAGCCACCATCAGCTTCATGACGCAAAAACTGACCTTGGATGCAAAGGATGAGCGATTTGACGACATTGTAAAAGAGGCGGCGAAGGCCTGCAAAGCCATCGAGCCGGACTGCGAAATTCTGATATAAGAATCATGGGGAAAATCGCTGCAAAGCGGTAGAGAAATCCCCTTATAAAACCGCAGAAAAATTCTCTGTCGGCAAGGTGCGGAGTTCTATTGGAGGATATTGATATGACGAAAAAGCAAAAGCGGGAACTGAAAAAAATCATCGGGGCGGTCATTTTGCTGGTAGCCGCCGTCCTGCTGCCGGTGCCGGAACCCTGGCGGCTGGCGCTGTTTCTGGTTCCCTATGTCATCGTGGGCGGCAACGTCCTGTTGACAGCAGTGCGGAACATCGGTCACGGCCAGATCTTCGACGAAAATTTTCTCATGGGAATCGCTACGCTGGGCGCCTTTGCAGCGGGAGAATACACCGAAGGCGTGGCCGTTATGATTTTTTACCAGGTGGGCGAGCTGTTCCAGAGCTACGCGGTGGGCAAATCGCGGAAGTCCATCGGCGAACTGATGGATATCCGACCGGACTACGCCACGATAGAGCGGGATGGTCAACTGGAAACGGTTGACCCCGAGGAAATCCGGATCGGCCAGGAAATCGTGGTGAGAGCCGGAGAACGGATTCCGCTGGACGGCGTAGTGGTGCAGGGCGAGTCCATGATCGATACGTCGGCGCTCACCGGCGAATCGGTTCCCCGCAAGGTGGGAGAGGGAAGCGAGATCCTGTCCGGATGCATCAACCAAAGCGGGCGCCTGACGGTGCGGGTGACCAGGGAATTTGGCGAATCCACCGCGTCGAAGATACTGGATTTGGTGGAAAACGCGGCGTCCCAAAAAGCGCCTATGGAAAACTTCATCACCCGGTTTGCCAGATATTATACGCCGGCCGTTGTGTTTGCCGCTGTGGCGCTGGCGGTACTGCCGCCGCTGCTCATGGAGGGCGCAGCCTTTTCCGACTGGGGTTATCGGGCGCTGACCTTTCTGGTCATCTCCTGCCCCTGCGCGTTGGTGATCTCCGTTCCCATGGGATTCTTCGGAGGAATCGGCGCGGCATCCCGGCACGGGGTTTTGGTCAAGGGCAGCAACTATCTGGAAGCTCTCTCGCAGGCGGAAATCGCGGTGTTTGACAAA
>CANEEC010000022.1 GCA_947426455.1 uncultured Clostridia bacterium | reverse complement strand
GCCACGCTGCTGCTGACGCTGAGCATTTCCGGCGCCGCCTGCGTTCTGTTTTACATGGTTGGAATTCACAGCTATCTGTGGCTGATGGTCTTTATTTTGATCACTACCTCCGCCATCAGCAGCTTCTGGCAGGTCGCCGGCGCTATTTTCGACGATGTGACCGAGGTAGATGAGTTTGCCAACGGCAAGCGCCGTGAGGGCGCTATTAATTCCCTGCAATCGGGGATCGGCTCCCTGGCAACGGCGGCCATTTACGGCGGATTCGGCATGTATCTGGAATACGCCGGTTTCGAATCCACGCTGGCCGTTCAGCCGGAAAGCGCTCTGGTGGCGCTGGATCAGCTGTTCATTTTGGCTCCCGGCGTATGTTTTCTCGCCGCCTGCGCCATTTTATTGATCTATCCTCTGAATAAAAAGCGCTTTCATTCGCTGCAATCCGCGCTGCGCCTGAAGCAGGAGGGCAGGGACTATTCCCTGTATCAGGAGGATATGGACAAAATTTTGTAGGAAAATCAAACGGCTGCAAATTTCACATGAACGCAAAAGAACCCTCTTTTTTGAAGAAGGTTCTTTTTTGTTGCGTTACTTTTAATGTGTTTTATTTGCGTCCTGCGCTTAACGCTTTTATCTGGTCTCGGCGTTGAGATTCTTGGTCAGCTTCTTGACCACTACGGCCACGCAGGCCTCGATTTCCTCGGTTTTTAAGGTTTTATTCGCAGAGCCGATCACCAGGCGCAGGGTGACGGATTTCTTTCCGTCGGGAACGTGCTTTCCTTTGTACTCTTCGATGAAAGCTACGTCTTGCAGGTTGGCGTTCTGACCCCTGCAGCCCAGGGCGGTCTTTTGGATTTCGGCCCAGGTGATGGCAGAATCGAACAGCAGGGAAATATCGTAGTCGGTCATGGGATACTCCGCCAGGTGAACGAACTGATTCGTCCGGGAGGTAAAGGGCTTAAAGGAATCCATATCCAATTCAAACAGCATGACGGCGCTGTTTTTAATGCCGCAGTCCATAGCTGCTTTTTTGGAGAGCAGCGCCAGGTTGCCCGCAGGGGCATCCCCGATGAACACGTTTAGCCATACCACGTCGTCGGCCCAGACCGGCTTTTCTTCTTTCTTGAAGGTGAAACCCTCCATGTGAGTGAAACGGGGCATGTGTTCTAAAACGCCTTTGGCCTTGCGGAACAGCGTGGTCACGTCGTCCGGCGAACCCACGAAAGCGCCGGCCAGATTTCTTCTCTGGGAAGGCAGCGCCTCGTTGGGATAGTAGGGCGTAGTATAGTCGCTGTCCTTGATGGCTAAAGCCGTTTCAAACAGGGAAAACTCCTTGTAGTAGCGGAGATTTACCGTTACGGCCTTGCACAGATTGGGCAGCAGTGAAGAACGAATGTAGCGTTCCGTGGGAGAAGGCGGAGCGGCCAGCTCCAACAGTCCTTCGGTACTCTGCAAAATGGCGTTGACGTATTCGTCGCTCATCCAGGGATAGGTGAAGATCTCCTGCATGCCGCAGCGGAAAGCCAGATATTCCTTTGCTTTGCGCTCGATGTCCACCTCCAGCTGATTGATGGCGCTGTCGAAGGTGGTGGTGATGGAAGCCGCCTCGAAGTTTTCATAGCCGAACATTCTGGCCACTTCCTCCATGATGTCCGCCTTGATGGCCACGTCGCCGGTGGATCTCCAGGAGGGAACCACTACGTGCATATTGTCGCCGTCGAAGGTAACGGTATAACCCATGGCGCTCATCTTGGAAGAGATGACTTCGTTGGGGATCCGCTTTCCCAGACGACGCTCCAGCCAGTTCAGGGAAACATCGATCTCGGCGCACTTTAACTTTTCGGGATAGGTGTCGCTTGCCGCGGTGATCTCCACTTCCGGATACAGTTCTCTAAACAGAGAGATGGAAAGGGACAGCGCCTGCTGGCACCGTTCCGGATCGATGGCTTTTTCGTATCTGGTGGCCGCCTCCGTGCGGTTATCGTAGCGCAGCGCTGTGCGTCGGATGGGAGGCGCCTGGAAATTGGCTACCTCTAAAATGACGTTTGCAGTGGTGGGCAGGATGGAATCCTTGGCGCCGCCCATGACGCCGGCCAGACCGATGGGACTTTCCACATCGGCGATCACCAGATCATCTTCACACAGGATCAGTTCCTTGTCGTTTAACAGAAGAAGCTTTTCTCCTTCGCAAGCGCGGCGGACGACGATGTGATCCTTGATCACGTCGGAATCGAAGGCGTGGGTAGGCTGGCCGGTGGCCAGCATCACGTAGTTGGTGATATCCACCAGAGCGTTGATGGGGCGCAGGCCTACGCGCCACAGCATAGTCTGCATTTCAAAGGGGGCGGCTTTCACGTATAAATGCTCCAGCTTGGTTCCCATGTATCTGGGGCAGCGCTGGGTGTCTTTTATTTCGATGGGCAGTACGGGAAGAACCTGATCGGGAACGAAAGGCTCGATTTTCTTCAGGGGCAGGTCGTACAGCGCGGCCAGCTCCCGGGCGATGCCGTAGTGTCCCCAGAGGTCGGGACGGTTGGTCATGGACTTATTGTCGATTTCCAGAATCATGTCGTTTAGATCCAAAGCGTCGGCCAGATTAGTGCCGGCGGGAGCGTCGAAGGCGGACAGATCCAAAATCGTGGCTTCTTCGGTGAAGGGAAACAGGTCGAACAGACCGATTTCCGAGGAGGCGCAGATCATGCCGTAGCTTTCCACACCCCGCAGCTTGGTGATGCCGATTTTCACCGGTTCTCCTTCGCCGTGCCAGCGAACCATGGCGCCGGGACGGGATACGGCAACCTTTTCGCCCGCGTACAGATTGGAACCGCCGCAGACGATGTTCTGAATTTCGCCGCCTCCCAGGTTGGTTTTGCAGATGCGCAGCTTGTCAGCGTTGGGATGGGGAAGGACTTCCTCGATGACGCCTACCACGATGTTTTTAAACTGATCTGCCAGATTTTCCGTACCTTCCACTTCTACGGTGGACATGGTGAGATCGTAAGCCAGCTGGTTCAGATCCATATCCTCCGGAAGAGGCACATATTTTTTAATCCAATTCAGAGATAGTTTCATGTTTTATAGTCTCCCTTCTCACTTAGCGGAACTGCGATAAGAATCTCAGGTCGGTGCTGTGGAACAGACGGACGTCGTCCACGCCGTAGCGCATCATCACCAGACGATCCAGGCCGATGTTTACGTAAAAACCGGTGTATTCATCGGGGTCGAGTCCCGCCGCCCGCAGTACGTTGGGATGGGGCGTGCCGCCGGGCATGATTTCGATCCAGCCCACGTGCTTGCAGACGCTGCATCCCTTGCCGCCGCAGACCAGACAACCCATGTCGATTTCGAAGCCGGGTTCTACGAAGGGGAAGAAGCCGGCGCGCATTCTCACGGGAACGTCGCGGCCGAAGACTTTGGATAAGATGCTCTTGATCATGACCTTGCCCGCGGTAAAGGGAAGATCCTTGTCCACGATCAGCGCTTCGTACTGGAAGAAGGCGCGCTCGTGGCGGGCGTCGGTGGTTTCATTGCGGTATACGCGCCCCGGGTATACAAAGCGGTAGGGCGGCTTGTGGGTCTGCATATAGCGGACGCTTTCCCCGGTGAGATGGGGACGCAGGCAGAGTTTTTCGTTGGCCTCGCCCTGATCGTGACCGGCCAGCCAGTAGGTATCCATGCTTTCCCGAGCCGGGTGAGCCGGCGGGAAATTCAGCGTATCAAAGGCGGACAGCTCGCTGGTGATGTCGTCCCCCTGGAAAATTTCAAAACCCATGGAACGGAACGCGTCGTTTAAGTCGTAACACATCTGTGTGATGGGATGAAGCGCGCCGCCGGGGGGCAAAATACCCGGGACAGTGCAGTCGAAGTCGGCGGGGATCTCGGCGCTCTTTAACAGCAGAGCCTCTCTGTGGGAATCCACCAGAGCCGTCAGCTCGTTTTTGGCCTTGTTTACAGCCTGTCCCATGCTGCGGCGATCCTCGGGAGACAACTTGGGCAGTTCTTTCATCAATTCGGTGAGAGAACCCTTTTTACCGAGAAGAAAGGCCTTGACCTCCTGAAGCTGCACCTCGGTTTTGGCAGCCAGGATGCGATCCTTGCCCTCTTGAAGCAGAATATCTAACTTTTCCTTCATGAATCGTTCCTCCGTTCAGGTTAGTAGCAAATTTATCAATAAATTATATTACGTGAGGCATAAAATGTCAAATGACGGGAGGCCGGAAAGGAAAATAAAAAAATTGCAAATTCCCAACAAAATCCCCATAAGATTTGGTATACTATATTGAATGAAACGAAGGAGAACCATTTCATGACGAATACGAAGAAGAAATCATTTTTAGGCGGCGCCGCCGTATTGGCCACGGCCGCTATAGTCATTAAGATATTGGGGGCGTTTTTCCGCGTTCCTCTGTCCAACATCATCGGCTCGCTGGGGATGAGCTACTATCAGACGGGATATCCGCTGTACAACTTGTTTTTGACCGTTTCTACCGCGGGCATTCCCGTGGCTATTTCCCGCATGGTATCGGAGCGTCAGGCGGCCGGCCGGTACTACGAGGCGCACAGGGTGTTCCGCACGGCGCTGGCGCTGCTTTTGGTCATCGGCGCGGTTTCCGCTTCCCTGTTGTTTTTTGGCGCGGGAGCGTACGCTTCTTCGGCGGGCATTCCTGAAGCCACCATGGCGACCCGCGCTCTGGCGCCGGCGTTGTTCTTCGTTTCCGTCATGGCTGCCTTCCGGGGTTATTTTCAGGGAAACCAAAACATGAAGCCCACGGCGTTGTCTCAAGTATTCGAACAGGTATTTCGCGTGGGCGTGGGATTGACTCTGGCTGTGGTTCTCACCGGAAAGGGATTGGAATACGCCGCTGCCGGCGCCTCCTTTGGAGCGGCTGCGGGCGGTTTGGCCGGCCTTTTGACCATGATTTTGATCTACGGAGTCAGTAAAAAGTCCATTGACGCTAAAATTCGTCGGGGAAGCAGAGAAGAGGGAAGTTCCGGCGCAAGGATTCTGATGCAGATTGTCATCATCGCCCTTCCCATCACCATCGGTTCCTCCATTATGCCCCTACTGAATATGATCGACGTGCAGATCGTGGTCAATCGGCTGGTGGGTATCGGCTATACGCCGGAGGCGGCCAAGGAGCTGTTCGGCGAGCTGACGGGATTTGCCCAGCCGCTGATCAACCTGCCGCAGGTATTGATTCAGGCCATCGCCGTGAGTCTGGTTCCCACCATTGCGGCGGCGTTTCAGCAAAGGGATCGGGAGACGTTGTCCTTCAATATTCAGACCGGCATGCGCACGGCTATGATCATCGCCATGCCCTGCGCCTTCGGAATGATGAGCCTGTCGGAGCCTATCATGCTGTTTCTGTACCCCAGAGAACAGGCCAGCGCCGTCAGCGCCGCGCCTCTGCTGTTCATTTTGGCCTTCGGCATCATCTTCCTGTCGGGAATTCAGGCGCTGACCGCCATTTTGCAGGGCATCGGAAAGCAGAACGTACCCATGATCAATCTGCTCATCGGCGCGGTGGTGAAGGTGGTCTGTACGCTGACGCTCACCGGCATTCCGTCCATCAACGTGAAGGGCGCGGCCATCGGTACGGTTGCCACCTATTTCGTCACCTTCCTGTTGAATATGATCGCAGTTCATCGATACACCCAAGCCCAGTTCCCGCTGGTGCAGGTCTTCGTTCGGCCGTTGATCTCCGTGGCGTTTATGAGCGCGGGAGCGGTGGCCGGTCATCGGGCAATCATGGCGCTTTTGGGCTCCAATTCTCTGGCTACTTTAGGCGGCGTGGCTGTGGGCGGCGCTATCTACGTGGCTATGATCTTCATAACGAAAACTATCACGCCCCAGGAGCTTTCCATGCTGCCCAAGGGCGATAAACTGGCGAAGCTGTTTGGCAGGGCGAGGGCAACGAAGCGTTAGAAGACACCGGAATGCGCTTTTTTCGCTGTGGGAAGATGAGGCGGGCAGCCGGTGATCAGGGCAAATTCCAAAACGCGGTATCATAGCGGTATCATAAAGGAGAAATCATGTACGAACAATTATTCATCAAAGGAAAGAATACGGGAGAAGCGGCGCAGCGGCTGGAGGAACTGATTCGCGTTCTTCGAAGTCCGCAGGGTTGCCCATGGGATCGGGAGCAGACCCACGAAAGCCTGAGACGCTGTATGATCGAAGAAGCTTATGAGGCCGTGGACGCCATCGAACAGGAGGATATGAGCCATTTGGAGGAGGAACTGGGTGACGTGATGCTTCAGGTGGTGATGCACGCAGAAATCGCCTCTGAACGGGGCGATTTTGACCTGACTTCGGTGATGAATCGGGTTTCGGACAAGATGATTCACCGTCATCCTCATGTTTTCAATGATTTCGACGGAAAAAAATCCAAGAATCGAGCTGAAACTATTGACAACGTGCTTGAAAAATGGGAAAATATCAAACAGAAAGAGCATAAGGAAAAAACCACGACTCAATCCATGAACGAAATCCCCAAAAATCTGCCTGCGCTGATTCGGAGCGAGAAAGTGCAGAAGAAGGCGGCCAGAGTAGGCTTTGATTGGGATGACGTAGAGTGCGCGTTTCAGAAAATCGGCGAAGAGACGCAGGAGGTGCTGGAGGCGTACCGCCGTGGAGCGAAAAAAGAAATTCTGGAGGAAATTGGCGACCTGTTGTTTGCGGTGGTCAACGTGGCCAGATTTTTAGAGGTAGATCCGGAAGAAGCTCTGAATTGCACGTCGGACAAGTTTATCCGCCGCTTCGGTTATATCGAACAGCGCGCCGGTGAAGCCGGAACGCGACCGGAGGATATGACCTTAGAGGAGATGGACAAGCTGTGGGACGAGGCAAAATTAACGGAAGAATAAAAGAACATCTTTCTTTTATTAAATTAAAAAACGAGGAAAACTAAGGAGGTTCTGTCGTGAAAACGGCAGAATTGGATGCTCCGGTAGCAGAATAAACAGGTTTCACTAAGACAGACGCAGAGACTGCGGTAAATGCTCTGGTAGGAAGCATCGAAGAAGCTCTGGTTAAGGGTGATAAAGTGCAGTTGATCGGTTTCGGTACATTCGAAACGAGAGAAAGAAAGGCAAGACAGGGCAGAAATCCCAGAAAGCCCGGCGAAGTGATTGCAATTGCTGCTTCCAAGGCTCCTGTTTTCAAGGCTGGTAAGGCTCTGAAGGACGCTGTAAACAAATAAGCAAAATGCGAGAGCCGCTCTTTACGGGCGGTTCTTTTTTATGGGAGAGACGGATGAGAATTGATAAATATTTGAAAAATGCAAGATTGATCAAACGCCGGTCGGTGGCCAAAGAGGCCTGCGATCAGGAGCGGGTGTTGATCAACGGAAAGGTGGCTAAGGCGGGGTCGGAGGTGAAGGAAGGAGACGAAATCCTGATTCGGTTCGGAACGTCGGAGCTGAAGGTTCGCGTTTTATCCACACCGGAACACGCCCCCAAAGATGTGGCCTCCACCATGTACGAAACGCTGCAATAAAAATGTTGACCGTCGATGGGATGGTCAACATTTTTCGTTTGTATTTTGTTTTAACGCCGGTTTGCTGGACATGCACCACATTAGCTTGCTCTGCTTCGGCGCCTTTTTCTAAACGCGTTCCAGCCACTTCAAATCGTAAGGCTCGAACACCACGTTTTCATAGGCCTCCACATCCAGCTTCACATCGGTCCAGTCGGAGTGAATTTCCCCCGTCTGTTTGATCAGGATGTCGTAGAGGATGTCGTAGGTGACGCCGTCTTCGGGGTCGGTCTCCACGATGGTGGAATAGGGCAGCGTCTTGTGATAGTTCAGCTCCATTCCCTTGTAATCGAAATGGAAACCGCAGCGCATCCGACAGCCGTCCAGTCCGGTGTAGACAGCCACTTTTTTCAGATCCTGAAAGATCTTGTCGTTCTCCCGGTCGTAGAGGTTTTCCGGAGTGGTGGCCGTGTAGTCGAAACGGAACTGAATGGAGGACGCCGGTATCTTTAAAAAGCGTTCCATGTAGGGAACCAGCCGTTCAGCGGGATAATTCTTGTACAGCACGCAGTTGATGCGGAAGGGTACAGGCAGGCGCGCCAGCAGATCGTCGTTGGATTCCACCACGTATTTCTGCATGTGACGCGAGACGTTGATGCAGGTGATCTTGTGTTGGTTGCGCCGGGCAAAGGCCAAAATATCGTCACCGGTGGTGGTTTCGGATACGGGCAAAGTGGTATTGATGAACACCCTGTGAGTGGTGGGAATCTCGTCCAGCATAATCTGCAGCTTTTCAATATCGGCAAAGGGTTCGCCTCCCGTAAACACGAAGTCACAGTTGGGTGTGATGGAATCCATTCGCCGGATGCTCTGGCAGATCTTCTCCAGTGAGAAACCGGTCATATCCGCGTATTCTTCTTTGTTGATGCAGAAGGGACAGTTGTTTTTACAGTCGTAGGGAACGAAGATCGTTACCGTAGCTCCTCCTTCCCGGGTCTTATATGGATGTTTCATGTGATCGATGAACCTTTCGTAAATATAGGATGTTAAAAGGGCGTACTACGCCCTTGATCAATTTTTGCACACTATTTTATTCTACTGGATTTTTTACGGAAGGTCAATAGGATGACGGGGAAATGTTTTGTGTAAATTTGAAGATATTTGCGGCAAACCGCCCTGAAACGGGCGGCTTCGTCTGTAGATGGGTTTGTGACAGCGGTGACGGCGAGCCGGTTCGCCGCCGGTTATCGGTGGGCCAGAGGCGTATAGCCGCGGGGCGGCTGTGCCGTCTGGTAGGCGGGACGCATGATTTTGCTGTTGGACAGCTCTTCGATGCGATGGGCGCACCAGCCGGAGATGCGGGCTGTGGCAAACAGCGGCGTAGCTACGTCCTGGGGAATGTTCAGCGCCTTGTAGACGAAGGCGGAATACAGATCCACGTTGGCGCAGATGGGTTTCGTCGTCTGATGGATTTCCCGGAACAGATCGGGTCCGGCTTCTTCGATGTAGGAGTACAGAGCGAATTCCTCCTGAAGTCCCTGTTCCTCCGCCAGCTTTTTCGCCATGCCCTTCAACAGCTTGGCACGGGGATCGGACAGGGTGTAAACCGCGTGTCCCAGACCGTAGATCAGGCCGGTTTTGTCGTTGGCCTCCTTGCGAAGCACCTTCACCAGATAGTCCTGAATCTGACTGTAATCCTTTAAATCCGTCACGCTGCGGCGCATGTCCTCCATCATGTGGGGAACGGCCAGGTTGGCGCCGCCGTGCTTGGGTCCTTTCAGAGAACCCACGGCAGCGGCGATTGCCGAATAGGTGTCGGTTCCGGTGGAGGAAATCAGATGGGTGGTGAAGGAGGAGTTGTTTCCGGCGCCGTGTTCCGCGTGGATGATCAGGGACAGGTCTAACAGTTTCGCCTCCAGCTGGGTGTACTCACCCGTGGGGCGCAGCAGCCGCAGGATGGTTTCCGCCGTAGACATGTTGGGGTCTGGCTGGTGCAGGTGCAGGCTCTTGTTGAAAAATTGAGACTGTTTTGCCTGGTAGCCGTAGGCCATCAGCGACGGAAAATATCCCACCAGCTCGATGGACTGACGAATGACGTTTTCCAGGGACGTATCGTCGGGGTTGCTGTCGTAGGAATACAGAGCCAGGACGCTTCTGGCCAACTTGTTCATAATGTTGCGGCTGGGGGCGGTCAGGATCATGTCCCTGGCAAACCCGTCGGGAAGACGACGCTTCTTTCCCAGCAGATCGCTGTAGGCCTTCCATTCCTTTTTGTCGGGCAGATGACCGAACAGCAGGAGATAACTGGTTTCTTCGTAGCCGAACCGATCCTCCAGCAGGCAGTTGTTCACCAGATCCTCCACGTCGATGCCGCGGTAGTACAGCTTTCCCTCTGCGGGGATTTTTTCTCCGGATTCGGTGAAGCGGTATCCCACAACGTCTCCTACCTTGGTGAGACCTACCACCACGCCGGAGCCGTTGGCATTTCGCAGTCCGCGCTTTACAAAGGGATATTTTTGAAACAGATCGGGTTCGATGCCGTTGGCGTCCGCCCAATGGGCGGCATGGTCATGGACAAACTGTTCCTCTTCCGATATGAAGTCGGGACGCGCATGATAGATATTCATCAGAAGACTCTCCTTTCACCGAAATAATTATTACAGTTCACGATATTCTCATTAGATTATTCCAAGCAAATCGAATTACGCGGTAAATAATATTTCAATCGCACAAATACATTAGTAAAATTAAGCACATTATATAGGAAAGGGGGTGGGTACGCAATATACTTGCATTAAAAAATACAATTCAAAGAATGTATACAATAAGGAACGTAAAAGGTGACGATTCTCACGGTTTCAGACCATCGGGGAACAAAAAGGAAAAGGGAAAAGAAACATACGTTCTTGTTTTGAGACGAAAATTGTGATATGATGTTGTTACCCCACGATTGGCAAGCCGAAAGAGCGGCTGTCTTTCCGGTGTTGAGGAGGATGATTTGTGGACGGTTTTAAATTGGTAGCGCCCTATGAGATGATGGGCGATCAGCCGGCGGCGGTAGAGCAGCTGGTAAAAGGCATTAAAGACGGAAAAAAACATCAGACCTTGCTGGGCGTCACCGGATCGGGAAAGACGTTTACCATCGCCAATGTCATCGCGCAGGTAAACAAGCCCACGTTGGTGATCTCCCACAACAAGACGTTGGCCGCACAGCTTCACGGAGAGTTCAAAGAATTCTTTCCGGAAAATGCGGTAGAATACTTCGTCTCCTATTACGATTATTACCAGCCGGAGGCCTACGTACCCTCCACCGATACGTACATTGAAAAGGATTCCGACATCAACGACGAAATTGAAAAGCTGCGCCATTCGGCTACGGCGGCGCTTTCCGAGCGAAGAGACGTGATCATCGTGGCTTCCGTTTCCTGCATCTACGGTCTGGGAAGTCCGTTGGACTACAAAGAGCAGGTCATTTCCCTGCGTCCGGGAATGGAGCGAAACAGAAACGAGCTTCTTCGGAAGCTGGTGGATATTCAATACAAGAGAAACGATATGGGATTTGAGCGAGGTTGTTTCCGGGTTCGGGGCGATATCATCGACGTGTGGCCGGCAGGCGCGGAACACTGCGTTCGTATTGAACTGTTCGGCGACGAGGTGGAGACCATCAAAGAGATCAATCCTCTGACGGGAGAAATCAACGGACTGCGAAATCACGTGGCCATTCTTCCCGCCTCTCACTACGTGGTATCCAAAGAGAAGATGGAAAAGGCCATCGTTGGAATCGAAGCGGAACTGGAGGAACGGCTGCAATGGTTCAAGGATCGGGGCAAGCTGCTGGAAGCGCAGCGGCTGGAGCAGAGGACCCGCTACGACATTGAGATGCTGCGGGAAGTGGGCATCTGCAAGGGCATTGAAAACTATTCCCGCCACATTGCCGGCCTGCAGCCGGGGCAGCGGCCGTATACGCTCATCGACTTCTTTCCCGACGATTTTCTGGTGGTCATCGATGAATCCCACGTAATGCTTCCCCAGCTGCGGGGCATGTTCGCGGGAGACCGGTCGCGCAAGACCTCTCTGGTGGAATACGGCTTCCGGCTGCCATCGGCTCTGGACAATCGCCCGCTGCAGTTTGAAGAATTCGAATCCATGGTGAAACAGTCGGTATACATCAGCGCTACGCCGGCCGCCTATGAAAAAGAACACAGCGGAAACGTCTGGGCGGAGCAGGTGATTCGCCCCACGGGTTTGTTAGATCCGGAGATATCCGTGCGCCCCATCGAGGGGCAGATCGACGATCTCATCGGCGAAATCAATGCCGTTGCCGCGAAAGAACAGCGGGTTTTGGTCACCACACTGACGAAAAAGATGGCCGAAAGCCTGACGGATTATCTGAAAAACGCAGGGATTCGCGTGCGGTATTTACACTCCGAAATCGATACGCTGGAGCGGCTGGAGATTCTCCGCGACCTGCGCATGGGCGTCTTCGATGTTCTGGTGGGAATCAACCTGCTGCGTGAGGGTTTGGACATTCCGGAGGTATCGCTGGTGGCCATTTTGGATGCGGATAAGCAGGGCTTTTTGAGAACGGAAACGTCGCTGATACAGACCATCGGCCGCGCGGCCAGAAACGCCGAGGGACGGGTTATCATGTACGCCGACGTGATCAGCGACGCCATGAGAGCCGCCATGGACGAAACGGCCAGACGGCGGCAGATTCAGCAGCGCTATAACGAAGAACACGGCATCACGCCTCAGACCATTCAAAAATCTATTCGCGATATCATCGAGGCTACCCGGGTGGCGGAAGACGAAGGACGGTACGAAGGAAAGAGCCCGCTGGAGCTGACCAAAAAGGAGCTTTCCGATTACGTGAAGAAGCTGGAAAAAGAAATGAAAGAAGCGGCCAAAGACCTGCAGTTTGAGCGGGCGGCTCAGCTGCGGGATCTGGTATTTGAATACAGAGCACGATTGTAAAGGGAGAGAATATGCAGAATTTGACCAAGGACATTGTCATTAAAGGCGCAAAAGAGCACAATTTAAAGAATATCGATGTGGTGATTCCCAGAGATAAGATGGTGGTTCTCACCGGTCTGTCCGGTTCGGGAAAGTCGTCCCTCGCCTTTGATACCATCTATGCAGAGGGGCAGAGGCGGTATATGGAGAGCTTATCCTCCTATGCCAGACAGTTCCTGGGGCAGATGGACAAGCCGGATGTGGAACACATCGAAGGACTGTCTCCGGCTATCTCCATCGACCAGAAGACCACCAGCAAAAATCCCCGTTCCACCGTGGGTACGGTGACGGAAATTCACGACTATCTGCGGTTGATGTATGCCAGAATCGGCATTCCCCACTGCCCTGTCTGCGGTCGGGAAATTTCCAGCCAGAGCGTAGATCAAATTGTAAACCATTTGATGGATCAAGGGGAGGGCGCCCGTCTGACCATCATGGGGCCGGTGGTCCGCCAGCGAAAGGGAGAACACGAAAAGATTTTAGAGAGAATCCGCAGGGAAGGTTTTACCCGAGTGCGGGTGGACGGCGAGATTCGCGATCTGAACGAAGAAGAAATCAAGCTGGAAAAGACGTTTAAACACACCGTGGAAATCGTCGTGGACAGAGTAGTGGTAAAGCAAGGAGCGGAAAGCCGCCTGTCGGAGGCGGTGGAGCTTGCCGCAGATCAGGGTGACGGTCTGATCGTGGTCACCGTGCAGAAGAAGGATGCGCAGGGAAATCCCTTAAAGCCGGAGGATGTGATTTTCAGCACGAAACTGGGTTGTCCGGATCACGGCGTCAGCATCACCGAATTGGAGCCGCGGATGTTCTCCTTCAATAATCCTTACGGAGCCTGTCCGGAGTGCAACGGTCTGGGATTTATTCAAAAGATCGATCCCGATCTGATCATCGAAAACCAGGAGATTTCCATTTTGGACGGCGCACTGTCCAATATCTTCGCTTCCATGATCGACTACGCCAGCTTCTACCGTCAGATGATTGAAGCGTTGGCTCGCGATCACGGCGTAGATCTGCATACGCCTTATAAGGATCTGCCGGAGGAGTTTAAAAAAGAGCTGCTCTACGGTACGGGAGAACGAAAGCTGGTGTATGAGTACGTCAGCCGCAGCGGTAACCGCTCTTCCCGCAATCATCCCTTCGAGGGCGTCATCCGCAACTTGGAACGCCGCTATGAAGAGACAACCTCGGATTACTTCAAGGATAAAATGATGCGGTATATGAGTTATACGCCCTGTCGCGCCTGCGGCGGAAAGCGCCTTCGCCCTGAAATTCTGGCGGTTACCGTAGGGGGAAAGAACATCGCGGAGTTTTCCGACATGTCCATCCATCAGGCGCTGAACTTCATCGACGGACTTACGCTGTCCAAGAGAGATGAAACCATCGCCCGCCCCATTTTGAAGGAGATTCGTTCCCGCCTGACCTTCCTGGTGGACGTGGGACTGGATTATTTAACCCTGTCCCGTTCGGCGGGCACCCTGTCCGGAGGCGAATCCCAGCGAATCCGTCTGGCTACCCAGATCGGTTCCAGCCTGGTGGGTGTCTTATACATTCTGGACGAACCCAGCATCGGCCTTCACCAAAAGGACAATGAAAAGCTGCTGACCACATTGCGAAACCTGACGGACATCGGAAACACCCTGATCGTAGTGGAACACGATGAGGACACCATGTACGCGGCGGATTACATTGTGGATATCGGTCCGGGCGCCGGCGTTCATGGAGGAGAACTGGTCTGTGCCGGTTCCGTTGAGGACATTAAGAATTGCCCCAAATCCATCACAGGTCAATATCTCAGCGGTGTGAAGACCATTCCCATTCCCAAACAGCGCCGTCCCGGAAACGGTCTTTCCATTTGGGTTCGCGGCGCCGCAGAAAATAACCTGCAAAATGTGGACGTGGAATTCCCCCTTGGAAAATTCATCTGCGTCACCGGAGTTTCCGGTTCCGGAAAGAGCAGTCTGGTCAACCAGATTCTGTACAAGGGATTGGCGGAGAAAATCCATCGCGCCCACGAACATCCCGGAAAACACAGGGTCATCGAGGGCATAGAAAATGTGGATAAGGTCATCGACATCGACCAGTCTCCCATCGGACGTACGCCCCGTTCCAATCCGGCCACCTATACAGGCGTGTTCACCCACATCCGCGATCTCTTTGCCCAGCTGCCGGAGGCCAAGCTGCGGGGGTACGGAAAAGGACGGTTCAGCTTTAACGTGAAGGGCGGCCGGTGCGAAGCGTGCAGCGGCGACGGCATCATCAAAATTGAGATGCACTTCCTGTCCGACGTATACGTTCCCTGCGAGGTCTGCGGCGGAAAACGCTATAATCGTGAAACTCTGGAGGTTAAGTACAAGGGAAAGAGCATCTTCGACGTTTTGGATATGAACGTATCGGAGGCCTTGGAATTTTTCGAAAACATTCCGGCCATTACGCGTCAGCTGGAAACGCTGGAGGAAGTGGGCCTGGGTTACATCAAGCTGGGACAACCCTCCACGCAGCTGTCCGGCGGTGAGGCGCAGAGAATCAAGCTGGCTTCGGAGCTGTCCAGACGCAGCACGGGAAAAACCATCTACATTTTGGACGAACCCACCACGGGTCTGCACTTTGCCGACGTGGACAAGCTGATTCGGGTGCTGAATCAGCTTGTGGAGGCGGGAAATACCGTAGTGGTCATCGAACACAATCTGGATGTGATCAAGACGGCGGACTGGATCATCGATCTGGGACCGGACGGCGGAAACCGGGGCGGTCAGATCGTGGCTACGGGAACGCCGGAGGAGGTGGCTTGCGTGGAAGGCTCCTATACGGGAGAATTCCTGAAGCGAGCGCTGAAGCAGAGCCGAGGCTGATGTCACGGCGGAGCGTGCAGCCGCGTAAGGCGAGCTTTGAACCGAAGCGGTTGCCCAGGCGAAGAAGTTCGTCAAGGCGCTGAAAAAGATGATAAAAAAGAGAAAGGGGGATGAAATCCCGCTTTCTTTTTTTATAAAAGAATGATATAATACAATTTAGAAAAAAGGAATTATACAATAGATCGCACGAATACGATGGATGCGCCCGGACGTGGCCGGCGGGAATGCGGTTGATGCGTGCGACGCAGATGCGGATAGAATAGACGGCGTGGGTGCGGGTGACGCCCAGTCGTTGAGCTTTGAGATAGGAGGGAAATTGCTTATGGAGAAAGTGAAATACAAAATTGACGGAAAGAAAGTGAGCATGGACATCGCGTCGGATATTGTGGGCAGCCTGCTCATGGGAGCCGGGGTCTATATTTTCGCGGCGGGTTCCAACTTCGCCACCGGCGGCGTGTCGGGCATCGCGCTGATGCTGAATCACATCTTCGGAATTCCCATGGGTTCGTTTTCGTTGTTTATGAATATTCCTCTGATCCTGATCAGCTACCGAATTCTGGGACGAAAGTTTCTTTTGTGTACCCTGCGGACGCTGGTGATTCAGGCGCTGGTATTCGACTACATCTGCGTCAGGTTTCCGGTGTATGAGGGGGAGGCGCTGCTGGCAGCGCTGTATACCGGCGTCCTCATGGGAGCCGGTCTGGCGGTGATCTACATTCGGGATTCTTCCACCGGCGGTTCCGACCTGATCATCATGAGCATCCATAAGCTGAAACCCCACATGTCCATCGGGAGCATCTCCCTGATGATCGACGGCTGCATCATCATGTGCGGTATCTTCGTCTTCGGAAAGATCGACGCCGTGCTGTACGGCGTGATCGCCTCCACCTGCTGCACCATCGTCATGGATAAGATCGTGGCAGGTACCGGCTCCGGAAAGATCGCCATGGTGATCTGCGACGACGGCATGAAGGTGGCCGGAGCCATTTCGGAGGCGACGGAACGGGGTTCCACTATGATTAAGGCCATGGGTCCCTACACGGGAAAGGAGAGAGACGTGGTGATCTGCGCCTGCTCCAAGCGGGAAATCTTTAAAGTGCGCCATGCGGCTTACGCGGTGGATCCCGGCGCGCTGATCATGGTGCTGCGCTACGATGAAACCTTCGGTTACGGTTTCAAGAGACCGGAGCAGAGGGCGGCACAGCTGATCGTGGAACAGAAAGAAGCGGAAACCCAGGAAGCCATGGAGATGGCGAAGGCCGTTTTGGAAGAAGAGAATTCTTCGGAGAAATAGGATATCCCTGATAAAAATATGCCCTTCGTAAGAACGGGCGTATTTTTTTGTTGCGAAAAAATGATATTAATAAAGAAATTTCAGAGAAATGGGGTTTTCTTTCTCTGAAAATGGTGGTACAATGAACGAAATGTCTGTTCAGACTGTTGTCTTGACAGTAAAAGAAAGGAAGCGCGAAGCAAAATGGAACAAAAGAATATGACCATGCTTACAGACTTTTACGAATTGACCA
The DNA here is from genome assembly GCA_947426455.1 of uncultured Clostridia bacterium. GTDB lineage: Bacteria > Bacillota > Clostridia > Peptostreptococcales > Anaerovoracaceae > RGIG446. The sequence goes on along the minus strand of CANEEC010000022.1, from coordinate 4,888 downwards.
TGGCTAACGGTTACTTTGAGCAGGGAATGGGAGATCAAATCGCTTATTTCGATCTGTTTTTCCGCAAGGTTCCCGATGGAGGCGGCTTTGCCATCGCTGCTGGTCTGGAGCAGGTGATTGAGTACTTGCAGAACTTGAAATTCACCGATGAGGATATTGAATATCTGCGCAGTAAAAAGTGCTTCAGTGAGCGTTTTTTAGAGTATTTAAAGAACTTTAAATTCGCCTGTGACGTCTGGGCGATCCCTGAGGGTACGCCGGTATTTCCCAACGAGCCGCTGATCACCGTTCGGGGTCCCATCATTCAGGCACAGTTCATCGAAACCATGGTTCTGTTGATCGTCAACCATCAGAGCCTGATTGCCACCAAGGCCAACCGCAGCGTTCGCGCCGCAGAGGGACGGGCGATTATGGAATTCGGCTCTCGCCGCGCCCACGGTGCGGAGGCTGCCGTCATCGGCGCCAGAGCTGCCTATGTGGGCGGCTGCGCGGGGACGGCATGCACCATCACCGATGAGATTTACGGGATTCCTGCACTGGGGACCATGGCGCACAGCTGGGTGCAGTCCTTCGACGACGAATACGAAGCCTTCGCCAAGTACGCGGAGCTTTATCCCGATAACTGCACGCTGCTGGTGGATACGTACAACGTGTTGAAATCCGGTGTTCCCAACGCCATTCGCATCTTTGACGAGTTTCAGCCTACGAAAAAGGGAATTCGCATCGATAGCGGAGACATCACCTACCTGAGCAAAAAGGCCAGAAAAATGCTGGATGACGCAGGCCATCCCGACTGCAAGATCGTGGCTTCCAATTCCTTTGACGAATATCTCATTCGGGATGTGATACGTCAGGGCGCGAAGATCGACAGCTTCGGCGTGGGCGAACGGCTGATCACCTCCAAGAGCGAGCCGGTGTTCGGCGGCGTATATAAGCTGGCTGCCATGGAAAAGGAAGGGAAGATCATTCCCAAGATTAAGATCAGTGAAAACGTGGAGAAGATTACCAACCCCGGCTTCAAGCGGGTGTATCGACTGTATGACGCTGAAAGTCACCAGCCTTTCGCCGACCTGATCACTCTGGAACACGAATCGGCGCCTCAGGAGGACGGTTATGTGATTTTCAGTCCCAGAGCCACCTGGAAGAGAAAGACGCTTCACGATTATTACGCCAGAGAACTGCATGTGAAGGTGTTCGACCGGGGACGTCTGGTATACGACCTTCCATCGGTCAGCGACGTGCGGAAGTACTGCCTGGAACAGGTGGAAAACCTGTGGGAAGAAATGCGCCGATTTGAAAATCCCCACATGTATTACGTGGATCTGTCCAAAGAGCTGTATGAGCTGAAGATGAAACTGCTGGAACAACACGACCAAAAGTAAGAAGAAACGCGACGCCGCCGGAAGATAACCGGCGGCGTTTTTGTCGTAAAGTGCCTTACAGAGACTTTGCAAACCGGCGCTATTTGTAGTACCATAATAAGAGTACAAATATTTTAAAGGGGAGAGAGTATGAAAATGAAAGAGAAAGCGAAATTCGCCAGCAGCAACGGCGTGAACACGATACAATACTACGTATATCATCCGGAGAAAACCGAAGGGAGGGGACTTGGGGAAGTCCCTGATGAGCCTCGCGCCATCGTTCAGATCAGCCACGGCATGTGCGAGTTCATGGAGCGCTATGAACACTTTGCGGAGTTTCTCAATGAGCAGGGGATTCTGGTCTGTGGCAACGACCACCTGGGACACGGCGCATCGGTGGATTCCCCCGAGGACTTCGGCTTCTTCGGGGAAAAGGACGGCTGGAAGTGCATGGTCAACGACCTGCACCGCCTGACGGTAATCATGAAGGAGCGGTATCCCCACACGCCTTACTTTTTACTGGGTCACAGCATGGGTTCCTTTTTGGCGCGGGCGTATCTGAGCAAATACGCTTATGAACTGAATGGCGCGCTGATCGTGGGAACCAGCGGCCACAATCCGGCGCTGCCAGCGGCGTTTCCCATCACAAAGGCCGCCATTTTGGCCAAGGGCAAGCGGTACCGCAGCTGGCGGATCAACGACATCGCCTTTGGAACCTATAACGTCAGGTTCAAACCGAGACGCACGGAACACGATTGGCTGAGCCGGGACGAAGAAACGGTGGACACCTTCGAGGCGGATCCCAGATGCAACTTTGTCTTTACATTGCAGGGATTTTGGGATCTGTTCTCCGTACTGGCATTCGTGTCGGATAAAAAATGGGCGCAGACCGTTCCGGTGGATTTGCCGGTGATTCTGTTGTCCGGAAAGATGGATCCGGTGGGGCAGTATGGAAAGGGCGTAAAAGAAGTCCACGACCGGCTGGCGCTGGCGGGGGTGAAGGATCTGATCATCAAGCTGTACAGCGGGTGCCGCCACGAGATCTTAAATGAAACCAACAGGCAGACCGTATATGAAGATATTTTAAAATGGATCAACCAACGCGTGGAGTAAAGGGAGACCGCCATGTATAAAAAGATCGTAAAGCAATTGGAAAAGCAGATCTGGGATCGGATCGGAGCGAAGCCGTTTTTAAAACAGGTGGACTTCCATAAAAAAGAAGCGGTGGCTTTGGTGAGGGACTGCGTTTCCTCCGGCAGCCTTTCGGAGGTGGTACAGGAAGGAAATTATACGGGAAGCCGCATCCTTACATTGTGCCGTCCGCTGATGGAACGGCTGTGTTCTCAAGAGCCGGAGGAAGGATGGCTAAAGTACGCCTACGATCTGTGCGTAGACGGTCTGTTTCCGGAAAATTCTTCTGTGGATCAGAATTTGCAAACCCAGAGCCTGCAAATTCAGAACCGGCAGGCGCAAAGGGCGGCCGCCTTCTATCTGGAAATTCTGGGGGCATTTTTGGATGTTCTGCCTTCGATCCGGGCGGTAAAACCGGGATATTTCTTTGAATTTGCAACGGCAGAAGAACTGAAGGATTGTGAGAGCGCCCAAGAGTACCGGGCGTTTTTGGAATGGTTTCGGCGGGAGAGAGTATATGAAATGATGTGGTTGGGAGCGGAGACCACCGATTTCGATTCCTTAGGACATGTGGCCGGCGTCCATCGGATTGCCATGCATGCGGCGCGGCAGTTATATCAGTTAGGCGTTCCTGTGGATCTGGGACTGATCTCCGGTGCGGCGGCCGGTCACGACATCGGGAAATACGGCTGTCACGGCGAGGAGGTCAAGCGGATTCCCTATCTTCACTATTACTATACGGAGCAGTGGTTTAAGCGCCATCGGCTGACAAACATCGGGCATATTGCGGCCAATCATTCCACCTGGGATTTAGAGCTGGAAAACCTGTCCGTAGAAAACCTGCTGCTGATCTACGCCGATTTTCGCGTAAAAAGCGTAGGTCGGGACGAGGATGGAAAGGAAATCATCACGTACTTTACGCTGAAAGAAGCCTTCCATGTGATTTTAAACAAGCTGGATCATGTGGATGCGGCCAAGGAAAACCGTTATCGCAAGGTCTATGCCAAGCTGAAAGACTTCGAGGACTATATGATACATCTGGGCGTGGATACGGATCTTCTGGCAGCGCGGCCGAAAAGGACGGAGCACGTGGATCCGGCAATCATGTCCCCCGCAGAGACGGTACAGCTTTTAAAGTATATGGCGGTGGATCACAACATCGGCCTGATGAACGTTCTTCAAAGTGACCGCTCCTTCGCTACGGTGCAGGAGGCGGCTCGCAGTGAAAAGAACTGGAAGAACAGCCGGGCGTATATCAGCGTATTCGAAGAATATTTTACGTATATGTCGCGTCGCCAGAAGGTGCTGACGCTGAACTTCTTATATGAACACTTAATGCATAAAGAGGGGGACGTTCGCCGTCAGGCGGCGGCTCTCATGGGAAAGATCATCGTCAACTTCGATGAGGACTATCGAAAGGAGCTTCCTAAAAACGCTTCGAAAAAAGCGGCGGACGAACAGGGAAGCGGTCTGAGGCTGTGGGAAAAATATCTGAGCATGATGCTGGTTCCCGACCATAAGGTCATCGAAAAACATCGCCGTTGGGTGGGATTTGCCCTGAAAATCGTGGTGGAGACGGTGCTTTCTCAGTGCAAGCCCCAGGAGAGAGAAGCGTATCTGCAAAAGCTGCTGGATCGGTACCGGCGCTTTGATCAGGACGACATTACGGCCTTTACCATGTTGGATACGTTACTTGCCATTCCGTTGGATTTTCTTTCTCTGGAGGAGAGAAAAACGCTGCTGTCCTTCGCCTGTTCGCTGAGCGGGCGGGATTCCATGGAGATTCGAGCCGGAGTTTTGCGGTATTTTCAGTACTTTGCAGAACGGGTACAGCCGGAAGAGTCGGAAAAACAGATGATAGAAACGGCTCTATCGTCCATGAAAACCGATGACGATATCGCTTTGGCCTATGTGAGAGATCAGCTGATTCGCGGGAAAGAAAAAAAGGAATTGTGGCGGGATGCTGCCATGCAGGATGTGGTATCCGACATTTTTCTGAAGAACATGAAGATCGCTACGCCCTGGACGATTAAAGAAATCAATATTCAGATGCTTTTGGACGATCTCATGGAAGATCCCAATGCCAATGCGCTGCAGGTGGCCGCTCACCTGTCCAACCTGTTAAAAGTGAGCGAACGGATCACCGTGCGCCATACGGCCGGCCGCGCGCTGCTTCGGACGGCGCCTCTGTTGACGAGAGATCAGAGAAACGAAATCGCCATCGAGCTGAACAAGGGACTGGAGACCGGCGAATACGAATTTTCCAAATATATTCCCGAATACCTGGGGCAGTTTGTCCTGTGGCTGCATCCTCTGGAGCTGGATGAATTTCTGCGGGATCTGAAAAAGTTCTTGGTCAGCGTCAACGACAGGGTGGTCTGCGTCGCTTTGGACAC
>CANEEC010000021.1 GCA_947426455.1 uncultured Clostridia bacterium | reverse complement strand
GATATGATTTCGGTGTCGGCGGTACAGTGGAACTGGATGCTGACGGTATGCCCAACGGTATCATGAGAGAACAGGCTTCCAAGATCTACGACGAGCTGATTCCCGATCCGCTGAAGGATCCCGCAGTAAAGAAAGAACTGATGGTAAAGGCGTTGAAGGATGTATCCTCCAAGGGCGTTACCATGCTTCATACCTATGCGGCTGAAATCTGGAAGTATACCGAGGACTTCGACGATTACAAGGCGCTGGACGACGAAGGCCTGCTGCCCGTCCGCATGACCATCTGTCTGGACGAGATGTTCGATAGGCCGGTTCTGACCGAAGCGGAGAAAAGCGACCCTTACCGCAAGGTGCAGATGGGCACGTTCAAGATTTTCACCGACGGTTCTCTGGGTTCCCGTTCCGCTGCGCTGATGGAGCCTTATAACGACGCACCCGATACCAAGGGTATCATGGTCATCAGTCAGGAAAATCTGAATGAAAAGATGTTAAAGGCCTATGAACACGGCTTACAGCCGGCGATTCACTGCATCGGAGACGCCGGTATGGAGGCGACTCTGACAGCCATCGAATACACGCTGAAAAAGAGCCGCGAACACGGTATGACCGAAGCGGAGCAGAAGGCCAGGCTGCCCTTCCGTCTGATTCACGCCCAGATGGTAACCGAAGAACAGATCGCCCGCATGAAGAAGCTGCCGCTGATTTTGGACATCCAACCGGTCTTCTTAAACACCGACCTGCATTGGATCGAGGAGAGAATCGGCAAGGAAAGAGCCAAGATGAGCTATATCTGGAAGCGTTATCAGGACGAAGGCTTCATCCTTACCGGCAGCTCCGACTGTCCCGTGGAAAGCTACGATCCCAGACCGGGTATCTACGGCGCCGCTACCAGAAAGGATCCGGCTATCAATGAGCCGAAGGGCGGTTACCATCCGGAGCAGATCGTTTCTCTGTACGACGCTGTGGCGATGTTCACCAAGAACATTCCTTACGCCAACGGCGAACAGGATTATATGGGCACATTAGAAGAAGGCAAGTTTGCCGACATGGTTATTGTAGACAGAGATATCTTCTCCCGTCCGGCGGAGGATATTATGAATATGCAGGTGGAAAAGACCTATCTGGCCGGTAAAGAAGTGTATTCCGCGAAATAGGAGGAAAAGAATATGCGTTTAGATTGTTTTCAGGAAGTGAAAAAGCTGACCACGGACATGGTTCGTATTCCCAGCATCAACAAAGAACCCAAGGGTGAGACCGCTGTGGCGCAGTATGTTTACGACTTTTATATGGGACTGCCTTATTTCAAGGAGCACCCTGACTACGTGAAGATGTTTCAGACGAAAAACGATTTCGTAGAACGTCATTCCACCTACGCCTTCGTGAAAGGTACGAAGGGGACGTCCAACCGCACCGTCATTCTCATCGGCCACATCGATACCGTGGGCATCGACGATTTCGGTACGATCAAGGAATACGCCTGCGATCCCGAAGCTTTGCCGGAAAAGCTTCGGACGCTGCAGCTGCCGAAAGAGGTTTTGGACGACCTGAACAGCGGCATGTATATGTTCGGCCGCGGCGCTCTCGATATGAAGTCCGGCGTGGCCGGCCACATGTATCTGATCAAGTATTTCTCCGAGCATCCGGAGGAGCTGGACGGAAACCTGATCGCCATTGCGGAATGCGACGAGGAGGACAATTCCAAGGGTATCATCACCGCGCTGGATGAGCTGGTGGAACTGAAAAAGACCCAGGGCTTTGAATACATCGCCTGCATCAACGCCGACTATTCCACAAATCACAGCCCCGGAGACGACAATCGTTATCTGTATTACGGAAGCATCGGCAAGCAGCTGCCCACCTTCGTGGCCTTCGGAAAGGAAGCTCACGTGGGAAATTCTTTCGGCGCGCTGGATCCCAATCTGCTGATCGCCGAGGTTACCAGAAAGATGTCTTTAAATGTGGATCTCTGCGACGTTGCCCAGGGTGAAGCCTGCGTTCCGCCCATTTCGTTGAAGCAGACGGATACCAAACCCAACTACACCGTACAGACGGCGCTGGTTGCCATGGGATATTACAACTATTTCACCCACGGCGGAAACCCTGCTCAGGTTATCGCTAACTGTAAGGAAGTAGCCATCCAGGCCTTTGACGACGTGGTGGAATACCTCAATGAACAGTACAAGAAGTTCTGCGATCTGTGCCACACTCAGTACGTGAAGCTGCCCTGGAAGACCAGAGTTTACACCTGGAAGGAATTCTATGATGAAATGGCAGCAAAGCACGGCGAACCGTTTAAAAAGGCCATTTTGGACTATGCCACCAAGCTGCATAAAGAAGAACCTACGCTGGATCTGCGTTTCTTTGGACTGAAGGTCATCGAAGAAGCATGGAAGTGGTCGGAAGACAAGTCCCCGGCTATCATCATCTTCTTTGGTTCTATCTACAGCGCCAACATCGAGATGACCAGAAATACGCCTCAGGAAAGAGCGCTGCTGGATGCGGTAGAAGCTGCGGTAGAGGTGGTTCGTCCGGAAGCGGAGCGCGAGATCAAAACCCGGATGTTCTATCCGTACATCTCCGATTCCAGCTTCATGGCCATCTGCGGCGACCAGTCCGCGGTGGATGCGTTAAACGACAACATGCCTTCGAATCCGGTGAAGTACTTCCACAACGTGGAGCAGATTCGGCAGATCAACGTTCCCGTAGTGAACATCGGTACCTTTGGCCGCGACGGCCACACCATCTTCGAGCGTGTGGACATGAAGCATACGTTTGAAAACGTGCCGAACCTGACCTACGAATCCATCTGTCGTCTGCTGGGTTAATTTTCCGCGGACGAAACAAGACGGTAACTCAAAGCACCCGGTCGCAAGGCCGGGCACTTTTCTGCGGTTTATGAGATAACGATAGGTGACTGTATCATAGACAAGGAGGACAAACCAATGAATTATGAAGAGAGAAAAGCTCTGGCCTTTGCGGCAGCCGAGGAGCATCATAAAGAAGCCATCGCCATCAGCGACGCTTTAGCGGACGAGCCGGAGCTTGCCGGTCAGGAGTATAAATCTTCCGCGCGGCTGGTGGAATATCTGCGCAGCCAGGGTTGGGAGGTGGAATATCCCTTCGCCGGGTTCGATACGGCTTTTAAAGCGGTGAGAAAGGGTGGCAGCAATCACAAGCGCAGGGTTGCCATTCTGACGGAATACGATGCACTGAAGTTAGGTCATGCCTGCGGTCACTGTGTCAGCGCGGGCATCAGCATGCTGGCGGCGCTGTCCGCGGCAACGCTTTCGGATGAATTGGACGTGGACATCCACGTGATCGGCACGCCTGCAGAGGAAAGTCTGGGCTTTAAGTGCGATATGACGGAGGCCGGCGTATTCGACGGCTACGATATGGCCATGATGGTGCATCTGTATAACCACAATCTGACCACCACCAAGCTGTTGGCCAAGGACGGCTATCTGTTTCGGTTCCACGGCAAGTCGGCGCATGCGGCTTCGGCTCCCTGGGAGGGAAACAACGCGTTAAACGGCGCAACGCTGATGCTTCACGCGGTGGACATGCTCCGTCAGCACGTGAGGGACGATGTGCGGATTCACGGCGTCATCCGCGACGGCGGTATGGCTCCCAATATCGTACCGGAGTCGGCGTCCGTGGAATTTAACATCCGCGCTTTGGAACGGGAATATCTCAATGAGGTGATTGAAAAGGTGATGGACTGCGCAAGGGGCGCGGCCATGGCTACCCAGACTACCGTGGAAGTAGAGCGGGTGGGCGGCGCTTATGACAACATGAGGGACAACGCTGCAGGTCTGGAGATTTTGGCGGAGGCCTTCGATGAGATGAACATCCCCTTAGACCGCAGCTATCATGAGATTTTCGCCTCCAGCGATGTGGGAAATGTGAGCAAGGTCTGCCCAACCTTCCATCCTACACTGAAGATCGCCGACCCTTCCGTCGCGCTGCACACCAAGGAATTTGAGGCTCTCGTCCGCACCGACGTAGCTCACGATGCCATTTTGAAGGGTGCGAAGCTGATTGCCCTTCAGGTGTTGAAGGTGTTTGGAAGTGATGAGGCATTAGCGGCGGTAAAGAAAGATTTTCGCCCTTAGTTTCCAAATACTGTTGAAATTTGTTAAAAAATGCGATATATTTTTATCGCTGATATATGCGGGGAAACGCTCTTTTCTGAAGACGCGCTTTTCTGCATGAATATTATCAAATGAGTATGGAGGAATTTGTTCATGAAAGGAAAGAAATTGGTCGCTGGACTGCTGTCAGTCATAGTGTCTTTCAGCCTGACGAGTAATTTCGCGTTTGCTGCAGTGACGGGACCCTCCGCAGGAAGCGGAAACAGCGGTTACCATTATGCTCAGCTGGACGATCTGTCGAAAATCATTTACGACGGCATCGACGAGCTGGATCTGCAAACCGGCACGGACGAGTACAATCTGGTGGGCAACGGACTTGACGGCAGCAGCCTGCCCGGCAACGCCGAGCTGAACAAGGCGATGAATGCGGCGAGATATGCGTATTACGCGGATCATCCCGAACTGTTTTATGTTAATTTCCCGAAACTGGCTCTGAGAATCACTCAGGATCGGGCCGGCAACAAATACGTTTATATCGGTTCCGGCAGAAATGCCAGTTATCTGGTGGATTCTTTCGCTGACGAGGCGGAGGTAAAGAACGCCGTAGCCGAATTTGACGCGCGCGTAGCTGAAATCGCCGCAGGTGCGAAGGCCGTGACGGCGGAAGAAGGTGAAAGTCTTCAGGCGGCGCAGGTCGAATATGTTCACAACGAAATTATCAATCACGTTTCCTATCGTTTGGAGGATACGGCGGCGATTGGCAATGCGCCTTTTCTGGGGACTCCTTACGGTGTGCTGGTGAAGAAACAGGGCGTCTGCGAGGGATATGCCCGTGCCTTCAAAACCGTCATGGACGAGCTGGGAATCAACTGCATCTTAGTGCAGGGCGTTCATCAGTATGACGGCGAAGTGGCTGTGGAACACATGTGGAACTACGTGGAGATCACCGATCATACCGCAGCGGCAGCTGCCAGAACCGGCGGCAGATGGTACGCAGTGGACGCTACACTGGACGACCCGGATCTTCCCATTACGTCGAAAGCTGAGAAAGAGGTCGAACGCGATCAATACAGCAATAAATTTGATACGTATGGCAAAAACGGCTTCGAGCAGGAGAAGTATCTGCTGTCCGGCCAGCTGACCATGAACCAGAAACACTTTGAAGCCGAAGAGGTTGCCGCTGCCGGCGGTTATCACTTCGACTATCCGCTTCTGGAAGATTACGACTTTGCGGTTACCGACGTAAGCAATAATCTGGACGGCTTTAACGTAATAACGAAGGATGTGATTGACAGCAATGGCGAGACTGTCACTCAATTCGAGTTTAACTACCTGGGTATGACCTCTACCGAAGCCAGGGAAAAGGGAATCTATCTGGTTTGGCGTTATTACGAGGAAAAAGAGGGCAAGATCGTTCCGATCTATGGCCAATACGGCAGTTGGTTCTATCTGGATACAGAAGAATACCAGATAAAAGAGGAAAACGGCTATGTCTACATTCGAGAGGGCAATACGCCTTATGTGGAAATCGCCGCTACCACCCAGCCGCCGGAAGAGAAATCTTCCGACAGACCTACGGTACATCTCACATATCAGGGCGATGATTCCGGATTGATTGCCAGAACGGGTAAGCTATACAACGCAAACCGCACGGGTTACGTGGCTCCTCCCTATATTTTAAGGCAAACGCCTTCTCAGACCTGTACCATCAATGTTCAGGACAGATTTTATCACGTTGTCGTAGAGTACGATGAGACGTTGGTTTTAGCGGAGGGGTATGACTCTGCCGGCGATATCAAAACGGAAATTCAATGCTACTCCCGCATGGGCAATGGTGTTTCCGGCGATCGGTATTCCGAAATCAGAAATTTCCGGTGGGACGGCGACAGGACGGTGGAGTTCGACATCAAGTTTTCCCTGATGTATGCCGACGATAATGTGATCTACAACATTTTCCTGAAGGGTCTGGTAGGTCAGACCAGCGGAAAAGAACCGAACCCCATCTGTTACGCTGCGAGACAGAAAGGAATTTGCCCCAGCATTATGAAGCGCGACGGCGACTGGGACCTTTTCGGTAAGCCTACGCTGTTGGAGAGCGACGACCTTTCCATGAACAATTGGACGACCTCTACGGGCTTGCCTTTATCTGATCTTCTGATGGATCGTCTGGCTCTGGTGACTACCAAAACCACCGAGGCACAGGATCAGCAGATCGCAGAGCAGGTGGAAGAAAACATAAACGAAACCATCCTCAGCAGCGCCACCTACAATATCACCCTGTCCGTCTGCAAGACGATGGTGGTGTCGACCGGCGATAAGCTGAAGGTTCGCCTGGGTTTCCCCGGGGGATACGGTCCCGATGACGAGGGCGTCACCTATAAGGCATACCACTTTAAGAGAGACAGTCAGGGCAATGTGACCGGCGTAGAAGAAATCGACTGCGTCGTCACTCAGTATGGTCTGATTCTCACCTGTGATGCGTTCTCTCCCTTTATGATCGCGGCAGTAGAAAAGGACGAAACCGCAGTTGAACCCAGGACGGTAGTTGTTACCGCCTCCGACGGCGGCGCGGTTTCCGGCGCAGGTCTTCCCGCTTCCGGTATCGTCAAGCTGAACCGTGGAGAAAGCCAGACCGTTACGTATACGGCGCGGGACGGATATCAGATCGAGTCCGTTACCGTTTGCGGTAAGGAAGTTGAGACGATAAACAAGAAATCGATCACCGTGACCGTAAGCTATGACGACGTTCAGAACGCCAACAATATCGTTAACGCCAACTTTGTTGCAGGAGAAGTTGTAGAGAAGGAAGCGGAAAAAGGACAGTCAGTGGTAAAGCCGGCTGCAGAGCCTGCGAAGATCACCATGCCTGCCAGCAAGTCCGTTTCTCAGGGCGGTACGCTGACCATCGAGCCTGCGGTAGCAGCGCAGGATGACAGCGTGCAGACGTTCCAGTGGTATAAGGATGGCGCAAAGCTTGCAGGCAAGATCAGCAAGAAACTTGAAATCAAGAATGTCGCCAAGAGCGACGCCGGAAACTATACCCTCGTGGTAACTACGACGGTGGATACCGTAAGCGCAGAGTCTGCCAGCAGCGTATGCAAAGTTACCGTGGCTTCCAGCGGCTCCGGCGGTTCCGGTGGTTCCGGCGGCGGAAGTTCTTCCGGTTCCGGAAGCAGCAGCGGCGATACCGCGAAGGAAACCATCACCAATCCCGACGGTTCCACGGTGGTGATTGAGACGAAAAAGGACGAAACTATAGCCGTCGACGTTACTCTGCCTGAGGATGCCGGTGCGATGACGGTGACTATTCCCGTCGACGCTACTTCCGGTATGGTGGCCGTGGATGCCGCCACTGGCGAGATCATCAAGCTGTCCGTACCCGGTGAAGAGGGAATGATCGTAAAACTTTCCGCTTCTACCCAGTTGATTTTAGTGGACAGAGCTAAGACGTTTACCGACTCCCGCGGTCACTGGGCGGCGGATGCCATCGATTTTGCAACGGCTCACGAGCTGTTTGCCGGAACCAGTGAAACCGCTTTCACTCCAGATAGTCCTATGACCCGCGCCATGCTCATGACTGTGTTAGCTAATTTCGACGGAGTGGACACCATGGGCGGCAGTACATGGTATGAAAAGAGCGTTGCATGGGCGGTTGCCAAGGGCGTATCCGACGGAACGAATCCCGACGGTTCCATCACTCGCGAACAGCTGGCCACCATGCTGTGGCAGTACGCGGGCAGTCCCGTAGTATCTTATTCGCTGGATACCTATCCCGATGCGGGAAGGATCACCGACTATGCCGTAGACGCTATGCGCTGGGCGGTAAGTACCGGTATCATCAGCGGCATGGGTAACGGTACTCTGGCTCCTCAGGGTAATGCGACGCGCGCACAGGTAGCCACCGTATTCATGCGCTATGTGGAGAACTTGACCAAATAGGCGGTTTCCAATTCGGATAAGTTTATCAGCAACAAAATGTCAGAAATAAAAGGCGCGCATGCGGGATGAAGTGACCGTGTGCGCGTCTTTTGCTGTGGTTTTAGCGGCGGTTTCCGGCGTGAAAGCGGGAGAAAATAGCAATTGTGTCTATATACCAAAATTTTATAAAAAATTTTGGTATATAGTCGAAAAACGTCTTGCGGGAATGGAAATTAGATAGTATACTAACATATGTTGCGCGGCTTGCACTTGCCGACAACATCAAATGTCCGCATACGGAAGATGAAAAAACGGCTGCGGACAGGCTGGAGGAAATATTTATGGAAAAGAAAATTTCGCGAGGAACGTTCAGCGGAAACATCGGCTTTGTTTTAGCGGCGGCGGGGAGTGCGGTAGGTCTGGGAAATATCTGGCGCTTTCCTTATCTGGCTGCGAAGGACGGCGGCGGATTGTTCCTGCTTTGTTATTTGATCTTGGCGCTGACCTTTGGATTTACGCTGCTGACGACGGAGATCGCCATCGGCCGAAAGACGGGTCAAAGCTCTTTGACTGCGTACAGCTGTCTTCGTCCCGGAATGGGCTGGCTTGGCGTGATTGCCTGTCTGGTACCGGTCATCATTCTGCCGTACTATTGCACCATCGGCGGATGGGTATTGAAGTATCTGGGTACATATCTTTCCGGCGGCGGTTCGCAGGCCTATGCTGACGGCTATTTTACATCGTTTATCACCGCCCAGTGGACGCCTTGCCTGTGGTTTCTGGTCTTTTTGGTCGCTACCACCTTTGTGGTATACCGTGGGATCGAGACCGGAATCGAGAAATTATCCAAGGTCATGATGCCGGTTCTGCTGGTATTGATCCTGGGAATTGCGTTCTTCTCCCTGACCCTGCATCATACCGACGCAGCGGGAGTGACGCGCACCGGTCTTGAAGGACTGAAGGTCTATGTGATTCCCAGCTTTGAAGGGTTGACGCTGAAGAAGTTCATGATCGTCTTGATGGATGCCATGGGTCAGCTGTTTTACTCCATCAGTGTAGCCATGGGCATTATGATCACCTACGGCTCTTACGTTAAGAAGGAAAACAATCTGGTCAGCTCCGTCAATCAGATCGAGATCTTCGATACGGGCGTTGCTTTTTTAGCGGGGCTGATGATCGTTCCCGCTGTTTATACGTTTATGGGAACGGAAGGGATGACGGCAGGTCCCAGCCTGATGTTCATTTCTCTGCCTAAGGTATTCAACGCCATGGGTTCTATGGGAACCATCGTAGGTATCGTTTTCTTCCTGACGGTTACCTTTGCGGCGCTGACGTCTTCCGTGTCCGTCATGGAGGCCATTGTTTCCAGTCTGATGGACAAGTTTCATATAGAACGGAAAAAAGCCACCATGGGCGCATTTATCTATACGCTGATGGCAGGTATCATCGTATGCCTGGGTTATAACCTCCTGTATATGGAGGTCAGCCTGCCCAACGGCAGCGTAGGACAGATTTTGGATATTATGGACTACGTAAGCAATAACATCATGATGCCGGTAGTAGCTATCAGTACCTGTGTTTTGATCGGCTGGCTGGTAAAGCCTGAGACGGTCATCAATGAGGTGACGCGAAACGGCGCAAAATTCAGTCGGGAAAAGCTGTACGTGGTCATGGTGAAATTCGTGACCCCCGTCATGCTGTCCCTGCTGCTGTTGCAGGCGATGGGGCTGCTTCGTCTGTAGAGTAAATTGCGGCTATCAAAGGCTAAAATCATCAGTAACCAAAGACGCGCCTGCGCTTACCGTATGCGAGTTTTTGAAATTTGTTCATTGTCTGTAATTTGTGCAAAAATGCGCATTGACTGTTTTTGAGAAAAAAGTCCTTTACAAACGAAGGAAAAAACAGTATAATATGATTTGTGCTGAAAGACACCGTGCGCCATTAGCTCAATTGGATAGAGTGTCTGACTACGAATCAGAAGGTTGGGGGTTCGAGCCCCTCATGGCGCACCAAAAAAGATGAGTTTCGGCTCATCTTTTTCACTTTATGACGTCTATGCACAAAAACTTGGGTCTTTAGCTCAGCTGGGAGAGCGCATGGTTCGCAATCATGAGGTCAGGGGTTCGATCCCCCTAAGATCCACCAGTGAAAAAGTCGTGAAGTCATTGATTTCACGACTTTTTTATAGGTAAAACCACGCGGCTGACGAATGGTTTTACCTATAAAAGAACGCATATCTCCGCAAGAGTCCGGCGGAGTTTTTTTCCACATAAGAGAGCGCTTGCAGGGTAAAATATCGGTATCACTTGTAAATGGAGGCGTTTTCTATGGAAAAAGAACGCAAATTGACAGCGGAACAGATCGCAGCGTATTGCTGCTATCTACATGATGAGGAACGAAGTCCCGGCACGGTTGAGAAGTACCTGCGGGATGTGAGAGCCTTTGCCGTGTGGTTGGACGGCCGAGCCGTAACGAAGGAAGCTGTGACCGGCTGGAAGGGGTATCTGATCTCCGAGCAGAAGGCGGCAGCCACCGTCAACGCAGCGTTGTCCGCCCTGAACAGCCTGTTTCGGTTTTTGGAATGGGACGACTGCCGCGCAAAGTTTTTGAAGATACAGAGAAGCGCGTTCCGGGAGGAATCCCGAGAACTGACGCGCTCTGACTATAATAAGCTAATCTCATCGGCTCAAGAGCGAGGGAAGGAACAGCTGGCCCTGCTCATGGAAACCATCTGCGCTACGGGGATTCGGGTCAGCGAAGTGCGGTATATCACGGTAGAAGCGGTGAATCGAGGAAGGGCAGAGATTCGGCTGAAGGGAAAGATCCGAGTGATCCTTCTACCCGCTAAGCTGTGCGGGAAGCTTCGGAAGTACGCCAAAAAACAAAAAACCACTTCTGGAGAGATATTTCTCACCAAAAGCGGAAAACCGATGAACCGCCGACAGATCTGGGCGGAAATGAAAGCCTTGTGCAGATGGGCAAAAGTAGAACCAACACGGGTATTTCCACATAACCTCCGCCATCTTTTCGCTACGACGTTTTACCGCAGTAACAGAGATATCGCAAAGCTGGCTGATCTTTTAGGTCACTCCAGCATTGAAACCACTCGTATCTACCTGAAAACCTCGGGCGTGGAACACCGGCAGCAGTTGGAGCGGCTGGGATTCATCACGTAGAAGCAGTCGTTTTACAGGACAGAATAAACATTCCGTCTTAAAAGCTGCGAGATTGTCCCCCTTTAAAATACATATATATTTTAATATTAGCACGGCAATTCCTGAAACACAAGAATTTCTTACAGGTCAATATGCTTTTTAGGCGCAAAAATCAGACCGCATAAAACTTTTTTCTGCGGCCTTGTTTTTTTGCGCCTTTTTTTATCTCCGTGCTAAAAGTATAGCTTATTTTCGCCGTCCATCCCTGCAGTTTTGATGTTGAACTGCTGCGCAGCCGAACGGAATGTTTATTCTGTTCCGATCGCTTGTGACGCAGAAATTTTTGCGGGCGCGAAGGCATGTACACCGCAGATGGTAATACTGTAAAGCAACCGTTTCGTCTGGTGACGGCGTTTGCCTGAAAGGTGAACCAAAGGCGTCGGAAACGCTGTGACATCCCATTTGCAAAAGGTGAAAGGCGGTGAACGACGATGATTACATATGATGCGGAACCCCGTGGCAGCCGTTACCAGGATTTGACAGGAAGACGGTTTGGGCGGCTTGTCGTTTTAAAACGAACCAGCAAACGCGTTTCAGATGGATGCTTTTGCTGGTTATGCCGCTGCGACTGTGGAAATTTGACAGTTACCAGCAGCAACAAGCTCCTTCAGGGGAGAACCATGAGCTGCGGCTGTTACCGAAAGGAACGGTTGGAAAGCAGCCGCTCTTATATCGGCGGCACCTGTGTGGAAGTGGTACGCTCCAAAAAAATACCGGTCAGCAACACCAGCGGCATCAAAAACGTGAGCCGAAGCCGCGGACTTTGGATGGCAAAAATATCGTTTGCACGGAAGCAGTTTTTCCTTGGCCGGTATAAGGATATTGCCGACGCGGCCGCTGTGGTAAAGGCCGCAGAACAACTCCGGGATGAAGTGGTTGAGGAAATTGATCAGCTGCAGGATCGGGCGATCTCTGTATTTGCGGAGCGGATCGACGCGTTGTTGAGCGAGGTTCGCTCCGCAAAAGAAACGTAGGTATACTGGGAATCTTAATTACTGAAAGCGTCTTCGATTCCTTTGGAGAAGGTGAGCAGCCCGCCGGTAATGGCATCGATGAAGGGACTGTCGTCTTCAAAGGCGTCCACGACCCATTGGCCGTCTTCTTTTGTCAGGCTGATGGTTACCGTTTGTTCAAGATCGAAGGTGGCAGCCTCCAGGTTCTCCATGAATATATTGTTGCTCATTTCGTCGATTTCTTCATCGGAGGCTCCGGAAAATGCCATTGCAAAAATCTGAGAGATGGATTCGCTGAGAGCGGACTTCATCGCGGCGCCGATGTTATAGGATTTGATGGTGACATCCACCGTGGCCGTATCTCCGTCGATGGTTTCGTTAGAAACGGAATATTCAAAGGCGGAGTACATATCGATCAGCTTGTTGGTCAATTCTTCAGAGAAAGAGTCCGTGTCGATTTCTTCGCTGGAATCCATGGATACATCATCGGCGTCTCCGGCATAGAGCAGATCCACCGCATCCATATCCTGCGCTTTTATGGCTTCCAGATAATCGGTAACCACTTCAGTGGGCGTGGCCTGGCCGCAGGCGACAGTGAAAATGGATAGCATAAAGGCTAACATAACTACAAAAATTTTCTTCATAATTTTTCCAACCTTTCTACTCATAAAATACAGCTTATTTATATCGAAACTTCACCTGCCACATTGGTGTCGAACAGGTGACGAATCTGTTCCGGCTCATCGTTTTTCCCCAAAGCCCACATCAGCTTTGTGAGGCAGGCTTCCGTAGTCATGTCCCGGGCGGAAATCGGCCGCAGGGCGGCCAGCTGGCGGCCGGCGGCGTATACGTTAGAATCGCTGGCTTCAAAGGGGCACTGGCTCTTGGTAACGATGACGACGCCTCGATCGGTCAAAAGGCGCAGAGCGTTCATCAAAGCCGGATCGTCTTCAGGCAGATTTCCGATGCCGAACAGTTCGATGATTAACCCGCGATAATCCATCTGCGCCATTGCGGAAAGTAATGCGGGCGACATACCGGGATGAATTTTCACCAAACCCACGCGGGAGTCGAGAACAAACGGCTCCGTACCGAACAGATCTTCGGAGTTCTTTTGGGCGGCGCCGACAGTAGCTTTCGATTCCGGCGGCCGATAGCCCCGGTCGTTTCCGGAAAAATCCATCAAAGCGGGAACGTTGATGCTTTCAAAGGCGTGGAAACTGCGGGTTCGCAGCTTTGATGCCCGACAGCCGCGAATCAGCTGATTGCAGAAAGCTACCATTACACCGGTAAAATCGGTGTAAAACGCCTGAAATGCCGTCTTTAAATTGGCGGGGGCGTCGGAGCCGGAAGCTTCGGCGGGAAGCTGGGAACCGGTGAGGACGATGGGTTTTTTCGCACCGGCCAAAAGGTAGCTGAGAGCCGATGCGGTGTAAGCCATGGTGTCGGTTCCGTGAGTGATGAGAAAACCGTCGAAGTCGTCGTAACGGCTGCGAATGGCTTCCGCTATTTGAATCCAGTGATCGGGAGCGATGGAGGAACTGTCCATCCGAAATAAATCCAGCAGGGAAATGTCGAAATCTCCGCTGATGCGGTGGGGAAGATAGGAGACAAACGCTTCGGCGGTTGCTGTGGGCGTCAGTCCCCGTTCGCTTTCGCTGCAGGCGATGGTACCTCCGGTGGAGAGAATTAAAATTTTCTTTTTCATAGCAGGCTCCTTTTATCGTAACGAATGATACCTGTATTGTATCATAATTCCAGGGCGATGGGTTATGTTTTTCACAACCGGTGAAATTCGGTTCAAATTTTTTTTAAAATGTGATACACTGTTCATGGCAATGATAAAAAGAGAGGCAGAAAAGAATGCAGATTGCAGATTGCATCCAGTGGGAGAAGCTGGGGAATCATCCGAGAGAACAGTACCGCTTTCAAATTGAAAGCGCCTATATAGAAAGCGAAACATTTTCTTTTGTGATCGAATGGAGCGCTAATTTTGTCATGTCCTGGGAAGATGTGGAGCGCATCCGGACTATGATCGCAGAAGAATTCCCTCAGTCGGGTTCGCTGAAATTCAAGTTTACATATCGGGATGTCATTCAAAGCGCCGAAGAAATCGTGGAGTTGGCCATCGGCCATATGATTTATGAGGTGAATGGAGATTACGCGCATTTGACCAAGACCATACAAGGCGGCGTCGTCCTGGAAGATGACATCGTCACCATTCCGGTGCTGGGGGATTCGGCGGCAGATCAGCTAAATCAAAAGGTGGCCGGCATGTTTGAAAAGATTCTGGCTCGGGATTTTGGACTGACGGTGACCTGCCGGTTTGAAAATGACGAAGAGCAGTACGAGGAAATTCAGAAGAAAAAGGAGCAGCAGGATGCGGCGGAGCTGACGGCTGTGAAGGAGGCCATCGCTCAGGCGGGAATCAACGCCATCAGCCGGCCCCAGAAGACCGACCAGGAAAACGGCGGCTATGGCAGCAGCTGGAACGCCGGCAGCGGCAGCTTCCGGCGGCGGCAGGCGTATACGCCGGTGGAGGGCAACCGCATCATGGGCAAACCTATTTCCGGCGAGGCGGTGAGAATGAGGGACGTGACGGAGGAAAGCGAAAACGTCATCGTAGAGGGCCGCGTGTTTAAGATGGAGTCCCGGGAACTGAAAAATGGCAGGATCCTGGTGACCATGCTGGTGACCGACGAAACGGATTCCATGTGTGTGAAAATGTTCGTGGGCGATAGAAAATTTGCCGACCTGCAGGAACATATCAGCGTAAAAGAGGGAACGCAGCTGCGCATCCGGGGCGCCATGGAGATGGATCGGTTTGAACGCGTTCCCGTGCTGATGGGACGGGATATTGAAAAGATAGAAAAAGAAGGGCGCATGGATACCGCAGAAGAGAAGCGGGTGGAGCTTCACGCCCATACGAAGGCCAGCGCCATGGACGGACTCATGGAGGTGACCGATCTGGTGAAGACGGCCATCGCCTGGGGTCACAAGGCCATCGCCATTACGGATCACGGCGTGGTGCAGTCCTTTCCCGATGCGGCCAAGGCAGCAAAAAAATCCGATCTGAAGATCATCTACGGGTTGGAGGGGTATCTGGTGGATGACGGGGATACCGGTTCCCAGATGCCGGGAGGGCTGACTACCTCTGACGAGTACGTGGTCTTCGATCTGGAAACCACCGGACTTTCGCCGGTGGACTGCGAGATCATCGAAATCGGCGCGGTGAAGGTGAAAAACAAGGAGATCGTAGACGAATTCCTGACCTTCGTCAAACCTCGGTGCGGTCATATTCCCGAGAGAATTACCGAACTGACCGGCATCGAGGACGCCATGGTGGCCGATGCGCCTGCGCTGGACGATATTTTTGATTCCTTTATGGAATGGATCGGCGATTTACCGCTGGTTGCCCACAACGCGGATTTCGACGTGTCCTTCGTGAAGATGGCGGCGTCCCGCAGAGGCCGCGAGCTTCCCAATCACAAAGTGGATACGCTGTACATGTCCCGCATCATGCTGAAGCAGCTGAAACGGCACAAACTGAATCAGGTGGCCGACGCTTTGGGAGTTGTCTTGGAAAATCATCATCGCGCCGTGGACGACGCCAGAGCCTGCGCCGGCATTTTGATCAAGCTGTTTGAGAAGCTGGAAGAAAAGGGCGTTACCCGGCTTTCCGACATGGAAAAGGCCATGGCCGGAAACACCGTCGATTACAAGAGCAAGGATACCAACCACATCATCCTGCTGGCCAAGACCCAGGAGGGATTGAAGAACATATATAAGCTGGTTTCCAAGTCCCATCTGGAATACTTCTACAAGAGACCGCGGATTCCCAAGTCGGTTCTGTTAGAGTATCGGGAGGGACTGATCATCGGTTCCGCCTGCGAGGCTGGACAGATTTACCGCGCCTTTTTGGAAAACAGAACGCAGGAGGAAATCCAACAGATCGCAAAGCTGTACGATTATTTTGAGATTCAGCCGCTGTCCAACAATCAGTTTCTGGTGGACAAGGGTCGCGTTCCCAATGTGGAGGCGTTGCGGGAAATTAACCGAAAAATCGTGGCGCTGGGAAAACAGCTGGGAAAGCCTGTGGTCGCCACCTGCGATGCCCATTACGCTCAGCCGGAACACGCGATCTACCGGCAGATTCTCATGGCGGGACAGGGTTATAAAGATGTAGAAGACGGCGCCGGACTGTACCTTCGTACTACCGATGAGATGCTTGAAGAGTTTTCTTATTTAGGTGAGGATGCGGCACATCAGGTGGTCATCGACGCGCCCAACGCCATCGCCGATTCCATCGATTCCATCCTGCCCGTGCCGGAGGGAAAATTTCCGCCGAAAATCGACGGTGCAGAGGAACGGCTGCGGGAACGCTGTCTGAAAACCGCGGCGGAGATGTACGGAGACCCTTTGCCGGAGCTGGTGGAAACCCGTCTGATGAAAGAACTGAATTCCATCATCAGCAACGGCTACGCCGTCATGTACGTGTCCGCGGAGCTTTTGGTGCAGAAATCCCTGTCCGACGGCTATCTGGTAGGCTCCCGGGGATCGGTAGGCTCCTCCTTTGCAGCCACCATGGGCGGAATCACCGAGGTCAATCCGCTGCCGCCGCACTACCTGTGTCCCAATCCGGAGTGTAGCATGGAGGGAATCCCGGGACAGCGCTACCATGAGTTTATCGAGGACGGCAGCTACGACTGCGGATGCGACATGCCGGAGAAGGCTTGCCCCCGCTGCGGCACGATGATGCGGCGGGAGGGCTACAACATTCCCTTTGAAACGTTTTTGGGATTTGACGGCGATAAAGAACCGGATATCGACTTGAATTTCGCCGGAGAGTACCAGCCTCGGGCGCACAAGTTCGTAGAGGAAATTTTCGGCCGTGAAAACGTGTTCCGTGCGGGAACCACCACCACGGTGGCGGAAAAGACGGCCTTCGGTTACGTGAAGCATTACTTTGAGGATCGGGGAAAGACGGCCAGCCGATGGGAGGAAGAACGGCTGGCGCAGGGCTGTACCGGCGTAAGACGAAGCACGGGACAGCATCCCGGCGGCATCATCATTGTGCCCAGAGGCCATGAAATCTACGAGTTTTGTCCTATCCAACATCCGGCTAACGACATGACCACCGACATCATCACCACCCACTACGACTATCATTCCATCGATCAGAACCTGTTGAAGCTGGATATTCTGGGACACGATGTGCCCTCTCAGATTCGCCAGCTGCAGGACATCACCGGACTGGATCCCATGGAGGTCGCCATGGGAGATCAGCGAACCATGGGGATTTTCACAGGAATCGAGGGATTGGACATCAAGATTCCCGATTATAAATTCACCCACGGAACCTACGGGATTCCCGAATTCGGAACGAAATTTACCCGGCAGATGCTGGACGATACCGACCCTCACGCCTTTGCAGATCTGGTTCGAATCTCCGGATTCTCCCACGGAACGGACGTGTGGATCAACAATGCTCAGTATTTCATCAAAACGGGGCAGACCACCATCAAAGAGGCGATTTCCACCCGGGACGACATCATGAACTACCTGATTTTAAAGGGCGTTCCCAAGAAGGCTTCGTTTAAGATCATGGAGTCGGTGCGAAAGGGAAAGGGACTGACGGAAGAACAGGAAAGCCTCATGGTGGAAAACAATGTGCCTGCGTGGTATATCGAATCCTGCAAGCGCATTAAGTACATGTTCCCCAAGGCGCACGCCGTGGCTTATACGTTGATGTCCTACCGGATCGCTTATTATAAGGTATACGATCCGGAGGCGTTTTACGCCGTATTTTTCACCTCCAAGATTGCGGATTTCAACGCGGACGTGATTCTGGGCGGCATCGATTCCATCTGGGATCGCATTCACGAAATCGAAGCCAAGGGAAAGGAGGCCACCAAGAAGGAGGAGGACGAAATCATCGTTTTGGAGGTGGCTTACGAGATGTATGCCCGGGGATTTTCGTTTTTGCCGGCTCGCCTCGGCGAATCCGACGGAACGAGGTTTACCGTTCGGGACGGAAAGGTACAGCTTCCCTTCCTTGCGCTGGAAGGTCTGGGAGAAACGGCGGCGCGGAATTTGGCGGAGGAATATGAAAAGGGACGGTTTTTCTCCATCGAAGATATGAGGGAGCGGGCAAAACTGAACAAGACAGCGGTGGAGGCGCTTCAAAATCACGGCACATTAAAGGGAATGGACGAAACGAATCAGATTTCTCTATTTAATCTGTAAGCGGAGCGGAAGTGTGCAGTGAAAATGGGTTGATACACAAAATTTCCCATGGAAAGTATTGTATATTAATTTTCATTGTGCTATACTGGGTAAAAGTGAAAACATACTATATTTGTAAAGAAAGGAAGTATGAAAATGAGTTTATCCAAGAAGCGTGTATTTTCTCTGCTGTTGGCCTTCTGCCTTGTATTTGCGTTTACAGCCTGCGGTGGTGACAGCTCCGACGATGTAACCGGGCCTATGGACAAAGACACTTATCTGGAAAAAGTAGACGGCCTCAACGATGCTGCCGGCGAATTTGTTGCCGTTGGCGGTGAATTTATTTCCGTTGCCGCCACGCAGTCTGACGACGAAGATGCGATTATGGCTGCCATTGAGAAGATTCGCGATACGAAGCAGCCGTTCCTGGATTTCGGCGCCATCGATAATCCGCCGGAAGGCTATGAAGATGCCCATGCTAAATTAGCTGATTGCTCCACGAGATTCGGCGAATGTATCGATACGTATAGCGATATTCTTGTGGACACAATCAACGGTGTAGAAAACGAAGCTGCGGATACCATCCAGACGGATGTAGAAGCCATCACCAACGAGCTGAGCGCTGCTATGACCGAAGTTCAAAGCATCGAATAATTTACCACAAACGTTGAAAATAAAAATCTCCCCGGCCACAGAACCGGGGAGATTTTTCGTCATGAGTTTTTTCCTCTGTGCATTTCGCCTTTTATTTTCTCTGCTATTTCCTCTGCGCATTTCTCTTGTAGATGGCGTCTCTGATGCGTTCCATGCCGGTAACGATGGTAGCGCGGGGCATGGCCAGGTTCAGGCGGATATAGCCAGTGGCGTTGCCTACGAACAAATCGTCGCCGCCCTCCAATAAAACACCGGCCTCGTTGGCAAAGAAAGAACACATTTCAGAGTCGGACATGCCGGGGAGACAACTCTTCATATCCACCCATGCCAGATAGGTGGCCTCGGGAATTTCAAAGACGGCTTCGGGCAGATATTCCGAAAGAAAGTCCTTTAAGTAGCGGAAGTTTTCGTCCAGATAGGCTTTTAACTCTTCCAGCCAGGGTCCTCCCTTTTCGTAAGCCGCCTTGTGAGCGGCGATGGAAAGGGGATTCAGGTCGCCGATGACCTTATCCCGGGCGATGAAGCGTCTGCGTTCCTCCTCGTCGCGGATGATGATGTGGGAGAAGAGAAGTCCTGCCATGTTGAAGGATTTGCTGGCGGACATGCAGGTGACCAGCTTTTTGTAATCCGGCATCACCTTTCCCATGGGCGTATGGCGGTTGCCGCAGCGAATCACGTCGCAGTGAATCTCATCGGAAATCACCCAGAGGTCGTACTTTTCCACAATTTCCGCAATCTTTTTCAGTTCTGCCGCCGTCCAGATGCGTCCGGAGGGATTGTGGGGATTGCAGAGCATAAGCACCTTAACCTTGGGATCGGAGGCCTGTTTTTCCAACAGGTCGAAGTCGATGGAGAAGTGACCGCCGTCGTGGATGAGCTGGTTGCGAACCAGTTCCACATTGTTGTATTCGCAGGCGTGGAGGAAAAATCCGTAGGCCGGCGTCATGGTCAGTACCTTTTCGTCCTTTGCCACCAGATCCTCCACCAGCTGATACAGAGCGGGAATGACGCCCAAAGAGTAGGTCAGTTCTTCTCTGGGAAACGTCCAATCGTAACGTGTCTTGCACCAGTTTAAGAAAATGTCGTAATACTGGGGATCGTACATCAGGGTATATCCCAGGATTTTTTTATCCAGCCTGGCGCGGATGGCGTCGAGAATTTCCGGCGCTACGCCGAATTCCATATCCGCAACCCACATGCGCACGAATTCGTCGTCTGCGAATTTGAATTTCTTTTCGGGACCCGCATGGAAGATGTAGCCGCGGAATCCGTCGGTGTTCAGCGCGTTGGTGTGCTGCCGGTCGATGATTTCATCAAAATCGTATTTCATATGCTCGCCTCCTGACTATTTGTATCTGTATGTTCAATATAACACGAAGGAGCGGTGGTTTCAAGACGGTGAATTTCACGGGAAAGGAATGGCGGGCGACGGTGTGACGGTAAGGCGAAGGTGGAGTGGGCCGCGGAGCAGGCAAAACCGAAATTATAAATAAATAGAAGATTTTACTTGATACAGGGAGAAAATTATGGTATTATGACTATGTTCGAGTTTTAGTATACGTTATCGCAAAAGAGTGGGCAAAACCCACTCTTTCATTTTATGTTATTCCTCACGACTGGCAAGCCGCAGGCGAAGACAGAGTGATGGAATAACAGATATCGCACTTTGTTTAGCGACTGCCGAACGAAGTGAAGGCAGAGCTTAGCAAAAGCCGATGCTATGTTATTCCTCACGATTGGCAAGCCGCAGGCGAAGACAGAGTGATGGAATAACAGATATCGCACTTTGTTTAGCGACTGCCGAACGAAGTGAAGGCAGAGCTTAGCAAAAGCCGACGCTATGTTATTCCTCACAATGCGCACCTAACACGCCGAGGTACGAGGCGATGTAGGTGCCATGCGAAAAGCGCAGGACTTCAGTCCGTGCCGTTTTGCCCCAGCTTTAGCTGGCTGGCAAAAGGGACAGCGAAGCGAAGCGGAGGAATGGCACGAAGTGCCATGTTGGCGCTTGACCGCTGCGCACCTAATATGCCGAAGCATGAAACAAAATATAAAATGAGAAAGGAAGCGAGATGGCGAAGAAAAAAATCGGGGAGATCGTGGAAGAGATTCTGGCTCCGTTTTTGGAAGAACACGGCTATGAGCTGTTTCGGACGGAGTTTGTCAAAGAGGGAAAGGACTGGTTTCTTCGGGTATTTATCGATAAAATCCAGGACGGAGCGTATGTCAACGTGGGAACGGACGACTGCGAAGCGGTGAGCCGTTACCTGAGCGCAAAGCTGGACGAGGCGGACCCCATCCAGCAGAACTACTATCTGGAGGTTTCTTCCCCGGGCATGGATCGTCCGCTGCTGCGGGATAAGGATTTCGTGAGATTCCGGGGAGAAGCGGTAGAGGTCAGCCTGTACAAAGCCTGGGAGGGAAGAAAGACCTATGAAGGGATTCTGGTCGATCTGACGGACGATCATCTGGTGATTCGGGTGGAGCAGGATCGGGAGCTTTTGATTCCCAGAGAGCAGGTTTCCAAGACAAAATTAGCAGTTATTTTTTAACGAAGAACGGAGATAGGAGGAAAAAGAAAAGAGATGAATCAGGAATTTATTCTGGCGCTGGAAGAACTGGAAAGAGAAAAAAATGTTTCGAAGGATCTTCTGGTAGAGGCCATCGAGTCGGCGCTGGTATCTGCATATAAAAAGAACTACGGCACCTCTCAGAACGTGAGAGTCAATGTGGATCGGGAAATGGGAGATATCGACGTGTTCATGCGCCGGGACGTTGTGGAAGAAGTGATCGACCCATTTACCGAAGTCAGCATTGAGGAAGCTCAGGACATCGACCCGGCCTATGAAATCGGCGACGTGGTGGAATATCAGATCACTCCCAGGGCCTTTGGCAGAATTGCCGCCCAGACCGCCAAGCAGGTGGTGGTGCAGCGGATTCG
>CANEEC010000020.1 GCA_947426455.1 uncultured Clostridia bacterium | reverse complement strand
GCTGGTTCACGATGCGGCGGGTACGCTGGTGGACTACAACCGCTGCGGCGTTCCCCTCATCGAGATCGTTACGGAGCCGGATTTCAGAAGCGCCGATCAGGTCATCGGATTTTTGGAAAATTTACAGCAGATTTTAAAATATCTGGGCGTTTCCGACTGCAAGATGCAGGAGGGTTCCATGAGAGCCGATGTGAACCTGTCCGTTCGTCCCACAGGTCAGCAGGAATTTGGAACGAGAACGGAGATGAAGAACATCAACTCCTTAAAGGCCATCCGCCGCGCCATCGAATTTGAGAGCCAGCGTCAGATCGCGCTGATCGAAAGCGGCGGCAAGGTGACCCAGGAAACCCGCCGCTGGAACGACGAGGAAGGGGAATCCACCGCCATGCGCTCCAAGGAAAACGCGCAGGATTACCGGTATTTCCCCGATCCTGATCTGCTTCCCGTATTTATCGACGACGCGTGGTACAACGCAGCGAAAAATTCTCTGCCGGAGCTGCCTCAAGCGAAGCGTTATCGCTACGTCAGCCAGCTGGGACTGTCCGCCGATAAGGCGGCGGTGATCACCTCCGCAAAGGAGCTTGCCGGACTGTTTGAACGGATCGTATCCTGCGGTCAGGAGGTGAACGAAGCGGCCAATGTGGTCACCGGCGACATTTTGAAACTGATGAAGGAAGCCGGTCAGGCGCCGGAGGAACTGGCGGTGGACGGTGAAAAGATCGCCGGCGCCATCGCTTTGGTCAGCGCGGGCAAGATCAGCCGCAAGGCGGAAAAACAGATCATCGAAGCCATCTTTAAAGAAGACGTGGATCCTGCGGTCTATGCTGAAGAACACAACATGATCGTGGCGGAGGATCTGACGCTGATCGAAGCCACGGCGGAACAGGTGGTAGCCGCTTATCCCGCTTCCATTGCGGACTATAAGAACGGTAAGGCCAAGGCCATGGACTTTCTGGTGGGCATGTGCATGAGGGAACTGAAGGGCAAGGCCCGTCCCGAGACCATCAGCGAGGTATTGAAAGAAAAGGTGGACGCCGCTCCCATGCCAGAAGGCTTTGAAAACGCAGCGCCCATCAAGGATAAGAAGGCGAAAAAGGAAGAAAAGCGGGCGAAGGAAGCCGCTCAGAAGGCGGCGGAACAGGCGGCTTCTGAGGCTAAGGCGGAAGAGGAGGCGAAAGCGGCCGAAGAAGCGGCTCGGGAGGCC
Source organism: uncultured Clostridia bacterium (assembly GCA_947426455.1). Taxonomy (GTDB): domain Bacteria; phylum Bacillota; class Clostridia; order Peptostreptococcales; family Anaerovoracaceae; genus RGIG446. The sequence goes on along the minus strand of CANEEC010000020.1, from coordinate 20,968 downwards.
AAAGCCGAAGAAACCCGTCGAGCTGCTGCGGCAGCGGAAAAGAGAAAGGCCGCGCTGGCGGGTGTGGATTTCGCTCCTATCCAGATCAACAACCGCTATCGCAATCGAACCTGCGCCGACATCGGCCTTTCCGATATCGGTCAGGAGGTGCGGCTCGCCGGATGGATTGCCACTATCCGCAACCACGGCGGCATCGTCTTTGTGGATCTGCGGGACCATTACGGCGTCACCCAGGTGGTGGTCACCGACGAGATGATCGCCGATCTGGGAAAGGAAACGGTCATCTGCGTGGAAGGCCAGGTCATCAAGCGCGATCCTGATACGGTGAATCCCAACATTCCCACCGGTCAGGTGGAATTGAAGGCCAGGAGCCTGGAGGTTCTGGGAAGCGCCCACAAGAACCTGCCCTTTGAGATCGAACGCTCTACGGAGACGAAAGAGGATGTGCGATTGAAGTATCGTTTCCTGGATCTGCGCAATCCCAAGGTTCACGAAAACATCATCATGCGTTCCCAGATCATCCGGTTCCTGAGGAAGCAGATGGAAGCCCTTGGCTTTATGGAGATTCAGACGCCGATTTTGGCCAATTCCTCTCCGGAAGGCGCCAGAGATTATCTGGTTCCCTCCAGAAAGCACAAGGGAAAGTTCTACGCGCTGCCCCAGGCTCCCCAGCAGTTTAAGCAGATGCTCATGGCCTCCGGCTTCGATAAGTACTTCCAGATCGCTCCCTGCTTCCGCGACGAGGACGCGCGGCAGGATCGTTCTCCCGGCGAGTTCTATCAGCTGGATTTTGAAATGGCCTTCGCCACCCAGGAGGATGTGTTTGCCGTGGCGGAAAAGGTGCTTTATGAAACCTTCTGCACCTTCTCTGATAAAGAGGTCAGCAAGCCGCCCTTCGTGCGGATTCCCTTCGCGGAAGCCATGCTGAAATACGGTACGGATAAGCCCGACCTGCGCAATCCGCTGATTATCGAGGACTTGTCCGATTTCTTCGAACACGTGGACTTTGCGCCCTTCCGGGGAAAGATCGTCCGCGCCATCGTGGTTCCCGGCATGGCCAAGAAGTCCAAGTCTTTCTTCGGTTCCATGGAAAAATTTGCGCTGTCCATCGGCATGAAGGGTCTGGGATATATCAGCGTCAAGGAAGATATGACCTACAAGGGGCCCATCGACAAGTTCATGACCGACGAACAGAAGAAGGAATTGGCTTCCCGGATGAACCTGAAACCCGACGATGTGCTGTACTTCATCAGTGATGAAAAGGGTCTGGTGGAGAAGTTTGCCGGTCAGATTCGCACGGAAGTGGCCAAGCGCATGGATCTCATCGACAACTCGAAGTTTGAATTCTGTTATATTACGGATTTCCCCATGTTCGAGATCAACGAGGAGACGGGCAAGATCGATTTCACCCACAACCCGTTCTCCATGCCCCAGGGGGAAATGGACGCGCTGCTTCACATGAACCCGCTGGACATCAAGGCGTATCAATACGATATCGTCTGCAACGGCGTAGAGCTTTCTTCGGGAGCGGTGAGAAACCATCGTCCCGACATCATGGTGAAGGCCTTCGAGATCGCAGGCTACAGCGAAGAAACGGTAAAGGCCAAATTCAGCGCCCTGTACAATGCTTTCCAATATGGCGCGCCGCCTCACGCGGGCATGGCTCCCGGCGTGGACCGCATGGTGATGCTGCTGGAAGAAGAAGAAAACATCCGTGAAGTCATCGCCTTCCCTCTGACGTCCAACGCTCAGGATCTGCTGTTCAATTCGCCTTCGGAGGTAGAGGAAAAGCAGCTGCGAGAAGTGCATATTAAATTACGGTAAAATGAGAGGGCGCCCCTAATCACAAAATGGTTGTGGGGCGTCTTCTTTTCGAGTAAAATGGACGTAGAGATCGTAATCAATCGAAGAGATCGCTATCAGTAGGAAAGGACGTAAGCCAATGAGAGAAGACGTATATCAGAAAGCGGTGGAACTGCGGCATGAGTTGCATCGGCATCCGGAACTGTCCAACGAAGAAACTATGACCAAAAAGCGGTTGATGGATTTTCTGAAGGAAAACGCACCGAATTTGGAACTGCACGACAGGGGAAAGTGGTTTTACGCTGCGTATCGCAGCGACGTACCAAAGGCGAAGACCATTGCTTTCCGCGCGGATTTCGACGCCATTCCGGTTTTGGATGACATCGACACTCCCTATAAGAGTCAAAATCCCGGCGTCGGCCACAAATGCGGCCACGACGGTCATTCGGCGGCGTTGGCCGGGTTTGCTGCGGAGGTTTCTCAGCGGGGAGCGGACAACAATGTCATTTTCATCTTCCAGCACGCGGAGGAGATCGGCGACGGCGCGAAATACTGTCAGGTCGTGCTGGCGGAGGAAGGCGTGGATGAAATCTACGGTTACCACAATTCCGCCGGTTTTGAAAAGAATCTGGTGGTGGTTAAGGCGGGGATCAACAACTGCGCGTCGGAGGGAATGGAGATTTCCTTCACCGGATCGCCGGCTCATGCCAGCCAGCCGGAAAAAGGAAAGAATCCGGCGCTGGCGGTATGCTCCATCGTACAGGCCATTCCTGATATGATCGCTCCCGGGAGATACAAGGGTCTTGTGTTGTGTACCGTCATCCAGATCGACGTGGGAGAACGAGCCTTCGGATGTTCCGCTTCCAAGGGAAAGCTGCTGTTAACGCTGCGTGCGGAAAACGAGCCGGAACTGGTGGATCTGCAGAAGGAAATTGAGGAACTGGCCGCGGCGGAGGCAAAGAAATACGGCCTGGGCATTGAATTTACATATCACGATGTTTTCCCGGAGACCAGAAGCTGGGAAGAGGGCGTAGAGAAGGTGAAGGCCGCCTGTGACGCTTTGGGATTTCCGTGGTTTGAACGGCCGGGATTCCAGCGGGGATCGGAGGACTTCGGGTATTTTACCAAGGAAGTTCCCGGCGCCTATTTCATCGTGGGAAACGGCGTGGATGCGCCTCCCATTCACACGGTGAAATTCGATTATCCCGACAACCAGATTCGCATCGTGGGCGATATCTTCGGACAGCTGGCGGGGATTCGGAAGTAGACAAAAATGAAAAAAGAGACAAGCCGCGTGGACTTAACAGCACCCGCGTATTTTTTAATATACTATTGACAAATGATATACTGTGTTGTACGATGTATATACAGGAGGTACAGTATATGAATATCGACGATTGGAAATCCCAGATCAAGCGGGGAACGCTGGAATTTTGTATTCTGCTGATGATAAAACGGCGACCCTCCTATGGATATGAAATTATCAGCACATTGGAGAAATATCCGATTCTGGCTGCGAAAGAGAATACCATTTATCCGCTGCTCCGACGGCTGATGAAAGAAGAATACGTTTCTTCTTCGTGGCAGGAAAGCACGGAAGGGTTGCCGCCGAGAAAGTACTATTCCATTACGGAGAAAGGCCTTGCATATATTGCCGCCATGTCGAAGGAATGGGATCATCTGTTGGATGCAGTCAATGAAATGAAAGGGGAATGAGGATATGGAAACGATTTTAGACGATTATCTTGCAAAGGTTGAAAAGTATTTAAAGCCTCTGCCAGCTTCGGAACGAGTGGATATCGTGAAAGAAATTAAGAGCGAGATTCTTGAATTGCAGGGCGAAGGAGAAACCGCAGAAAAGATTATAGAACGGCTGGGAAATCCCAAAGAACTGGCAAAAGCCTACTTGGGAGATCTGATTGTTAAGAACAGTTCTTTCAGCTGGAAGCGGATGCTTGCCGTTTGCGCCTATTACAGCCTTGCGGGTTTTTCCGGCTTATTTATCATTCCGGTGCTTGTGGTCTGCGCTCCGGTGTTCATCATCTGCGGCATCGCTTCTGTGGTCGCCTGCGCCGTCAAGCTGCTGGATTCCCTGCTGCATTTGGGAATCCCTTACGCCAATTACATCGTTATTTCCGGAATTGAAAATCCCATCGCGGTGTTTGTTGCCGGCCTCGTCGTAGGAGTCATCTTGTACTTGATCGGGTACGGCTGCTGGAAGCTGTTGATTTACTATATGAAAGGCGTCGGTAAGGCCAGGGAACATTTGGATGCGAAGATGTAAGAGGATGGGTTTATTCGGAGTTGTTAAGAAGCAGCGATTTAACAAGAATTTTTAGAAAGGCTATGATAGGGATATGATAGCCTTTTATATGATAATTATATTTCTATAAATTTTCTACAAATCTCATATTTTGATTGCATTTTAAAGTATGTTGTAATATAATTGTATTACAAAAAGAGAAGGAGGTTTTCATATGGCTACTTCATTATTACAAGTTCGTATAGAGGATTCTATAAAAGAGGAAGCCGCTGAGATTTTTGAACGCTTGGGGATTGATACTTCTACCGCTGTGCGGATGTTTTTAAAGCGCGCGGTCATGGAAAATGGAATTCCTTTTAGTATGACGTTACCGAAGGCTCCCTATCATGCGGAACGGGGATACCGCGCCATGGTAGAGATTGCAGAAGCGTCAGAAAAAAATGGTGTTTCGAATATGACATTGGATGAAATCAATGCCGAGATTGAAAAATCCAGATGTGAACGGCAAGGATAAGCAAATGATGTATTATGCCGTTTTAGATACCAATGTACTTGTTTCCGCCATGCTGAAGGCGGGTTCGGTACCTGGCCTGGTTGCCGCGGAAGCGTTGTGCGGCAATATTATCCCTGTGCTTAATGACGAAATACTGACTGAGTACGAAGATGTTTTAAACCGTCCCAAATTTCATTTTGATCAGAGAGCTGTCAAGGTTTTTTTGGATGAATTAAAAAAACGTGCCGTCTATTTGGATTGTGGATTAGTTGAGGAAGAAATTCTCGACCCGAAGGATATCATCTTTTATGCTGTTTTGATGGAAAAACGCAAGGAAGAAGATGCCTATCTCGTCAAGGGAAATATAAAGCGCTTCCCGATGAGGACATATGTTGTGACCCCAAAGGAAATGCTGGATATTATTGAGAATGGCAGGCGAATCCAAGGGTGAACATGTGACTGAGGAGGTAAAAAAATGGCCCAAAATGAAAGATTTGAAAAAGTGTATTCACAGGGAAAGGTAAGCGTTATAGAAATTTGGGTGGATAGAGAAACGGGCGTAAATTACATCTTTCGTCGCGACGGATACGCGGGAGGAATGACGCCGCTTCTGGACAAAGACGGAAAACCCGTTGTAACGCAAGCTGTGACGCAATAAATATCAGCCGCCGTATGGGCGGCACGGCGAAGGAAAGCATGCCGAAGACATCATGCCGAAGGGCGATGCAAAAAACAGGAAACCGCAAAGGATTTCCTGTTTTTTTACGCATATTTTGTGCCTGTTTTCACGTATATTTCCGCGCATTTCTGTGTCTGTTTCTTCGCTTATTCCTCTGAAGAATAGGTGTAGTCCTTCAGATGATTTAAAAACTGCTTCGCTTCGTGAAACAGCGGGCGGTTGTTTTTCCATATGATGTGGAGATCCAAGAGAATGGGCTCTTTTAAGTGAAGGGCGGCGATTTCCGGCGTGTTTTTCACGGCGTCGTAATAGAAAAACGAAGTGGCTAAATTTCGACGGACGAAGGACAGGATGGTCTGGAACTGGTTGGTGCGAAAGATTACGTCGGGAACCACAGCGGACTTGCGGAAGGCTTCTTCCAGGCACTGGGTATGGGTGTAACCGCCCCGATACAGGATCAGCTTTTCCTCCCGCAGTTCCGCCATGTTCACTGTATTTCGTCCGGCCAGAGGATGTTTGTCGGAAACGCAGTACATCAGCTCTACGGTGGACAGCTTGTGGAAGGAAAGGGCGGGGGAATCGGGGGACGTACCGTGAGGAACAGAGATGATGGCCATATCGATGGTTTCCTGTTCAATTTCCGACTGCAGCTCCAGGGAACCGCCCTCCACCGGCTCGAAGGTTACATCGTCGGTGCGGTTTTTCACCATGGAAAAAATCTGAGGAAATAAAAAGGTACCGATCATGGGCGGAACGCCGATTTTCAGGGAACGCTTCCGACTGCCCAGATGTTTCATCTCACTGTTGACGCTTTCCAGCTGCTCGATGATGGAACGGATGTGGGTAAAGTAATACATGCCTTCTTCGGTAAGGCTTAAACGTTTTTTTACCCGTTTAAATAAGGAGATATTTAATTCCTCTTCCAGTGTTTTCAGAGAATAGCTGACGGCGGGCTGGGATACGTGAAGCTGTTCCGCGGCTCTCGTGACGCTGCCCAGCTCCGCTACGGCGATGAAGTGTTTTAACTGTTCTAAATACATAAGATCGACACCTCCCAAAGTCATCTTACCCCAGACATATAAAAGTGGCAAGAGAAAATATAAATTAAATTTATAAAGTGATGAAATTTCTGTATTTTACAAGGGTTGCCCTTGTCGGCTACAATGAAGATAACGTGAAAGGGCGTTTCGTCCAACGGGAAAGGATGTCATAGATGAATGACGGATTATATCAAAAAGCTGTGGAATTGCGGCATGAGCTGCATCGGCATCCGGAATTGTCCAATGAGGAAACCGAAACGAAACAGCGGCTGATGGACTTTCTAAGGCAAAATGCCGCCGGCATTGAGATCACCGACTGCGGAAAGTGGTTTTATGCCGCGTATCGCAGTGAGAACCCCAATGCAAGAACCGTGGCCTTTCGCACGGAGATCGATGCGCTTCCGGTGGAAGACGAGATCGACGTACCGTGGCGAAGTCAGATTGCCGGCGTGGGACACAAGTGCGGTCACGACGGCCATGCCGCCGCTTTAGCGGCGTTTGCCTCAGAGGTAAGCCTTCGGGGAGCGGATAACCACGTCTATTTCGTGTTTCAGCACGCCGAAGAAATCGGCGGCGGCGGCGCGGAATGCGCGGCGCTGATGGAGCAGGAGCATGTGGATGAGGTGTTCAGCGTTCACAATTCCTCCGATTTTGAAAAGGAACTGGTGGTGGTGAAGCCGGGAACTTCCAAGTGCGCATCCGAAGGACTGGAAATCATCTTTACAGGCGTACCCGCTCACGCAAGTCAACCGGAAAAGGGAAAAAATCCGGCCATGGCGGTTTGCAACATCGTTGCGGAATTGCCGCGGATGGCAGATCCTGCGCGGTACCGCGGACTGGTGCTGTGTACGGTTATCCAGATGGACGTGGGGGAACGAGCCTTCGGCTGTTCTGCGGCTGATGGAAGGCTGCTTCTGACGCTGCGGGGTCAATACGAAGATGAAATGGATGCACTGAAACAGGAAATTGTGGATATGGCGCGAAAACAGGGCGAAGATTACGGACTGGAAATCGCCTTTGCCCATCACGACGTATTTCCGGAGACGAAAAGCTGGCCGCAGTCCACGAAGCGGGTGGAGGAAGCCTGCGCTGCTGCCGGACTGCGGTTTTACGAGCGTCCCGATTTTCAGAGGGCGTCCGAGGACTTCGGATACTTTACGAAGCGCACGCCGGGCGCTTACATCTGGCTGGGAAACGGAACGGATTATCCGGCGATTCACACATCGAAGTTCGATTTTATCGATACCCATATCCGGCTGATCTGCCGTCTGTACGGCGCGCTGGCGGGAATCCGGCCGCAGGGCGGCGGAAGCCGGCCATAAGGCCATAAGATAAAAAATAAAAGCAGGCAGGACGAAAGAGGTGATACCCATGAAAACATATAAGATTGCAGCCATTCCCGGAGACGGCATCGGCAACGAAGTGGTGGCGGAGGGAATCCGCGTGTTGGAACATATCGCCAAGGTGGACGGAAGGTTCCGCTTTGCGTTTACCCATTTTCCCTGGGGCTGTGAATACTATCTGGAAAAGGGGAAGATGATGGACGAGGACGGCATGGAACGGCTGGCGCAGCACGACGCTATCATTTTAGGCGCTGTGGGCGCTCCCGGCGTTCCCGACCACATTTCTCTCTGGGATCTGCTGCTGCGGATTCGTAAAGGTTTCGACCAGTATATCAATCTGCGTCCGGTGAAGCTTTTGAAAGGCGCGCCCTGCCCGCTGAAGAATGTGAAAAACGAAGACATCGATATGATCTTCGTTCGGGAAAACAGCGAAGGCGAATACGCCGGAAGCGGAAGCTGGCTGTATCCGAATACCGATCGGGAAGTGGTAATGCAAAACGGCGTATTTTCCCGTCATGGCTGCGAGCGGGTCATCCGTTACGCCTATGAGCTTGCCAGAGCGCAGAAGAAGACGCTGACCAGCATCAGCAAGGCAAACGCTTTGAATTATTCCATGGTCTTTTGGGATCAGATCTTCAAAGAAGTGGGAGAGGACTACCCGGATGTGAAGACCTACTCCTATCTGGTGGACGCTGCCAGCATGTTCATGGTGAAAGATCCCAAGCGATTTCAGATCGTGGTCACCTCCAACCTGTTCGGCGACATTCTCACCGACCTGGGGGCGGCCATTACCGGCGGCATGGGATTGGCGGCGGGAGCCAACCTGAATCCGGAGAAGAAATTCCCGTCCATGTTTGAACCCATTCACGGTTCTGCGCCGGACATCGCCGGAAAGAATATTTCCAACCCTCTGGCAACCATCTGGACCGTGGGTCAGATGCTGACTCATCTGGGGTATCCCGAATGGGAAGAACGCATCGTCAGCGCCATTGAGCAGGTTCTCATTGCCGGTGAGGGTTTGACGCCGGATCTGGGCGGAACGGCTCACACCACGGAAGCGGCGGACGCTGTCATCCGGCATTTGCAATAGGAAAGGAGAAATTACCTATGTTAGATCGGTTATTTTACAACGGTGTGGTGAAAACCATGAACGACGACATGCCTCTGGCCCAGGCCGTAGGCGTAAAGGACGGAAGAATCTGCTTCGTGGGAAGCGATGAAGAAGCGGCGGCCCTTTCGGCGGAAGAACGGATTGATCTGAAGGGCAAGCTGATGCTGCCCGGCTTCAACGAAGGGCATATGCATCTGGCTACGTATTCATTCACCAACAGCAACATCGCCATGCACAAGTTCACTTCCGTTGCGGAGTGTCTGGATTCCGTGAAGAAACGCCTTGCGGATAAGCCGGACAGCCAGTGGATCTTCGGCCGCGGATTCAACGAGGATCTGTTTACCGATGAACGCCGTTATCCCACCAAAGAGGAACTGGACGCCATCCGGGACGACATTCCCATCATGCTGGTTCGTTCCTGCGGCCACGTGGCTGCCTGCAATACCCTGGCGGTGCAGAAGATCGCCGCATTCCCCGAGGCCGCTGACATGGGTCGCCTCATCGATTTGGAGACCGGCGTAGTGACGGAAGCCGCCACCAAGGTATTTTATAAGATCATCAACGAACCCTCTGTGGAGGAAGTGGAGGAGATGCTCCACTTCGGGCTGGAACAGCTGGTCAAAGAGGGAATTACCATGTGCCAGACCGACGACCTGAGAGCCGTTCCCGGCGCCGATTGGAAAAAGGTTCTGGCGGCGTTTCAGAATTTGGAGAAAAAGGGCAACATGCCCGCCCGGGTCTACGAACAGTCTCAGTTCATCCGGTTTGAAGAATTTGAAAAGTATCTCAAAGCTGGATACCGCAGCAATCAGGGCGGCGAATACTTCCGTACAGGTCCTCTGAAGCTGATCGAGGACGGCTCTTTGGGCGCGCGGACGGCGGCGCTGACTGTTCCTTATCCCGGAACGGATAAGAAGGGAATTTTGCTGTTTACTCAGGAAGAACTGGATCGGTTTGTGGTGACTGCGCAGAAATATAAGATGCCCGTAGCGGTTCACTGCATCGGCGACGCTTCCATGGACGTGACCATCAAGGCGATCGAGCGGGCGAGAAAGGAATATCCGGCGGAAGATATCCGTCACGGTATCGTTCATGCTCAGCTGACCAGACCTGATATTCTGGAAAAGATGGCAGAACTTGATATCATTGCGTACATTCAGCCCGTATTTGTGGGTTCTGATATGGATATCGTAGCGGAGCGGGTCAGTCCCGAATGGATGGAGCATACCTACGCCTGGAAGACCATGGACAATATGGGAATTCTGACGGTGGGCGGCTCCGACGCTCCCGTGGAGAGCTTCAGCGTTTTGGAAAACATCTACTTTGCCGTAACCCGTCAGAAGAAGAACGGAACGCCGGAGGGCGGCTGGCTGCCCAAGGAAAAGCTCACGGTGGAAGAAGCCGTAAAGCTGTTTACCGTCAACGCGGCAAAGGCCTGCTATCAGGAAAATGATACGGGCATGATCAAAAACGGCATGCGTGCCGATCTGGTGGTTCTCAATGAGAATATCTTTGAGATCGCGCCGGAAGAAATCAAGAATGTAACTGTTTCCCAGACTGTGACCGGCGGTAAAACCGTATACCTGGCATAGCTGCGGAAGGAGATTACAGATAACGTAATAGGTGAGTATGAAAAAAGAGAGCGGACGTTGCTCTCTTTTTTCGTGGGGTGAAGAAGATCGATGATCACGCGGACGCGTGGAAATGGCGTAGAGTACGAAAGACGGGCGCGAATGGTTAAAATTCCCTTTGGATGCAGTATTCCAGCACGCATTGAATCTGGGGAGAAATCCACTTGTCCCGGTGGTGCAGAAGCTGCTTCCAGATGCGGATGTCCACATCCTCCACAGGTAGCGCCGCCAGATGGCCGCTGCGCAGGCGATCCTCCACTACGTATTCCGGAAGATAGGAAATACCGGCGCCCTGCTCCAGAAGGGAGCAGATCAATTCCGTCCGTCCCAGCTCCAGTACTGGACGGATCTCCAGGGAATGGGCCGCCAGGTGTTCATCCAACAGACGGCGGTAGCTCATGTTCTTTTCCGTCAGGAGGAAGGGGTAGTTCAGCAGATCCTTCACAGTGAGGGATGCGGCTTTGGTCAGGGGATGGTCGGGAGCGGTGACGAAGTACAGCTTCACCTGTTCTTCGCCTAAAATCACGTAATCGGCGTTATAGATGTGGCTGTCCAGCGTCAGGATGGCATCCACCTCGTTGTGATCCATTAGGCGAAACATCTCGTCTGTTCCCGCGGTGTCGATGTGAAGGAAAATGTCGGGATAGCGCTGGTGAAAATTGATGTATTCCCGATTTAACAGAGAATCGCAAAGGGAATCGGCCATAGCCAGGCGCACGTTGCCTCGAATCCGCATCTGCCGCTTTGGATCGCTTCCCATTTCGTCGGCCAGGCGTGTGATGCGGTGGGCGTAGACCAAAAGCTCCCGCCCGCGCTCCGTCAGCGCCACGGTGTGGTTGATGCGCTCGAACAGCTGACAACCCAGTTCTTCCTCCAGCTGTTTGATCTGAAAGGACACGGTGGACTGGGAGTAGCCCAGACGCTGGGCAGCCTTGGTGAAGCTCACCTGTTCGGCTACCTGAATGAAGGTGGTCAGATTTTTGATATCCATAGGAGTTCTCCTGAATGCATTGCGGCTGGGCGGCCGTTCCGCCGCCTCGTCGCTTTCCATTTTACATCGATAAATTCGATGATAACGATTGCTATTATCAATTTTACATATGATGGTTTATACTATAGACTATATTGTAACAAATAACAACAAAAAGGAGCATATATGAAAGATATTTTTTACTTTTTCTTCAATCTTTTGTGGGGAGACCTGTTCACCATCCCCTTACCCGGCGGCAATGAAATGGGCGTCTCCTTGCTGGTGCTGATCCTGCTTCCCGCCGGCGTTTTCTTCACGCTGCGTCTGAAATTCATGCCGGTGCGCAAGTTTCCCGAGATGCTGCGGGTGGCGGTGGAAAAGAGAACGGGTCCCGACAGCTCCATCTCCGGTCTGCAGGCGCTGATCATCGCTACGGCCACCCGGGTGGGTATGGGAAATCTGGTGGGCGTGGTTGCCGCGGTTTCCGCCGGAGGAGCGGGCGCCGTGTTCTGGATGTGGATCACTGCGATTTTAGGTTCTTCCACGGCCTTTGCCGAGGCTGCGCTGGCTCAGCTGCATAAGGAAAAGGATCCGCTGTACGGAGGGTATCGCGGCGGTCCCGCTTATTATATCCACGATTTCTTTACGAAAAATCGTCCCCGGCGGTACTCGGTGATCGCGGTGCTGTTCGCCTTGTCGGGACTTTTGTGCTGGTGCGGCATCAGCCAGGTCATCAGCAATTCCGTGACCTCCGCGTTTGACAACGCCTTTCACATTCCGCCCATCTACACCACGGTGGTTTTAGTGGCTATCGCTGCAGTGATCGTACTGCGGAAGAACGCCACGGTGAAGGTGCTGGACGTGGTGGTTCCCATCATGGCAGGTTGCTACTTTCTGGTGACCATCTTCATCATCGTGAAAAACTTCGGGTTGCTGCCTCAGGTCTTTTCCCGCATCTTTGGGGAAGCCTTCGGTCTGCGGCAGTTTGCCGGCGGAAGTCTGGGCGCGGTGGTGATGAACGGCGTGAAGAGAGGGTTGTTTTCCAACGAGGCCGGTTCCGGTTCCGCTCCCTGTGCGGCGGCTGCTGCCGATGTGAGCCATCCTGCCAAAGCCGGACTTCTGCAGGCCTTTGGTGTGTTTATCGACACCATTGTGATCTGCAGCTGTACGGCGTTTCTGATCCTGCTGGTTCCCTCGGAGATCACCGACGGACTGGGCGGTATGGACTTGTTACAGGGAGCCATGGAATATCATTTGGGCAGCTTCGGCGTGATCTTTATCGCCGTGACCCTGTGGCTGTTCTGCTTTTCCACTTTCATCGGGATTTTATTCTACGCCCGTTCCAATGTGGCCTATCTGTTTGGAGACCGTTGGGCTGCACAGACGGCGTATAAGCTTCTGGCGCTGGTGATGCTGTTTATCGGCGGACTGGCCGCTTACACCTTCGTGTGGGATTTGGGGGACTTCGGTATCGGACTGATGACCATTTTCAATATGATCGTGCTGATTCCCATGTCGGGAAAAGCCGTGAACTGTCTGAAGGAATATGAAGGACGCAAAGAATAGGCGTCTGACCGGCCTGTTGCTGACGGCTTACGGTATTTTCAAGATTGTAGGTTAGAAAGAAGAATAGAGGAAGAATCGGGCGACCGGTGGATGTGTAACATTCACCGGTCGTTTTTGCGTGGAATGAATGGGAGTTCTTTCGAATACACTGATACAAATGCGCCGCAAAGGGCGTGAGGTTATCGTGCAAAGGAGATAAGAACATGAAAGAACGGACGAGACGGAAGTGGAATATGGTCAAGGCCTTTGGAAAGAGTTTTCCATTGCCCACGGCGGCGGTGACGGCCTGTGTCGTAGCGCTGGTGCTGGGCAGCGGATTTTTGGGGGTGCAGCTGCGGGATATGTCGGTGGGAAGCAGCGGACAGAGCCGGCTTCTTCCCATTTATTCGGTGCAGCGGCAGGATAAGAAGATCGCCATCAGCTTCGACGCCGCCTGGGGAAACGAACACACCCAGGCCATTTTGGACTGCCTGGACGAATACAACGTAAAGACCACGTTCTTCTTAGTGGAGTTTTGGGCGTCCAAGTTTCCGGAGGATGTGAAGGAAATCGCCGCCAGGGGACATGAGCTGGGCAACCACTCCGCAACCCATCCCAATATGACGGAGATTTCCAGGGAAAAGATGGTGGAGGAACTGAATAAGACGGCGGATACCATCGAAGGGATTGCCGGCGTTCGGCCTACGGTGTTTCGCCCGCCCTTCGGCGCTTACAACAACAGCGTGATTCAGACCTGTGAGGAGCTGGGATACAAAGTGATTCAGTGGGAAGTGGACAGTCTGGACTGGAAGGACATCAGCACGGAACAGATCGTGGAGCGGGTGACCAGAAACGTGAAACCCGGTTCCATCGTGCTGTTCCACAACAACGCGGAACACGTAGAGGAATATCTGCCGCTGATTTTGAAGAAACTGACGGCGGACGGCTATGAAATCGTACCGGTGGGGCAGCTGATTCATCGGGAAAACTACACCATGGATCACACGGGAAAGCAGATCCCGCAGGGAGAATAGGGGGAAACGGATATGGAAATGGAACGGGAGACCAATTACGCGCAGCTTCTGGGTACGGTGGAGGAAGAACCGGTGTTCAGTCACAAATCCTACGGAGAGCAGTTTTACGAGATGAAGCTGGCGGTGGCGAGACGCAGCGGTTATCAGGATGTGATTCCGGTGGTGGTATCGGAACGATTGATGTTGGAGGAATTTCCTGCATTGGGGGACAGAATCGCCGTCTGCGGTCAGATTCGCACCTATAATAAGGAAGAACAGGGCAGAAACCGCCTGATCATCACCGTGTTTGCCAGAGAATACCGCCAGGCGGCAGCTGAGGAATGCTACGATGAAAATTACATTCAGCTCAACGGCTTTCTCTGCAAGGAACCGGTGCAGAGGACGTCACCGCTGGGCAGGGACATCTGCGATTTGATGGTGGCCGTCAACCGCATGTACAACAAGTCGGACTACATACCCTGCATCGCCTGGGGACGAAACGCGGGATACGGGGGCAGAATGAAGGTAGGAGACGCCATCAGCCTGACGGGGCGGATTCAGAGCAGGGAATATAAGAAGAGAGACCAGGAGGGCAACGCCTACGCCAGGACGGCTTACGAGGTATCGGTATTGAAAATTGGGGATTAAAACTGAAAATACGCCCTGTAATTTGACATTCTTTCTTTGCACATTTTCCCGTTGTATGATATCATATGACTATGTATGTACATATGCAATGTACAGGCTGAAACGGAGGATACAAATGAGAATTATCGTAGACGGTATGGGCGGAGACAATGCGCCCGCAGAGATCGTAAAAGGCTGTGTAGAAGCGTCCAAAGAGATTTCTGACGAGATTTGGATCGTTGGCCGTGAAGAAGAAATTTTAAAAGAACTGAAAAAGTATAAATTCGACCAGTCCCAGTTTAAGATCATCAATGCAGAGGAGGTCATCGACAACTGCGATGCGCCGGTGAAGGCCGTGCGCACCAAGAAGAATTCCTCTATGGTGGTAGGATTGAATCTCCTGAAAAGCGGCAGCGGCGATCTGTTTATCAGCGGCGGAAACACCGGCGCTCTCATGGCCGGCGGCCTGTTTATCTTAGGGCGAATTCCCGGAATTGATCGTCCGGCCATTACCAGTCCCTATCCCATCATGGGCAAGGGCATGTCCCTGCTTGTGGACGCCGGTGCAAATGCGGAGTGCAAGCCCAACAATCTGCTGGAGTTCGGCATCATGGGAAGCATCTACATGGAAAAGGTATTTGGAGTGGAGCGGCCGGCGGTGGGTCTGGTGAACATCGGCGCCGAGGAATCCAAAGGCACCACCGTCATTAAAGCGGCGCATCAGATGATGAAAAAAAGCAGTTTGAATTTTGTGGGAAATGTGGAGGCCAGAGAGGTTCCCTACGGCGTCTGCGACGTCATCGTCTGCGACGGCTTCGTGGGCAATACCATTCTGAAGCTGACGGAAGGCTTTGCATTAAACATGTTCCAATTCGTGAAGAAGAAGTTTACAGAGGGTCTGAAATCCAAGGTGGGAGCCATGCTTCTGCTGGATAAAATCAAAGCTTTAAAGGATGAGTTTGACTATTCCAGCTACGGCGGCGCGCCGATTTTAGGCGTTAAGGGTGCGGTGATCAAGATTCACGGTTCGTCTAACGCTACGGCTGTGAAGAACGGAATTTTAAGGGCGATTCCTTACGCCAGCGGACACGTGGTGCAGATCATCGAGGATGCGGTACTTGCTTTGGAGGAAGTGGAGCGTGGAGAATAATCAAAAGCTGGCGGAGCGGCTGGGATACGAGTTTCGCGAGACGAAGCTCCTGCGCAATGCGCTGACCCACAGCTCCAGCATCAATGAAACCCATCGGCGGTATTGGGACAACAATGAACGCTTGGAATTCTTAGGAGACGCCGTGTTGGAAATGGTGATCAGCGAGCGGCTGTACCGACTGCTGCCTCAGGAAGAAGAGGGACGTCTGACCCGATTGCGGGCGTCCATCGTCTGCGAGGAATCTCTGGCGGAAATCGGGCAGCGCTTAGGCATCGGCGAGGCGCTCATCTTAGGCAAAGGCGAGGAACGAAGCGGCGGCAGAAACCGCAGTTCCATGATTGCCGACGGAGTGGAGGCCATCATCGGCGCCATCTATCTGGACGGCGGTTGGGATCAGGTGCGGACGGCAGTTCTGCGCCTGTTTGATTCTGTCATCTCCAGGGCGCTTGAGGGAAAGCTGCATTCCGATTATAAAACGGCGCTGCAGGAACGGCTGCAGGTCAACGGCGATGTGGACATTCAGTACGTTTTGGACGGTCAGGAGGGGCCGGATCACGCCAAGGTGTTTTACACCAGCGTCGCGGTGGACGGCGTGGTTCTGGGCAGCGGCAGCGGGCGAAGCAAGAAAGAGGCGGAGCAGAATGCCGCCAAAGCCGCCATGAAAGATATGAGGTAGGACAAGCTATGTATTTTAAACGAATCGACTTACAGGGTTTCAAATCCTTTGCCGATCCGGTGAGCATTGAATTTCACGAGGGAATCACCTGTATCGTAGGTCCCAACGGCAGCGGAAAGAGCAATATTTCCGATGCCCTGCGCTGGGTTTTGGGAGAACAGAGTCCCAAGATGCTGCGGGGCGGTAAGATGGAAGAAGTGATTTTCGCCGGTACCGTGAACCGGAAGTCCCGGGGTATGGCCGAGGTTACGCTGGTCATCGACAACTCCCAGGGAGTACTGCCCATCGAGTACAGCGAGGTTGCCATTACGCGGCGCATGTACCGTTCCGGAGAGAGCGAATACGCCATCAACAATACGCCCTGTCGTCTGCGGGATATCCGCGAGCTGATCATGGATACGGGAATCGGCGTGGACGGTTATTCCATCATCGGTCAGGGAAAGATCAGCGACATCGTCAGCAACAAGCCGGAAAGCCGCAGAGAAATCTTTGAGGAAGCCGCCGGTATTGTGAAATACCGTTCCCGAAAGGCGGAGGCCGAGAGAAAACTGGAAAGCTCCGCCGCAAATTTGGAACGGGTTGACGACATTGTTGGCGAAATCGAAAGCCGCATCGGCGGCCTGAAGGAGGACAGCCGCAAGGCCAAGGAATTTTTAGAGCTGCGAGAACGCCAGAAGGGAATCGAAATCAACATCACTCTGAAAAATATACAATCGGTGGAGCTGAAAAGCGAGTATTTGAAGGACGAGCTTTCCGAGCTGACTTTGGAGATCGATGGTTTTCAGGAAAAAAAGGCGCAGCTTGAAGCGCAGATTGCGGAAAACCGGCAGCAGAGCAGCCGGCTGGAGCAGGAGGAAAGTCAGGCGCGTGATCTTCTGATGCAGCAGATTCAGGAGATCAGCCGCATTGAAAACGAGACCCAGCTGAATCAGGAGCGTCTATCCGCCATCCAACGGGAGAAGGCGCGGTTAAGCGATGAAATCGCCGCTCTGAAGGACAAGTGTGCCGTCGAAGAGAAGAACGCCGCCGAGATGGCAAAGACGGAGGAGATGCTTGCGGAACAGCTGTCTGCTTTGGAGGCGTCTTTAGAAGAGGTTTTGGAAGAACAGAGAGAACAGAACCAATCGGTGGATCGGCTGAATCAGCAGGTGGAAAAGCAGCGCGACTCGATCTATGAGCTGTCCGCGGAGATGAGTTCCTGCCGTACGGAGATCAACGGTTTGGAAAACCTGAGGGACACGCTGGTGCGCCGAAGAGAGTTGCTGATTTCCGAGGGTGAGGGCGACGACAGCGGAAAGGACAGGCTTTCTCGGGAAAAGGAAGCGGTGCAGGAGAAACTGCAGGCGTGCCGCGAAGCGCAGAACGCGCTGACGGAGCAGGGAAGCCGTCTCCGTCAGGAGCAGAAACAAAAAAGAGAACGAGAGGAAGAACTGCGCAGCCGGATGGAGGAACTGCGCATTTCCATGGGGCAGGCGCAGGCCAGACAGCGGATGTTCCAGGATCTGGAGAATTCTTACGAGGGATATAACGGCGCCGTCAAATTCTTGATGCGGCAGGGACTTCCGGGTTTGGAAGGACTGGTGGCGGAACTGATTCAGGTGCCACGGGAATTTACCACCGCCGTGGAAACGGCGCTGGGCGCGGCGCTGCAAAACGTGATCTGCGCCGACGATAAAAGCGCTCAAAACGGCGTGAGAGAGCTGAAGCGGGCGAAGGCGGGTCGGTTGACCTTCCTTCCGGTGAAGAGCATCCGCGGCGGCAGGGCAAAGCAGGCGCAGAATCTGGCGCACATGGCCGGATATCGCGGTCTGGCGGTGGACTGCGTGGAATTCGACGGCCGCTACGAAAACGTCATGGAGTATCTTCTGGGGCGTGTGGTCATCGTGGACACTTTAGAAAACGCCGTGGCCATGTCCAAGGAATCCGTCTCCGGCCTGCGGTTTGTCACGCTGGAGGGAGAAGTGATCAACGCCAGCGGCGCCATCACCGGCGGTACGTATAAGACCAATACCGCCAATCTGCTGTCCCGAAAGGCGGAGATTCAACAGTTGGCGGAGGAATTGAAGCGGTTGGAGAACGAACGGGTTTTGGGGACTGACGAGCTGGAACGGCTTCGCATGGAAAACCGTGGACTTGCGGAACAGCTTGCCGCATTGGAACAGCAGTATCGGGACGGCCAGCTTGCGCTGTTGGAGCAGGAAAAGCAGCTGCAGATTTTATCGTCGCAGATGGCGGATTTAGAGCAGAGCGGTGAAAAGCGTCACAGAGAGTTGGATTCCCTGTCTTTGGAGGAGGAATCGGCGGCTTCCATGATTGCCGCTTTGCAGGAGAAGCTGTCGCAGCAGAAGCAGCGCAGCGAGGAAGCCGAGCGGTTGCTGACGGAGTGGATTCCCCAGCTTGCGCAGGATCGGAACCAGGCGGCTTATCTCAACGAAGAGGTGACCAACCGCCGCATGGAGCTGAACGATGTGAAGAATCAGCGGGACAATGCCGTTCACATGAAGCAGCGCATTGATGATTCCGTTGCGGATCTGAAGCAGCAGCAGGAGGACAGGCTGCGGCAGATTGAGAATCTCAGCCAGGAACGATTGCAGCTGATGTCCGGAGATGGCGGGCTGCTTTTGGAAAGAGAAAAATTACAGGAAGAAAATTCAGTCACCCAGCGCAGGCTGGAAGAAATACAGAAAGAAAAAGCCGGAATCAGCGCCTATTTAGGGCAGATTGAAGAAAGCAAGTCGGAGATGGATCGCCAGATGTTCGCTCAGCAGCAGAAAAAGTACGATGCGGAGGTGAAGCTGGCTCGAAATGAGACCCAGATCAGCGGCTGGAAGGACAAGCTGTGGGAGGACTTTGAGGTGTCCTATTTGCAGGCTATGGAATTTGAGGCTGAGGATTTCGTCATGTCCAAGGCACAGAAAGAGAGCCGGGAGCTTCGCGCCAGAATCAAGGAACTGGGCGACGTAAACGTGGGAGCCATCAAGGAATACGAGACTACGAAGGAGCGGTATGAATTCCTGACGGAGCAGAGAAACGATCTGCTTACGGCTATGAACTCCTTAAAGGCCATCATCGACGATATGGACAAGACCATTCGCCAGAGCTTTAAAGAGAGCTTCGATCAGATTGTGATCAACTTCGATTCCACCTTCCGTCAGCTCTTTGGAGGCGGCACGGCGCAGCTGCGGCTGGAGGACGAAACCCGTCCTCTGGAATGCGGTATCGAAATCGTGGCGCAGCCGCCGGGCAAGAAATTGCAGAACATCAATCTGATGTCCGGCGGAGAAAAGACCATGACAGCCATTGCGCTGATGTTTTCCGTGTTGAAGGCTAAGCCTACGCCTTTCTGCATTTTGGACGAGGTGGAGGCGGCGCTGGACGAAGCCAATATCGACCGCTTTGCCAGATATCTGAAAAATTTCAACGACATTCAGTTCGCTCTGGTAACTCATCAGAAGGCGACTATGGAATACGCAGACGTGCTGTACGGCGTCACCATGCCGGAGCAGGGAATTTCCAAGGTGCTGTCTTTGCGCATGGGCGATGATTTTGAATTGTAAAGGAGAGGGCAATGGCATTTGGAGTGAAAAAATCTTTCTTCGGAAGGATGAAGGAAAAGGTGGAGGACGTAATCTTCATGCGTCCCGCCATCGACGAGGATATGATCGACGAACTGGAGGAGGTGCTGATTACCTCGGATATCGGCATGGAGACCACCATGAAAATCACCGGGCAGCTTCGTTCTGACATAAAGGAAAAGAGAATCAGCGATCCTGAGGGGGTAAAAAATCAAATTAAGTCTATCGTTCAGCAGTTAATTGATAAAGGGGAGGCGCAGAAGCTGTCGGATCACGTGCCGCTGATTATTTTGATGATCGGCGTCAACGGCGTAGGAAAGACCACCAGCATCGCCAAGATCGCCCACAAGTGTCAGGCGCAGGGCAAGAGCGTACTGCTTGCGGCGGCGGATACCTTCCGTGCGGCGGCGGCGGAACAGCTGCAGGTCTGGGGCCAGCGGCTGGGCGTCAATGTGATTCACCATCAGGAGGGAGCCGATCCCTCCGCCGTGATCTTCGATGGAATTCGGGCGGCAAAGGCTCGGAACATCGACGTATTGATCTGCGATACGGCAGGACGGCTTCACAACAAGAAAAACCTGATGAATGAGCTGGAAAAGATGTACAAGGTGATCCAGCGGGAATGGCCGGAGGCAGAGCTGGAAACGCTTTTGGTATTAGATGCGGCCACCGGTAAGAACGCGGTCTCCCAGGCGAAGGAATTCGGCGAGGTGGCGCCCCTGACCGGTATCGTGCTGACCAAGCTGGACGGCACAGCTAAGGGCGGCATCGTCATCACCATCGCCGACGAGTTCGATCTTCCGGTGAAATACATCGGCGTGGGCGAGGGCATGGACGATTTGAAAGAGTTTGACGCTGCCGAGTTCGCCGGAGGCTTGTTCGAATAAAAGAAAGCTTTGCGGACAAGGCGCATGACAGCGGCTTAGCGTGAATAGAAGAAAACAGCGACGCACGGCAAAAATAAGAGAGCGGTACTCCGTTGGGAATACCGCTCTTTTTGTATAAGTAAAACCACGCGTTAGACGCGTGGTTCCGTGGATGCTATGCAT
>CANEEC010000019.1 GCA_947426455.1 uncultured Clostridia bacterium | reverse complement strand
ATGTGCCGTGGGATCTGCATAGTTTTCCTGGTTCTTAAAAGGAATGTTACTCATCAGCACCACCTCCCGAGCCTTGCAGCTCTATATCCCGAAGCTGAAAGGTTTGCCCGCACTGATCGCAAACGACGGTTCCGCCACGCATGCAAGTAAGCGTGTGATGCTTGCATGCCGGGAGCGTCGTACTCTTATCCGTGTACAAGCAGTAATGTAGCTCCAACTGCGCGCCGGGACTTGTTTCGCAGCCGTCCAGGAAAACCACACGATCTGCAGAATCGATCATCGCGAAGCAAATGCGCATATAATCCGCAGGAAGCATCCCCTCCGGCAATGCCGCAGGGTTTAATACAATGCAGCCTAAATCCTCATATTTCTGCACTGCAGCGTTAAATTTTTCTCTATAGTTTGGATCACCGGCGATCTTACCGGCGATATATACTTTCGGTTTCATGTGTTTTTCTCCTTTTTCTATAGTTGTCGCCCGCAAATGGGGCAGACGGTACCAGAGACTTTAATGCCGCAATCAGGGCACCGGTGGCGCACTTGATCAAAACTGGTGCTATTTTGGGCGGTCGCCTCTGCTACTTGCAGATTTTTTACAGCTTGTTCAAAGTAGGTATCTTTGAGTTCCACTCCCAGGGCTTTTCGCCCCATTTGCACGGCTTGATAAGGCACGGAACCGATGCCGCAAAACGGATCCAGGACGATCTCCGAGGGGGCGCTCCACAAGTCGATACACCGCTCAATGACATCCAGCTGAAGCGGGCAGATGTGTTTTTCGTCCTTCTCACCACGCGCCGATTTGCGCTGCAAGGTGTTGGACTGTCGTATGTCCATCCACACGGGGGACGCGTAGCGCTGCCAAACGTCCACAGGAAATTGTTCTGGAGTGTGCGCGATAGGTTCAGGGTTATCCCCGGATTTTCGAAAAGTTACCACGTAATCAGGAAGACCCTGGCGGCTCATAGCACTGTCTTTTCTTATCTGTTTGTGAAGCAACCCTAAAGCCTTCGTACGCTGCATTTCGGTAACGGGGTTTTTCCATACGCACACTTCGCTATGGTAGATAAATCCGCCAGCGATGAACATCCGAATGATATCACCGCGAAAGTCCTTCACGCCGATAAAGCCATCACGGCTTTTCATCGCTGGCAAGTTCATGCAATGCACAGATACCAAGCGCCCGGGAATCAAGATCCGCTGTAACTCATCGATAAGAAAAGAAAAATGCTGCTGAAACTCGCCATCGTCTTTGCAGTTACCCATATCCCGATCACTATCAGAATAGGTGTACAGACTGGCAAACGGCGGAGAAAAGATAGAGTAGTGGACAGAATCATCGGGAAACCCTTGGAGAACTTCCACACAATCCCCCTGATAAAGCGTAAATCGCTCACTGATATGTTGATTTAATACGTTCATGCAAACCCCTCCCATTTCGGTAGATTCATAGTGGATGTAGGTGTATAAGGAGTCGCGATCCGGCAAGTACTCTGAAGCTCCTTTTTTGTGATCTCTTTGGTCTGTGCAATCATAGCGTCATGCATTTGCGCGCAGTCACGTTCTTTGCGTTCAATGTTTTCTTTCACGCAACCTTCCCTGCTGCTAATGATGATATACACATCTACGGGTGAAACCTGTCCAAAACGCCAGCATCGGCGCACGGCTTGATAATATTGCTCATAGCTATCAGAAAGTCCGGTGAAAATCATGTTATGACATTGCTGCCAGTTCATCCCAAACCCCGCGATACTCGGCTTCGTAACTAAGCAGTGCTGCAACCCCATAGAAAAGCCTAACATGGCGTTGGCGCGGTGTTCCGCCTTGTCACTGCCTTTGACTTCAACCGCTCCATCGATCAGTTTTGTCAGTTCTTCGCTCTCTGCATTGAGGTCACACCATACCAGCCATTGCTCGTCGGACTTGTTGACCAAATCAGCCGCGGCAGCGCACCGAAGATGTAAAGTTTCCTTGCGGGCGCGTCTTCTCTCCATCAAAGAAAGTGATTCGCTTGTAGGCTCTGCCTCATCGGCGACGATCTCATGAATACGCAGTTCCGGTAAATCATAACCGTCTGAAGGGTATCCAAGCGTAGCTGGACTATCTAATACCACAGCCCAAGAACCCATCCAGCGCCAGAAGATTTCTTGAGCGTGACCCTTCAGCCTCCATTTGCTGGTCTGACCACCGTCGTGGACAAAGAACATAGCCAGCATTTCGGAATATGACATAACGCCTAAAAACTCTGCGTGATTACCCAGTTCCATAAAATCGTTCGGAGCCGGAGTGGCGGTGCAGGCCAGCCGAAACGGTGTTTCACTGAATAAATCAATGATTTGATTTCTCACTTTTCCGGTGAATGACTTGAGAATGCTGCTTTCATCCAGCACCACGCCCTGAAAGTTGCAGCCTTTAAACTTCTCAAGTTTCTCATAATTCGTGATATTGATACCAGGCACCACATCTGCCGCACTTTCGCACAAATGAACGGCAACGCCAAACTTCACGCCCTCCGCCACAGTCTGCGTGGATACAGCCAACGGTGCCAGTATCAAGACAGATCCCCCACGCTCTTGGCAAATCTTCGAACTCCATTCCAGCTGCATCGCAGTTTTTCCAAGTCCGCAGTCGGCAAAGATGGCAGCTCTACCTTTTGCTAATGCCCAGCGCACAATGTCCCTCTGGAAAGGGTAAAGCGCCGGATTCAGCTGTGGGGTATCGACCTGGATACTGTCGTTATGGATAGACGCCGTAGACTTGGCATTTATAAAATCTATATATTTCAATGAAAATCCTCCTACATCAGTCTTTTCTGAAGAACTCCCCCACCCAACCATCGGCGTTCAGCGGCAGTCCGGGTGCCCAGGGGATAGGCTGGCGCATGATGGAACACACACACTCAAGCATGGTGCCCTCATCCGCCCAGGGGACTACGTCAATGACCACCTCATCATGCACGTGGAATACGACCGGCAGATGCGCGGCCTCCAAGCGCTCAATAGCATCGGCCAGGCAGTCACGAGCAATGGCCTGGACGCAGTTTTCTATCAGCTTGCCACCGTAGGTTTCGATGCGTTTCCATCGCTTGGATTTTTGATCCATCCCCATGTAAGAGATGGAGGGTCTGCCCCACTGGTTTTCACCGATGCCCGGACTCACATAGTATAATTTTCGTCCCGATGGCAGCGTAATGGTCATACGGTCTACGCCCTGGTTATAGTCGTACTCGCGAGAGAGAATGAGACCGTTGATGCCCACCGTGCCGCCTTGCGTAATAACCTGCACCGCAGCGTTATCCATGGAATACCACAGATCGCGGATGCGCTTATTGGCATCCCGCCAACGGCTCACGATTTCGGGCAGTTCCTCTTCTGTGAGTCCCATGTCGAGAGCGCCCATAGCGATCAGCGCTCCGGAACTGCCCTGATATCCCAAAGCCAGCTCCGCCACCTTGCCCTTTTGGCGGAGCGCATATTCCGGATTGCCTTTCTTGATGAGCTCAATGGGCACCCCAAACATCTGAGAGGCGGACGCCTCATAGATTTTGCCGTGGGTGCGGAACACCTCAAGCCGCCACTGCTCTCCGGCAAGCCAGGAAATGACACGGGCCTCAATCGCAGAAAAGTCGGCGTCGATCAGCACATGCCCCTCTGGGGCGATGAAAGCGGTGCGGATAAGCTGGCTTAAGGCATCCGATACGGAGCCGTAGGTGAGCCGCAGCGCATCCAGCTTTCTGTCTTTGACCAGGTCACGAGCAAGCGGCAGCAGTTCCAAATACGTGCGGGGGAGGTTTTGTACCTGCACCAATCTCCCCGCCCATCTGCCGGTGCGGTTCGCTCCATAGAATTGCAGGAGTCCCCGGACACGACCATCTGGGCAGACAGCAGCTTCAATGGCATTATATTTTTTGGTGCTGGTCTTTCCAAGTTCCTGGCGTATCTCCAGCATCCGCTGTACCTTCGGACTGTTGTCATCTTTGCCAAGCAGTCTGGCCACGGTATCTTTTCTCAGATCGGTCAGATCCTCATCCATTTCTTCCTGCAACCATGCGGTAAGCTGTGCCACGCTGTTGGGGTTGTCCAGTTTGGAGAGATCGGTTGCCTCCTGCATCAAGTCCTTGCGGACGGTGCTGCCCAGATAAAGGGCGCCGCTGACAAAGTCCATATCTACCGCAACGCCTCGGGCATTAATGATGAGATCCGTTTCCCACTGCTTCTGCACGAAGTCCGGCACCGGGAAAGCAGAAAGCCGCCGCTCAATTTCCATCTCAGTGACAACATCCTGGCGGCAGTATTCTTTGAAAAGTTCCCACTTGCCGGGGTCATGCTGGGGTAGGTTACGTGTACGGCCGCCGTTCGACTTTGTAGGAGCACAGGGCACGCAGAAATAGCGGATGAGCGCTTTCCCTGTGTTGAGTTTGCGCTTATCTTCTGCAAGCCCCAGCGCCTTGCCCGTGGCATCCAAACCCGCCGTATAACCGCAGTAAAGGCCGTGGAACATCGTACAGCGCCACTGCTCCGGCGGCAGATACCCGAAAAACTTCGATAAACACCCCCATTCAAAGGGAGCGTTGTATGCGTGTTTCATGTACTCTGGACTGGCGATGGCATCGACAAGCCACGGGGGTAATTGCTCCCCCATGGCCAAGTCAATGATTTCGACAGGCGCACCATCCAGGCTGTACGCAAAGAGCAGGATTTCGAAATCCGGACTCGATATGTACTTTTGCGCTCCAGCTTTTGCAATCGGCACGCTGGAATAGGTTTCGAGGTCAATGCTCAGATGGTGCATATTTTTCTCCTTTTACATCGGCTGTCCGGTGATGGGATTGATGCCATTGCTACCGTTCCAGGCTGCGGGTGTGGGAGCTGCAGGCGCTGCGCCATAGGCGCCAGGTGTGGCCGGCATAGCGGCGCCATAGGTAGGCGCTACGCCGTAACCGGGAGCAGCCGCAGGGGACGCGCCGATACCCGCAAAGTCAGTTGCAGCGGATGCGGAGCCGGAAAGAGGCTCACCGTCACGGGTCTTGAGAACATTGCCCAATCCGCAGCCAATGCCTTTGTTGCCGCTGTTGGAGTAACCAAAGAACCGGATCGTAACACGGCCATACATGCCGCTGTAAATATCGGCAGGGGACAGTTCACAGTTGATGTTATCGATGCCAACAATCTGCGGTTTATTCTTCGTGGATGCGGTAATCACCCAATGCCCCTCGCATTCCTCACCAAAGGGTTCACCGGAAGGGCGCACACCGTCTCCATCGTAGATCGGACTTCGTAACATAGGCGGACGAGCACCGTTCCATACTCTACTCATGGCATCGTTTGCGGCTGCTTGAATGGATGCATCGATATCCGCTTTGGTTGACACATCGGTCTTGGGAATAAGTAGAGTAACGGAGTATTTCGGTTCGCCGCCCTGCTGGGAAGTTCTGGGCGTGGTTAAATGCACGTATGATAAACGTACCTCTCCGGTTAATACTTTCATAGGGTCATTCTGATACATGGTTTTTTATCTCCTTTTCTGATTGATTATTCTGCGACACCTGCAAAGTCAGCAGCAGCGGGGTTGTAGGCCTCCCGTTTATCGGTGATCAGCGCCAGCGTGGGTTTACCCAAAGGCTTGACCACGTATTGGCCAATCTTTTCGGCAAACTCCGCCTTGCCCATCAGTTTCTCCAGCTCGGAAAGGGTCTTGGGTTTTCTGTCATAAACCAGTGCCTCATCATACCCGGCGGCAATGACGGCCTCAATGGCGGCATCCTGATCGGTAAAGGTGCGGATGCTTCGTCCCGCAACAAGCTTCCATCCTTTGATCGGCTTCCCGTCCAAGAGGCGACTTGTCGCATACTCTTCCAGATCCTTGTACCACTTGACCAGATGCTGGCCACGGATGAGCAGATCGCCGATCTCGTCATCAGAGAGGAGCGGATGGACGATGTTTCCATGCGCGCCGATATGTGCATACTCCTGCGGTACCAGACTGTCAGCTGGAACGCTGGAGGCGGGTACGCAGTCCTTAAAGTCCTCCAATGCGGTCTGGCCGTCAGCGTTAGCGCGGCACTGCGCCCTGCCACGGCAAAAGCGGCAATGCTCTCCGGGGACGAATTCTCCCAAGCCGGAATAGGCCTTCTGCGCGATGGGTTTGATGCTCTCTCCCCACGCTCGCAATTCCTCAACCGTGATGGTCTCTGATGTATAACTGTCAAGGCGAGGCTGGTCAATGCTCATGCGGACTTTTTGGATGGTATCCCCAAAGATGGGGGCATAACGTCTGAGAGCGCCCAGGGCGTAAAGCCGCATTTGGGGATTGCCGGTGGCGGATACGGGAACGCCTTTACCGTGCTTGTAGTCGGTGATGCTTAATGTATCACCGCCGATCATCACGCAGTCGCATGTTCCGAAACCTTCCGGCACATACTCCGAAAAGTCCACCTGCACCTCTGCGGCAACGGTGGGCGCGCTGTCATAGAGCATTGCTTGCTCTGTAAGGTGTTCCACATAGAGGTCTGTGGTCTTGTCCATCTCCGAATCATAAAGCGGATCCTTTTTCAGTTTGTTGAGCCGCGTGTTATAGGTGCGATTGGTCATCACAGTGAATTTCTTGAGAACTTTGAGTTCTGCGATCGCATGAGCCAAGCGCCCCTCTTCGGCATACCTGCTTGTGGTTTCCGGCAGCTCCGCTTCAAAACGGGGAGCTGCCGTACAGTTGAGCCATCGTGCTGCCGATGACGCGGACAGCAGCGCGTGTTTTTCAGGAGGCATCTTTGCACCTCCTTATAACTGCGCGCCCAGGGCGCGCAATTCCGTGGCAAAGGCTCCATATTGGTCAGGCACAAGCTGCGTCACTGCCTGTACGCCATACTTGGTAAGCAGGCCAAGCAACTGTTCCATCTTACCAGCATCCACCAGACTCGCTCCGGCCTTAGCGATCTGATCCAACGTGTAGGTCGGAGCCGTCACCGGGACAGCTGGCGTCGGCGTGGATGCTGTAACCGTAGGTGCTACGGTAAGCACGGGTGCTGTAACTGTAGGTGCAGGTACCACAGCAGGTGCTGCAGTGGCAGAAACGGGAACCACAGACGCAGCAGGGGTTTCCTGCACTGTGGCGGCGCCGCACGTGTTTTTGTCAATTGCGCCAGCAAGTTTTTCAATAGCAACAGCTAATTCCGGTACTTCAATCTTGATTTTCATTTCCATCATCGTTATAATCCTCCTTGGTGGTAGTTAATGTTTCACAGTCGCAGCGCTCGCCTGGATCGAGGTGCGCGCCGCAGTTCGGACATGTCCAGTAGTAAGGCATTTTTAGTCCTCCAATACGCTTGTCCAGTAGGCAAAGGCCGCCATCACTTTCTGGGAGTATTCGGTCTGGAATGTTCCCGCATCCCACAGCCGTTGCGCTCCCTTTGAGCCAGAGTTGTAAGCCATCAAAGCCAACTCTGGCTCTTTAAAGTTATGCAGATGTTGTGAGATCATGTAAACGCCCGCCTCAATGTTTCCCTCATAGGTCATCGGGTCAATTCCCAGGTCTTGCAACCAACCGAAATTCACTTTGTTGATCTGCATCAACCCGTAATCATTGGTGGCACTTACAGCATCTGGGTCAAAGCGGGATTCTTGTTCCGCGATGGCCAGCGCCAATGCGTAAGGCACTTCATATTTTTCGCACATCGCCCGCATTACGCTTTGCAGTTTGGGATCCAGGGCGATTTCTGCCGGCGGCGTTTTTTCGCTTTCAGATATTACGGCGGGCGGCATGCGTTCGGCTGGCAGCTGTGGTTCTGCCGCATGAGCGGCTCCCAAGTGCCAGCCAAACAGTGCTCCAGATCCGAAGATAAAAAGCACAAGACCGATCTCAATCAGATGACTGATCCGCCGCTGACGACGTTTCATCTCCTTTCTTTCTTCTTTCGTCATGCTCGTTTCCTCCTTTCTTTTTCCTTCTGCATTCTTTCGGCTTTGTACTTGTTATATTTTGCTCGGTACTCGTAGCTTTTTCCGAAGATATTCCACGCCGCTTTAACCACATTCGGTTCATACGGCCGTATCTTTTCCAGATCATCAACCGCTTTGTACGATATGGGACAACCACAGCAGCCTGTCCTTGTCAGGCCGTACACCTCGTATGCGTCAGAATATCGGATCCCGTAATAATCCTTGTACCACGCCTTATCGGCATCCGAGACGTAATACAGTGGCCGGAACCGATATTGTCCATTACTGGTTTCCGTGAAGCACAACGCCGTGTTGTCTTTACGTGGCACGGATCTCATCCCGCCTTCCTCCCTGCGTTCGCCGGTGATAACCATGTCGTAGTCTTTCTGCACCTTGTGCGCGACCTGCTTTTTACAGTAATCGCAGCACTTTGCGCTGATTTGAAAATCTGGCGGATAATCACCAATAAAATCTCGCATGTACTTAGATGAATTGATTACCAGTTGGATATTCGGTCTCGGTTCGCCAGCTGAATTGCAACAACAAAGGAAGTTGATAAGGCTCTCGCACTTTGGATATCGTTCTTTTAATTCCTTACGCTTTGCAACCTTGTCCTCTGCCTTTTCATATTCATCTGCGATTGATAGCGGTACGCCCTTCTTTTGCCATTCGGACAGTCCTGCAGACATAATCTTTGATACAAACGGGATGCCATACGTTCTCGCTGCTGTCACGATACCAACTTTTGGACGACACTCCTCGATTTCCACGCCGTACTTTTCAGCGACTTCCTTTACATGGTCTTTAGTGGCTTTCATCTCCAGCCCTGTATTAAAAAACACATACTTAACAGGCGGGAGAAACTCAAAGCAGTCTCTTGTTCTCTCAATTAAGTCGATTAAAATATCGCTATCCGCGCCACCAGAATAGGAGCATATGGCTTTAGGGTGTTGTTTCAAATATTTTGCTATGATGCTTTGGATTGTCATAAATTTCCTTGGTGCATCAAAGTCTGCATATTCTGGTCGATCTGTGTACACCCTACTTCTATACACATCCATCACAGTTCTTCCTACCTCACTTTCTGGCTCATCAGCCACTTTTCAAACTCGCTTTTGATTACACGGATTTTTTGATTCCGCTTTCTCGGCAGCACCGGACACCCTTTTTGGTGCAGCAGGTCATACGTATAGCCATATGAAAATCCGTAGAGTCCCATGATTTCCGGCACACCGATAATTTCCAAACTGGTTTCCATGCTTTCCTCCTTCCTGTGGCCAATCACCCGTCATTTTCCTCATCGATGTCAATAAAGGGTTCCGACTGTATAATGATTTCACTCACGATCTGCCGGATAGGCAGGGATGTCTTTGCGCGTAGACGGCGCACCACCCTTTCTGCCGTCGGTGTTAGTCTGACAGTACCGATGCACTCATCGGTAGGGCAGGCGCTTTTTAGTACAATAAGTTTTTGATTTGTTTTCATCACATGTTCTCCTTTCTATTTGTGCTTGTCGCAGTACCTCTTCCCGTGATAAAATCCATCTGAAAGGAGGTACTATGTATGGTTGGTAAAGATGTCCCTTGGACGTTCAAAACATGGATCTTAAATTTTCGCGGGGTTGATCTCCCCATTGGTGATTTAGCAGAAGATATTTTTAAAGACCCCGATTTCCCTGATGAAGATTACTTCGACGATATCCTGCAACACCTTTTGCAAAAGTCTCGCGGCAATAGCAATATCGTAGAGACCTTTGTATTAGCGTGGAGTTATTACTTATCTTCAAAAGATGAATCCTGCCCCGAACCGGTTCTGACCAATGTTCTGTGACGCTGATATGGTTCACGTGTCACGATCCATCCCGATTCACTTGGTGTGCCTTCGATAAGGATTTTCATTTCACATCCCTCCTTTTCTCCTTTTCGTGAATTAAATTCACTTATCGGCTAAAAAAAATAACGTCTCTCTCTTCTTTTTCAAGATGGAGAACTTCTGTAAGTGCAGAAATCTCAGAGGCTTTAAAGTCCGGTTTCTTCATTCTGTTATACAGCGTTTCTCTTGAAATCCCTGCTTTTTCTGAAATCGACGTGATTGTCATTCCACTGTTTTCTATCTTTTCTTTCAGCAATTTGATATCCATCATGCCTTCCTCCTTTCTGTGAATTTAATTCACATTTTAATAATAGCACGAGCGTGAAAATGTGTCAACATTTTTTAATAAATTTGTTGAATTATTTTCACTTATATGCTATATTGAAACTACAAGGAGGCCAATCATATGCTACAGTTATATGCAAACATAAAAGAACGCAGGCGCGAATTGGGCATGTCTCAAGATGAACTTGCATCTAAAACTGGATATAAAGACAGATCATCTATTGCTAAGATTGAAAAAGGACTTGTCGATTTATCTCGAACCAAAATCGATCTTTTTGCAGCCGCTTTAAAAACAACACAATCAGAACTTATGGGATGGGATGACGCCCCTTATAAAGAAAACGAAGATGGAAACACCGAACACAAAATCAAAGGCGTCCGTATTCCCGTCCTCGGTTCTGTTCCCGCGGGAATCCCTATAGAAGCCATTGAGGATATCATTGACTGGGAGGACATCCCGATGAAATGGCTTGCAGGAGACCATCGATACATCGGTTTGCGCGTTAAAGGAGATAGTATGTACCCCAAGTATATCGAAGGAGACACTATTATCATCCGATTACAACCGGACTGTGAGAACGGCCAGGACGCTGTAGTTTATGTGAATGGATATGACGCCACTCTCAAAAAAGTGCTTAAAAATGATGACGGAATTATGCTCCAGCCACTCAATCCGGAGTACGTTCCACGTCAATATGATTACGATGATGACCGCCACCCTATTTCCATTCTCGGGGTAGTGGTAGAAATAAGGAGAAAGGTATAATAAGGAAAGGAGTATGTTATGGATTTATTTGGAAAAAAATCACAAGCTCAATTGGGTGTTCTACAAAACCGCATTGCAGAACTCGAAGCTATGCTTACACCAGAAATGAAAGATGTTGATTGCTTAAAACGCACAGCAGCAAGCCTTAATTCCCAGATTGCAGATGGAAATAACCGGTTAGCCGCATTAAGAAATGAGATCACCGAGCGGGAAGAAAATATTGAACGTCTCAAAAAGGAAGTTGTTGTACAGGAAGAATTACTTGAATTGGAATCTTTCTCATTATACATACCAAAATACGAATTTACTCATTCCGATGAGTATAAAGAACGGTTAACCGCAAACCGAGAAAAGCAAAAACAGATGATTAAAAACGGTACTGCTGCAGTCGGCGCTCAAAGTTGGACAGTAAACAATTCGAAGGCACAAGGGAAAAAGCTTGTGAACGATATGATTAAACTTTGCTTAAGGTCGTTTAATAACGAATGCGAAGCTGCTGTCTTATCTGTTAGATTTAATAATTACGATCGATGTCGTCTGCGCATTTCGAAATCGGCAGAGTCAATCGAGAAGCTCGGAAAGATCATGTCTGTATATATTTCAAATTCGTATATCAACTTAAAATATGATGAACTTTCTTTGGCTCTCGAATACCAAATGAAAAAACAAAAGGAAAAGGAAGAACTCAAAGAGCTCCGCGCACAACAACGAGAAGAAGCAAAGGTTGCTAAAGAAATCGAGGAAGCCAGAAAAACCGCAGAAAAAGAAAGAATGCACTATAATAAGGCTTTAGCTCAATTACAAAAACAATTAAATGACTGCGCTGATGAAACTGAAAAGGCTCTTCTTTTTGAAAAAGAAAAAGAATTGAAAGAGCGTCTTAACGTCATCGACGAGAATATGAAAGCATTGGATTACAGAGAGGCTAATCAACGAGCCGGATACGTATATATCATCTCCAACATTGGCGCATTTGGCGAAAACGTGTATAAAATAGGTATGACCCGTCGATTGGAGCCGGAAGACAGAATCGATGAACTTAGCGACGCATCAGTTCCGTTCAATTTTGATATACACGCTATGATTTTCTCGGATGATGCACCAAAATTAGAAGCTGCTTTACATCGCGCGTTTGAAGATCGAAAAGTTAATGTTGTAAATACGCGAAGAGAGTTTTTCAACGTCACATTAGACGAAATAAAAGATGTGGTCAAAAATAATCACGATAAAACGGTAGACTTTGTTGATTTCCCACCAGCAGAACAATACCGTGAATCCATTAAATTAAGAAAAAACGATCAAACGAAATCAAATTGTGATTAAATAAAAAGAACAACCGCCTCCTGCGCCAACAGGAAGCGGTCATCATAGAGGCTGCTGTGGTACAACCTACACATCATCGTATAGATTGTACCATTACAGCCCGGAAAATGCAAGTCTCGGGTATTTTTATGCCCATTTTTAGGAGGTACATTCGTGTCAGGAAGAAGATCCAACGGCGAAGGATCGATTGGCCGTCATCAAAACGGCTGGCGTGGTCGTATTGTTATTGATGGCCAGCGCAGATCCGTTTCCGGAAAAACAAAGCAAGAAGTCATTGAGAAATTAAACGCACTTCGTGCTGAATCGTATATGGGCATGTATGTCAGAAAGAACAGCCTCACTGTGGAAGAATGGGTGCGTGCCTGGTTGAAACGATACGTCGAACCAAAAGTTACCGAATCTACCTTGAAGGGTTACACGGCGATGTTTAACAATCACATTATCCCTGTTTTCGGTCATCTCAGCCTTCAAAATTTGTCTAAGCCTATCCTCGAAGAAGGATATGCGGCCATGTTCCAAAAAAATCTAAAACACAAAGATGCCACCTATTCCCACTCCACTGCAAACGCTGTAGCCGTCCAGTTTAAAAAGTGCCTTGAAGAAGCCGTAGCCAACGGCTTGATCCCAAAAAATCCTCATATAGGCGTGCATCTTCACAAGCTCCGTCCCGCAAAAAAAGTAGAAGCTTATACTGCTACGGAACAAAAAATCATCGTAGATCATCTGAAACAATCGGATGATCTGCGACAAATTTATTTCTTCCTGATCTCCACCGGTCTCCGCATTGGCGAGGCATCGGCTTTGACCTGGGATGATATCGACTTTGAAAACCGCACGGTCAATATAAATAAGACCGTTGTAGAGATCAGTGGAAATCCCCAGATAGCGGATCGCACGAAAACCCCTTCTGGTACACGTAAAATCGCCTTGTCAGCGAAGGTTCTCGACGTTTTGGAAGGATTACACCATCGACAGAACGAAAGGCTTAATATCCGAAATCTGGTCTTCCCGTCCAATGTCTACACTATTCGAACGCAGGCCAACTTGCGTACTATGTGGGCGAAGGAATGCGAGAAGATGGGGGTGCCATATAAAGGACTGCACGCACTCCGTCACACCTGGGCAACGCGTGCTTTAGAATGTGGTATTGATGTAAAAACAGTATCCGTCATGCTTGGTCATAAGAATGTCGTCACTACGATGAACATTTACCAAGATTCCCTGCAGGATCATCAGTTGGACAGCATCGATAAATTAGACCGTTTTATTTGATTACGTTAAGCAATATCTTATGACCAATTTATGGCCAGTTTATGGCCAACGAAATTAAAAAACAACGTGAAATAAAAAGAAAGAACACGAAAGACTGTGAAACAGAATCAATACCAAAAAACAAAAGACCCGCTGGAATTTCAACAAATGTCGAGATTCCAACGGATTCCTGGTTTCATGTAAAATGATGAGCTATTGTCTACAGATTGAAGAGGAAGTGCATGACGTCTCCATCCTTCACGACGTATTCTTTTCCCTCGGAACGAATCAGACCCTTTTCTTTGGCCGTGGCCAAATTGCCGCCGCATTCGATCAGCTTGTCGTAGGCGATGGTTTCGGCGCGAATGAATCCCTTTTCGAAGTCGCTGTGGATTTTGCCCGCCGCCTGGGGCGCTTTGGAACCGCGCTTTACCGTCCAGGCGCGAACCTCCGGTTCGCCGGCGGTGAGGAAGGAAATCAGATCCAGCAGATGATAGCTCGCCTTGATCAGCTTGTCCAGACCGGATTCTTCGATGCCCAGTTCCTCTAAAAACATGGCTCGCTCGTCGTCGGGAAGCTCGGCGATCTCCGATTCCACCTTGGCGCTGATGACCACCACCTCCGACCCCTCGGTTTCAGCGAATTCACGAACGGCCTGCACATGGGGATTTTCATCGGCGTCGGCCACGCCGTCCTCCGCCACGTTGGCCACATAGATGATGGGTTTGTAGGACAGCAGGTCTAAGGATTTGACGAATTCCGCTTCTTCCTCGGAAAGCTCCATGATTCTGGCCGATTTTCCTTCTTCTAATACAGCCATGACTTTCTTCAGAAGGTCCAGCTCCGTCTGTAAGGACTTGTCGCCCTTCAGATTCTTGGTGGTTCTCTGGATGCGCCGTTCCAGCACTTCCATATCGGAGAGAATCAGCTCCATATTGATGGTTTCAATGTCGGAACACGGATCGATCTTTCCGTCCACGTGAACCACGTTTTCATCCTCAAAACAGCGCACTACGTGGCAGATGGCGGCCACTTCCCGAATGTGACCCAGGAATTTATTCCCCAGTCCTTCGCCTTTGGAAGCCCCCTTCACCAGACCGGCAATATCGTAAAATTCGATGGTGGTATAAACGGTCTTTTTGGAGTTGTACATTTCGTGCAGCACCTTCAGCCGCTCGTCGGGAACGGTGACGACCCCCACGTTGGGTTCGATGGTGCAGAAGGGATAGTTGGCGGCTTCCGCTCCCGCTTTGGTGATGGCGTTGAACAGCGTGCTCTTTCCCACGTTGGGAAGTCCTACGATTCCTAATTTCATATATCTTCATTCTCCTTCGTCTTCTCTATATTTCCAATGGTTTACGGGATTAAGACTTTCGGAGTCTTCCCCGTATATGAATTCCCTTCCCCAGGGAGAAAAGAGTATGTCACTGACTTATAAGTATAGCATAATGTAATCTTTCTCTCAAGAAATTTGCAAAACTTCTTACGATATTTACTTTAATAACGAAATTATAGTTATTTTTATTGGAAAAGTTCTCTTTCGCAATTGACTTCATCCGGGACATGCGAGTAGTTGAAATAAGAGATTTTCCCATTTCATTCATCCGTGCGGTTCGCATTTTCATAAGGCTGCCGTCCATCTTTTGTCTGTGTTACTTTATGGCACATGAGCACTGCACCGCGGCTTCACAACCGGCGGAGCATCGACCCCTCTTTTCGCTGCAATTCCCGCAAAAACTGCAACACACATTCCTGCAGGTTTAAAATACAGGCGGGAGTGTTAAGGCTCTTCGCCACGCCCATCCCCAGTTCTCGAACGGTTCGCGGAGCCACAGGAATACACAGCACGTCATCCAGCTGTCCCCGAATCATCAGTTCTGACATCATGGAAACGCCCAGTCCCCTTCCCACCATGCGGATCACCGTCTCGTCATCCACGTAGGATTCTCTCGTGTTCAGCTTTATCCCGACCTTCTTCATAGCGGCGTTGACGTCGATATCGAAGCGGCCGTACGGCATTAAAAATTCCTTTCCTTCGAACTCCTTCAGCGGAAAGGCCATCCTGCCGTTCATGGGATAGTCGCTGGGAAGAATCGCATACATCCGTTCTTCGTACAGCGGCGTCCAGATGCAGTTTTCATATTCCTGACGACTGGCGAAGATTACGTCGGTCTTTCCCTCGTTCAACAGCTCAAACGGTTCTAAGGCATTGTCCACCATCCG
The DNA here is from genome assembly GCA_947426455.1 of uncultured Clostridia bacterium. Lineage (GTDB taxonomy): Bacteria > Bacillota > Clostridia > Peptostreptococcales > Anaerovoracaceae > RGIG446. The sequence continues at coordinate 7,120 of CANEEC010000019.1, read as the reverse complement.
CAGATCCACGTTGACGTCAGGGCATTGCCGCCGAAAGCGATAGAGGATCTCCGGCATCCAGTGCATAGCGATGCTGGAATAGGCCGCAATGCGAATGTTTTGAGTCTTTTGCCGGGCGATATCCCGTATCTGATTTTCCAAATCGGCATTGGCCTTCAAAAACTCCCGAATCGCCGGCATGAGCCGCTCCCCCTGTTCTGTCAGTTCAATGCCGCTGTGATCCCGCCGCAGCAGGGAAACCCCGATCTCCCGCTCCAGGCTGTCCATCATGTGGGTCAGTCCCGACTGGGTATACCCTACCACCTCCGCGGCCTTGGAAAAGCTTCCCAAATCTACAGCCGTCACCAAAATCTCTAACTTTTTACTCTCCATGGAATACTCTCCTTTTCAGGATATTACAAAATGTCATATATCTATTATATACCCTCGTTTCAAAAATAGCCAATAGAATGTTACAATACAGAAAAGAAAAGGAGACTTACACAATATGAAGAGATTATCCACAAAAGAGAGAATATTGGTTGCCGGTACATTGTTCGGAATGTTCTTCGGCGCGGGAAACCTGATCTTTCCCGTTCACCTGGGTCAGCTTGCAGGAAGCAATTTCCTGCCCGCCACCATCGGCTTTATCATCACCGCCGTGGGAATTCCCATTTTAGGCGTTGCAGCCATCGGCAGCACCCACTCCGACGGCCTGCAGATGCTGTCGGCAAAGGTAGGAAGAAGGTACAGCTATTTCTTTACCATTCTTCTCTATCTGACCATCGGACCGCTGTTCGCCATCCCCCGCTGCGCAACCACATCCTTTACCACCGGTATTGAACCCATGCTGGGAGAAGGCACCTCCGCATCGCTGGTGCTGTTTCTGTTTTCTCTGGCCTTCTTTGCGCTGGTTCTGTTCTTTTCCCTGCGGCCCAATAATATCACCGTCTGGATCGGCAAGATCATCAATCCTATCTTCCTGTTGTTCTTCGCCATCCTGTTGATCGCGGCACTTTCCCATCCCGGCGCTGCTGCCTCTACCATCCAACCGGCCGCCGGTTATGAAGACGGCGCGCTCTTTGCTTCATTGATTGACGGCTACGGCACCCTGGACGCCATCGCCGGTTTAGCCTTCGGCATCGTCGTCATCGACATCATCCGCCAGATGGGCGTTACAGAGGATTCCGCCATCGCCGGCGACGTTCTCCGCTCCGGCATTCTCACCGGACTTTTAATGGCGGTGATCTATATCCTTTCGATCCTCATGGGCGCGCAGTCCAGAGGGCTGTTCGAAACCTCCGAAAACGGCGGCATCGCTTTGGCTCAGCTTTCCGGCCACTATCTGGGCAGCTTCGGCAGCCTCGTTTTGGCGCTGACCATCACCTTCGCCTGTCTGAAGACGTCCATCGGCCTGGTGACCAGCTGTTCCGACGCCTTCTCCAGAATGTTCCCCAACGCTCTGTCCTACAGAACCTGGGCCATCATCTTTACAGTCTTTTCCTTCGGTATTTCCAACGTAGGACTGTCTGCTATCATCAGCTACAGCTCACCGGTACTGATGCTTCTGTATCCCCCGGCCATTACGCTGATCCTTCTGGCCATCTTCGGAAAGCTGTTCGACCACGACCGCATCGTCTACACCTGCGTTATGATATTCACGTGGTTTGCGGCCATCTTCGACTGCATCAACACGCTGCCCGCGGCCGTGGTAAGCTCTCTGCACCTGGCGCCGGCCATCACTTTCGCCGAAAGTTTTCTCCCCCTGTTCAAGCTGAACTTGGGATGGGTGGTTCCCGCCGCTATCGGCCTGATTTTAGGACTGATTCTCCACGCCGGTAAGCAGCGCAAAGGGCAGGCCATATAATCTGAAGCGAACGAATTGTAACGCCACATAAAAAGGGCTTGCTGCCTGCGAATCACAGGCAGCGAGCCCTTTTTGTCCGACTTTTTGAGTCGCTTCATTTTATCCGGCCTATTTTCTTTGCGGATCTTCATTCATCTCCGTCTTTCTCTCCATTGCCATGCGTCGGCGCCGATGTTGGCGCCGCTTCCGCGTCCCGCTCAGCCCGCCGTTTCAACACGAAGTAGGAGGCGCTGCAGAGGACGATCAGCACCACGCTGATCACCTGCGCCTGGCGCAGCGGCCCCAGCATTAAACTGTCGGTGCGCAGTCCCTCTACGAAAAACCGCTCTATGGAATACAAAATACCGTAGCTGAGACACGTCTGTCCTTCAAATTTCCGATGGTTATCAATATATATCAAGATGAAAAACAAAAGGAAGCACCAGATGGATTCGTATAAAAACGTAGGGTGTACCATCTGACCGTTTACCTCGATGGCCCAGGGCAAATTCGTCGGTCCGCCGTGAGCCTCCTGATTGAAGTAGTTTCCCCAACGGCCGATGGACTGCGCCAGCGCGATTCCCGGCACCACCAGATCCACGCCGTTTAACGGATGGATGTTCCACCGGCGGCAGAGAAGCACCCCTGCGCCGATACCGAAAATCAGACCGCCGTGAATGGCCAGACCGCCCTCCCGGATATTCAAAATCTTTGCAATGTCGCCGGCATACTGATCCCAGTGAAAGGCCACGTAATACAGCCGGCATCCCACCACAGCCGCGGGCAGACACACCAGCGCGATATCGTAAATCCGATCCGGTTCGATACCGTGACGGGGCGCTCGCCGAAAGGCGATTGCTATGGCTAACAACATTCCGGTGGCAATCAAAATGCCATACCACATGATGTCAAATCCGAATATGGTAAACGCTACATTGGAAGATGGCGTAGGCATGGGTTTCCTCTTTCTGTGCGTTCCATCGCCGCACACTAAAATTCTACTGTTCATTATACACTGTTTTCCGGCGGCGATACAAGAGAAAAGCCAAAAGGCAAAAGTAAAACCCCGGAATTGACTTTGGGCGTCAGTATTGTTATGATTAGGATAAGCAATGAAAATTCGCCTGAACAAAGGAGGCCAAACCATGAAAAAAATTGCACAGTTAGGTTTTGTATTCGGAATCATCGGCGCTGTGACCGGTGCTGCCGGCATCGTCCTGGGAGCCATCGGCATGGTAAAAAACAGATAGCTTTTCGCACCAGAAAAAAAGCGAATGTTCTGTGGCAAAACCGCCGTCAGATCATTCGCTTTTTATTTTTCCTTTTTTCTGCTTTGCGCAGGTTGGCGTGCAAGCGTCCGCGCCTCGTGTACGGACTTGCAGGTTGGCAGTTTCCGCCCCGCCTTCCTGAACAAAACGATACAAGGCCTGGCTGCGTCCTGCGCAGCTTTCCACCAGCCTGCGCTTTTCCCCCGCCGTAAGCTTTTTGATTTGCGCCTCGCGGATCAATCCCGCCGATCTGTCCGGCAAGCGTTCCAAATACACCAATTTCACGGGTTTACGGCTCCGGGTGTATTTCGCGCCCTTACCTGCGTTGTGGGTCGCAAGCCTGTGCACCGGCCGATTCGTCCAGCCGGTATACAGAGTCTTATCCGCGCACTCTACGATGTAAACGTAACTTTCCATAATTTCTTGTCGGTACCTTCTCTTCGCCAGACGTTTGCCTACAATTCTTTCCGGCCTTCCAGTGCCTTGGCCAGCGTCACCTCGTCGGCGTACTCCAAATCACCGCCCACCGGAATGCCGTGGGCAATGCGGCTGACCTTGATTCCCGCCGGCTTAATCAGCCGGGAGATATACATGGCCGTAGCCTCCCCTTCGATATTGGGATTGGTGGCCAAAATCACTTCCTTGATTCGTTCATCCTGCAAGCGCAGAATCAACGATTTCAAATTGATATCCTCCGGTCCGATTCCGTCCATGGGTGAAATGGCTCCGTGAAGCACGTGATACATGCCGTGAAACTCGCGGATGCGCTCCACAGCGCTGACGTCCCGCGGGGTTTCCACCACGCAGATTACCGACGGATCTCTCGTCTCATCGGAACAGTATATGCAAGGATCTACGTCCGTCAGATTGCCGCAGACGGAACAGTATTTCATATTCTTTTTCGCATCCGTTATGGCCTCCGCCAAGGCCATCGCCTCGCCGTCCTCCAAAGACAAAATGTGAAACGCCAAACGCTGGGCGCTTTTCCCGCCGATTCCCGGGAGCTTGGACAACTCCCGAATCAGCTGTGCCAACGGCTTGGCGTACTGCTTTGCGCCGGTCATGGCTACATCATTCCCGGGATGGACAACCCGCCGGTCAGCTTGCTCATCTCATTCTGGGACATTTCCTCCACCTGACGCAGCGCTTCGTTCACCGCGACCATGATCAGATCCTCCAGCATTTCCACGTCGTCAGGGTCTACTACTTCCGGCTTCAGCGTAATCTTTTTGATTTCTTTTTTACCGGTAGCCACTACGCTGACGGCGCCGCCGCCCGCCGTGGTCTCCACTTCCTTTTCTTCCAGCTCAGCCTGCATCTGTTCCATGCGGCGCTGCATCTGCTGAAGCTGCTGAAGCTGCTTTTGCATATTTCCGCCGCCGCCTGCGCTGGGCTTCTTTCCGGCTTTCATTCCTCTTCCCATATTTCGTCTCTCCTTTTCTTATCTCACTTCTGCTTATCTCACTTCAACGCTGATTCCCAGCTTGTCTTCAATGGACTTCGCCAGCTCCTGCGCCCTCTTTATTTTGTCGTCTTCCTCCGAGGTTGTTTCTTCCTCTTCCAGGCGCATCTGTAATTTGCGTCCCACGCGCTGTTCCATCAGTTGAGACAGCAGCGGTTCATTGCTTTTCAACAAATCGCGGGTAACATTGTTGTTGGCCTCCACGAAGAAGGCCGTATCCGTCACCTTTCGCAGCTTGCTTCCCATGCGAAGCAGCAGAAAGCTTCCTTTTTTCACCGACGGATCGTCGAAGATACTGAACCAGAGATCCTCCAATTCCAGATCCAGCGCTTCGATTTCATCGGGTTCATCGGATTGCGCAGCCGCGGAAGGCGGCGCAGACGTCTCCTGCGCCACAGTGATCTCCTGATCTGCTGTCGCTTCCTGCGTCGTGGCCATTCTCCGCGCCGAAGACGCATCCTGTTCGGCGGGCGTACCTTGCGCGGCGGACGTCTCCGGCGAAGAAATCCACTGTCCCGCCGGTTCTTCCCATGGCGGCAAGTCATCCGTACCCTGTAAATTTCCTGCGGCGGCTTCGTCAACCGACAAGTTTCCCGCAGCGCCGCCGGCAGGTTTGAAAGCGCCCGACGTGTTGACCGCCGCACCGCCATCATCCGCATTCTGTGCGGCTGCCACTCTCCGGGGCGTTACAGCCATGCGCTGAGAAAATCCCACTTCCGCGCCGTCTCCGCTGCCCAGCCGCACGATGGCAAGTTCCAGCAATACCCGGGGTTGAGTAGACCACTTGGCGTCGGTCAGGGTCTTTGACAGCTCCAAAATGCTGTTATTGATCACCGGCAGGGATAAGCGCTGGCTCTGGCTGCGGATGCGTTCCACATTTTCTGCCGACAGATTCAGCACCTCTTCCGGATTTTTAATGTATTTGGTCATCAGAAGGCACCGATAATGCTCGATCCAGTCCTTCATCAGCTGACGGACGTCCTTGCCGTCGGCCAGCAGCCGGTTCAAAAGCACCAGCGCCCTGGCAACCTGACCTCCCGTCACATAGTCGGTCAGCTCCATCAGCACTTCCTCGCCGGAAGCGCCGATCAGCTCCAGAACCTCGTCACGGCTTACCGTCTTTCCCCCGCCGGAAATGCACTGATCCAGCAGGCTCAGGCCGTCGCGCACCGAACCGTCGGCGTTGGCGCAGATCAGCCCCAGTGCGCTCTCCTCCACCTGAATTCCCAGCTGATCGCAGATCTTTCGCATACCGTCCTTCAGCTGACGCTCCGGAATTCGCTTGAAATCCAGGCGAAGGCAACGGGATAAAATGGTGGCCGGAAGCTTGTTTACCTCTGTGGTAGCCAGAATGAACATGACGTTTTCCGGCGGTTCCTCCAGCGTCTTTAACAGCGCGTTAAAGGCTCCGCCGGTGAGCATGTGAACCTCGTCGATGATGTACACCTTGCACCGCCCGGCAACCGGCGGATATTTGACGCTTTCCCGCAGCTCCCGAATGTTTTCCACACCGTTGTTGGAAGCGGCGTCGATTTCAATCACGTCCATAAACGTACCGTTTTTAATGCTGACGCAATTCTCACAAACGCCGCAGGGACGGCCACCCTCGGGCGCCAGACAGTTCATCCCCTTTGCCAGAATCCTGGCTGTGGAAGTCTTGCCCGTTCCCCGGGTGCCGCAGAACAGATAGGCGTGACTGGTGGTTGCCGTATCGATCTGATTTTTCAATATTTTTACGATGTGTTCCTGTCCTAAGATGCTTTCAAAGGTCTCCGGCCGAAAACTCCGGTACAGCGCCTGGTACATGGCCTCGCCTCCCCATCTGATGAAAACGCGCTCTTCACGTTCCGATTAAGAAAAAATTGCCCTTTAGTGGCTCCGCAATCTTTGGAAAAGGCTGATCTGCGGCACATAAGAGATTCCGCTTATCGCTGCTTCCTTCCGGACCTGACGAGGTTCGCAGATTCTTATTGCGCAGAACCTAAACCACGTTTTACGAAGCCACCAAAAGGCAATTCATATACGATAGTATAATACCCCAGCGGACGCAAAATGTCAAGAACCACAGCCCCGCCATTCGGGTGAAGAACGCCGGAAATATTTACTGTCCGCCCATTTTGTGATAAACTATAACAAAATCCATAAAATCAAAATGATAAAAACAATTGAAAAGTGAGGGACAAGGGTATGATAAGTCAAAAAATTCGCAGCATCGCTCCCGAGCAGGATCCCCTGCGCATGGGCATGGGTTGGACGGTGGAGGATCTGTCCAAACCTCAGATCATGGTGGAAAGCACCTTCGGTGACAGTCATCCGGGAAGCGCCCATCTGCTGGAGCTGGTGGATCAGGTCGTTGCCGGCGTTGCCGAGGCCGACGGCCGGGCTGCCCGCTATTTCACCACCGACATCTGCGACGGCATGTCCCAGGGCCACGACGGCATCAATTATTCTCTGGCCAGTCGAGACATGATTGCCAACATGATCGAAATCCACGCCGGAGCAACTCCCTTCGACGGCGGCGTGTTCATCGCCAGCTGTGATAAAGGCACGCCCGCCCAGCTGATG
>CANEEC010000018.1 GCA_947426455.1 uncultured Clostridia bacterium | reverse complement strand
CCCATACCGGATCGCTCGCTGTCACCGCCCGTAGTAAACAGCGGTTCCTTCGCCTGTTCCACATCGGCGATGCCCACGCCGTGATCTTCTATGGAAATCGTCAGACTGCCGTCAGAATACATTTCCAGTTCCATCACCACTTCGCCGCCACCCTCGGGATACCCATGAATGACCGCGTTGCTCACCGCCTCGGAAACCGCCGTGCGAATTTCCGTCAGCTCCTCCATCGTGGGATCCGCCTGTGCGGAAAACGCCGCGGCGATGGCTCGGGCCAGTCCCTCGTTTTCCGAAGTCGCCGGAAAAACCGTTTTCAGCCGGTTCTGCAATCGCTTTTCTTCTTTTAGTTCTCTGTTCATCGCGCTTCCTCCGCCCTTCCCCGACTTTCCTCCAGCGCCTCCTGCACCTTGGCCTTTCGCCGGGTAATCAGATAAATTCCTGACAGTTCCAAAATGCGATCCACATAGGGTTCGCATCCCGTTACGTAAACCTGGCCGCCCGTTTCGTGAATCTTATTATATCGTCCCATAACGACTCCGATTCCGGAGCTATCCATAAAAGAAACATCTCTGAAGTCGAAGATCAGATCCACGCGACCCATTCGATCAATTCCCTGCAAAATCGCTTCATCCAGGCATCGTCGCAGCTCCTCTGCCAGATGATGATCCACCTCGCCGGAAAGTTTCGCTATAAGACAGTGATTTTCCCAGGTCATTTCACATGACTTGCTCATAAAAAAACCCCCTTCCCTCTTCCATTATACCGCCGCTTTGGCAGCTTGTCTCTGAAAGAGAAAGGGGAATTGGTTCTATTTTTGTCGAGGTACGGGTTGCTTTGCAACGTATTTCTAAAACCAATAATAAAATACCTAAATTTTCCCAATTTTTGTGTTGACTTTTACGCTCAATGAGCGTATTATAATAACAACAGGACTCCCCACACCTCTCGCGAAAGTGATGTGCCCCATGGGGAGACATTTTTTTATACAGGAAAAGAGGAGTCTCAGTGCAGATAAAAGAAGCTACTACCTTTGAAGAACAAATAAAATTAATAAAGGAAAAAGGATTTGTCATTGAGCAGACAGAAGAAAAGGAATGTATCCAGTTTTTAAAGCGAGCAAACTACTACAGAGTATCCGCTTATTTCCTTCCTTTTCGTAAAAAGGATGGCCAGTATTTTCCCAATGTAACCTTTTCCAGCATTCAAAAAATATACGAATTTGACAGCCGATTAAGGGGTCTTATTTTCTCTATCATTGAGGATATTGAAATAAACCTGAGAACAAGACTTTCCTATTTTGTAGCACATAAATACGGCCCATTGGGATATTTGTCACTTAATAATTTTTCGGATAAACATAATTCCGACAAATTTGAAGAAAAATTAAGCTTGTGTATTGAGGAAAATTCTTCTACTTTAGTGGTAAAACATCACAACGCCAATTACAACGGACAATTCCCCATATGGGTGATCATCGAATTTTTCTCCATCGGTATGTTATCATATTTTTATAGGGATATGCTCACGGAAGATAAAAAAACAATCGCTGCAGAGCTGGGCACCGTCCCCAAACTTCTGGAAAGTTGGCTACGATGTCTGACCGACTTAAGAAATAGATGCGCTCACTATTCCCGACTCTATTATTGGATATTTCCTGCTATGCCAGCTGTTCCCAAAAGCAGTAAAATTCGAGCAGATCGAAAATTGTTTACTCAACTGTTAGTTTTAAGGTACCTTTACCCTATGCCTGAAAAATGGGATTCCCGCTTTGTTATCCCACTGAAAGCGTTGATTGAAGAATACAGCAGCGCCATTTCGTTAAAGCATATTGGTTTCCCTAAGGATTGGGAACTTATATTAAATGAAAAATAAAAAATCGTTTTTCGGAGATGGATGATCTCTGAAAAACGTTTTTTTCATTTAATTAACAAAGCGAAACCGCCTACTCCCTCGGATAGATGACGGTGCTGGTCTTTTCCAAAAGAGCTGCTTCTATCAGCCCCTCCACGTCCAGATGGCTTTCCGATTCCAGTATCTTTTCCAGCTTGGGTTTGGTGGCCGGATGTTTGGGAAGGAACACAGTACAACAGTCCTCATAGGGCAGAATGGACGTTTCGTAGGTGCCGATTTCTTTCGCGACATCCATAATGTCCACCTTGTCCATGGCAATCAGAGGGCGCATCACCGGCAGCTGCACTGAAGCGTCGGTCACCACCAGCGCCTCCGCCGTCTGGCTTGCCACCTGACCCAGATTTTCTCCGGTGATCAGCATCATGCAGCCGGTTTCCTGCGCCACCTTCTCCGCCAGCCGCATCATGAAGCGGCGCACCAAAATTGTAATTTCTTCCTCCGGACAGTTTGCCACGATGGCCTCCTGGATGGGTAGCAGGTTGATGCTGTGGATCGTAAAGCGGCCGCAGTATCCCGCCACGATGGAAGCCAGATCCTGCACCTTTTCCCAGGCGCGTTCGCTGGTGTAGGGATAGGAATGAAAGTGAACGGCCTCGATCATCATGCCGCGCTTGGCCATGAGAAAGGCTGCCACAGGACTGTCGATTCCGCCGGATAAAAGCACCATGCCCTTGCCGTTGGTTCCGAGAGGCAGCCCGCCGAAACCCGAAACCTTCTGCTCAAAGACGTAGGCCTTTCCTCTGCGGACAGATACGAACAGGCGGCAGTCCGGATGATGCACATCCACCGAAAGCACCTTACAGCCCACCAAAATCTTAGCGCCGATGATGCGTCCGATTTCCGGAGACTGGATGGGAAACTGCTTGTTGGCGCGCTTGGCTTCCACCTTAAAGGTTTTGATTCCCCGGGTCTGGATGAGACGCTTCATATATTCCACGGCTGCATCGCCGATCCGTTCCATAATCTGGGCGGCGCTTCCTTCTTCAATATCGATCTCCACCGCCGGACTGACGGAAGCCACGCCGAACACCTTTGTAATGGCCTTCATTACGGCTTCTTCCTCAAAAAGCAGCGGCGTACGGACGAAAATCAGACCCTCGTCCCGCTTCACTTCGATTCCGTCGCCCACCTTTTTCAGAGAACGGCGGAGCCTGTCAGCCAGCATGCGTTCAAAATACGGTTTGTTCATTCCCTTCAGCGCCACTTCGCCGCAGCGCACGATATATGTTTTCTGTTCCATCCTGCTTTCCTTTTCCTTATTTTCTCTTTCCCCGTCCCATCATGCCGGTGAGCCGGCGCATGGAATCCACCGCCGCCTTTAACTCCTTCAGCACGTAGCCGATCTGTTCTTCTGTCACGTCGCAGCTGAAGGAAAACCGCAGCGCTCCTTCGATCTTCTCCGGCGTTAACCCCGCCGCGCTGAGCACGTGACTGCCCTTTTTATGCGAGGAACAGGCGGAACCGGTGGACACGTAGATATCCTTTTGTTCCAGCATGTGAAGCAGCACCTCGCCGCGGCAGCCGGGAAAGCTGACGTTTAAAATGGCCGGGCTGGCGTTTTCCTGTCGGGGACTGTTGATCACCGCGCCCTCTACGGTTTCTTCTATGCCGGTCATCAGCCGGTTTCGCAGTTCTTTCAGTCCCTGAATCTTTTCCCTTCGCTCCCGCTCGCAGAGCATGGCCGCAACGCCCAGACCCGCAATGGCCGGTACGTTTTCCGTGCCGGAGCGGAAACCCTTTTCCTGACCTCCGCCGAAGATCATCGAAGGAAGATTTAAGCCTTTACGGATGTACAGAGCGCCGATGCCCTTGGGTCCGTGAATTTTATGTCCGCTGACAGACAGCATGTCCACCGGCAGCTTCTTCACGTCGATTTCTTCCTTTCCCCAGGACTGCACGGCGTCCGTGTGAAAGAGAATCTGTTTGCCCCATCTGTCGTTGGCCTGCTGAATCAGCCGTCCCACCTCGGCCAGCGGCTGAATGGTTCCCAGCTCGTTATTGATGTGCATGATGCTGACGAAAATCGTATTCTCATCCAGCTCATTTTTTAACTGCTCCAAATCGATGCGCCCCGTTCGGTCTACGTTGAGCAAAACGGTTTCAAAGCCGCGGCGTTTCAGTTCCTGAAAGGGTTCCAGCACCGCTGGATGCTCCACCGACGAGGTGATGATTTTATTTCCTCCGTGGCGGCGGGCGTTGACCGCGCCGAAAATGGCGGTATTATCCCCTTCCGTTCCGCCGGAGGTAAAAAATATTTCCTCCGGTAGGGCACCGATCGATTGGGCAACCCGCTCCCGCGCCTCCTTCACCAGCTTTTCCGCAGCCATCCCCATGCGATGCAACGACGACGGATTGCCAAAGGTCTGGCTCATGGCCTGACTCACTGCCTCCGTCACCTGATCGTAGGGTTTCGTAGTCGCGCTGTTATCCAAATATGTGAACATATCATCTACCTCTTTTTTGCGTAATCAATTTATTATATCGCGCCCCCTTCCGGCTGCGCAAGGTTTTTCTGTCCCTCTTTTTTTCTGACAGGCAGTATTCTCCCTTTTTTTTCATATACTCTACCATTCTTCCGGAACCCTCCGGTCTTGAAAGGAGTTCACATATGAGCCTGTCTCTGATTCTCACTTCCCTTTTGCTTTCCAATCCACTGATCCTGCTCAGCGGTTACGTATCCATGGGAAATTCCTTTCCTCAACCCCTGTCTGACGAAGAGGAAGCCGCTCTCTTAGAGCTTTACGAAGCCGGCGACCAGCAAGCCAAGAATCTTTTAGTGGAACACAATCTACGTTTAGTCGCCCACATTGCGAAAAAATATACGGGAAACGGCCGTTCCGCGGACGACTTGATTTCCATCGGCACTATCGGCCTGATCAAGGCGGTCAACACCTATCAGCGCGGAAGATCCGTGCGGCTTGCCACCTATGCGGCCAAATGCATCGAAAACGAAATTCTCATGCATATCCGCGCCTCTAAAAAAATTCGTTACGAGATTTCTCTCAACGAACCCATCGGCACCGATAAGGACGGAAACGAAATCAGCTTTAACGACATTCTGGGCACCGACGGCGACGCCATCGTCGACGATCTGGAATACAAACTCCAAGTAAAAAAGCTCCACCAGGCCATCGACGACCTGTTGACAGCTCGGGAACGCACCGTGATTCTCCTGCGCTTCGGTTTGAACGGTCAGGAGTGTCAGACCCAGCACCAGGTAGCGGAACGGCTGGGCATTTCCCGATCGTATGTGTCTCGAATCGAAAAAAAAGCGGTCTCTAAACTGAAAACCGCTTTCCAGGACGAACAATGACCGACGCCATTTCATCGCTTCGCCCTTCTATTCCAATTGCTCCATGATCTCTTCAAAGACAGGAACCGCCGCTTTTCCACCGGAACCGCCGTTTTCCACGAACACCGTGACGGAAAACCGGGGATTTTCTGCGGGAACCACGCCGGTAAACCAGGCGTGAACCGTTTCCTTCCCATGGAAAACGCCTTCCGCCGAACCGGTTTTTCCGCCGCAGTCCCAATCCTTCAGCCGGCTGGCCGTTCCCTCCGCCACCGTCCTGCGCATCATGGAAAGCAGCGCATCAGCCGTTTCTTTGCGCATCACCGATTGCGCCGCGTCACGCGGCAGCTTTTGCAAACCGTCATCATCCTTTTGCGCATCGGCCAGATACAATCCGGTAAACACGCCACCATTGGCGACGGTCTGGGTCAGCTGCGCTACCTGCAGCGGCGTAACTAAAACCGTTCCCTGTCCGATGGACAGGTTGCCTATTCCCGCGCCCACCGCTTCGCTTTCGGACATCAGATTGCCCGTCCGATCCATTTCCAGACCCTTCAGAACCGAACTGCCCAGTCCCAATTTTTTTGCCATATCCAAGATGGCCGCCGCTCCCGTCTGCTGCCCCATCTGTATGAAGGCGCAGTTGCAGGATTGAGCGAAGGCTTCTTCCATGGTCAGCGTTCCGTGACCCTGCTTGGCCGTACAGGCGATGGTCACATCCCCCATCTGCTGAGCGCCGGTGCAGATGAATTCCTGATTCGGCGTACACGCCCCCGACTCCAGCGCCGCCGCAGCTACCACGATTTTAAATACCGAACCGGGGGGATACTGCCCCTGCAAAGCAATGTCCAAAAGCTCCTGATTCTCACTTGCAAGCAGTTCCTCCACCTGAAGGGGATCGTATCCCGGAGCCGTGGCGCAGGCCAGTATATCGCCGGATTCCACCTCTGTAATGATGGCGCAGCAGCGTCCCTCCGTCACCCGGTTCACCACCTGTTCCACCTTCTTCTGCAAGGAACGATCCAATGTGGTAAACAGGCAGCAGGTGCGCTCTTTGCTGTTTTGAACGCCGTAACCGGGCAAGATGAGATTCGCCGCGTCAGCGACGCCGTAAACCACTTTATCCCGTTGGGACAACCAGTCGTCAAAGGCTCGCTCCAGTCCGGTCATCCCAACGCCGTCGGCGCTGCGAACATAACCCAGAAGATACGCCGCCGTCTGGTCGGCTTCATAGCGCTGGGGAACCTGCAGCACGTACGCGCCGTAATTCTGCCGAAGCTCTTTTGAAATCTCTTTCTCAAAGCGTTCCGACGTGACAATCCGGTATTTTTCATTGGAGGTTCGCCGTTCTCTGCCGCCCAAGGCTTTCAGCTGCTCGACCAGTCCCTCTGCATTTTCATCCAACCGTCCCTTGGGAAGGATGTAGACGTATTCCGCCCTGGCTCCCGTCAACGCCTGTCCGCTGCGATCGTAAATCGTTCCCCGATCGTCCACGCCGGACAGCGCCACCTTCTGCTGAGACTGCGCCATGGCTTTATATTCGTCGCTCTCCACCATCTGAATGGAATACACGCGAAAGGCCAACCCAATCATCAGAACGCTGACCACCGCTGTTACGATTCTCATACGCCGCCGAAGCTGATGCCGCCAGGGGCGGCCGATGAACGTATCCGCCGCAGTATCTTCTCCCGAAGGACGAACCGCCACAAGGGTTTTCGTTGCGTTTTCCGGCGCTTTTGCCGATTTCGCTGATGCGTTCGCCGGCTCTGCGATCACCCGTGCCACATCTTCGGACGCCCTCACCGGCTCTGCGATCACCCGTGCCGCATCTTCGGACGCCCTCACCGGCTCTGCAATCACTTGCGCCGCATTTTCAGATACTTTCGCCGGTGTTCCCGGTACCTTCGCCGATTTTTCGGACGCGTCTGCCGGATTCCGGGACACGCCCGCCGAATTCTGAGATATGCTCGCCAGATTTTCAGACGATTTCTCCGAACCGGTTCGCGATTTCGTTTTCCTGCGCATGCTCCACCTCCCTCTACCATTCAATGTGGACGGATTGAGGGGATTTTATGCAGGAGGGAATGATTTCAAACGGTTATATTTGAACTGTAAAACTATCGATTACCGTACATCTTCTCGTAATAATTCTGGTATTCTCCAGAAATAATGGTCTGCCACCACTCTTGATTATCCAAGTACCATTGGATTGTTTTTTGAATTCCATTTTCAAATTTCGTCTCCGGCAGCCATCCCAGTTCGTTATATATTTTTGTGGGGTCAATGGCATAGCGCAGATCATGTCCCTTACGATCAGCTACATAGGTAATTAATTCTTCCGACTTTCCCAAGGTCTTGCAGATGATTTTCACAATATCGATATTCTTCATTTCATTATGACCGCCAATATTGTAAATCTCTCCCACTCGCCCCTTACGTAAAACCATATCAATCGCCCTGCAATGATCTTCCACATATAGCCAGTCTCTAACATTCAGACCTTTACCGTAAACCGGCAGTGGCTTATCATTCAATGCATTGATAATCATCAAGGGAATCAACTTCTCCGGAAAGTGATAGGGTCCATAATTATTGGAGCATCGAGAAATCGTAATCGGCAATCCATAGGTACGAAAATACGATAAAACTAACAGGTCAGCGCTGGCCTTAGAAGCCGAATACGGAGAACTCGTATGGATCGGTGTTTCCTCTGTAAAAAATAAATCGGGACGATCCAGCGGCAAATCTCCGTAAACTTCATCGGTAGAAACCTGATGATAGCGGCCGATCCCATACTTGTAGCAAGCATCCATCAGCACTGATGTACCCAACGTATTCGTTTGAAGAAAAACTTCCGGATTTTCAATGGAACGATCTACATGACTTTCTGCCGCAAAGTTTACCACAATGTCAGGTTTTTCTTCCGAAAACAACTCATAAATACCTTTTCGATCACAGATGTCCAGCTTTATAAATCGAAAACGCGGATGATTCATCACATGGGACAATGTGGATAAATTACCCGCATAAGTAAGCTTATCTACACAGATAATGCGACAGTCCTCGTGCTGTTCCAACATATAAAAAATAAAGTTAGAACCTATAAATCCTGCGCCGCCGGTTACGATAATCGTATTCATTTTATCTACCTCCCGCCATTATTGACGATAATCGATCAAACATTCCACCGCATCCACGCCAAGTGTAGCAATTCCATAGCAATCAGCAATCTGTTTACGTTCTGCAAAAGAATCGTCGATGAAAAGCGCATCCTGATCCGGCATGATAAAATCACATTTTTTCTGTCCATGATCCAATTGAATAATCCGATAGAAAATTTCCGGACAAATTCGATATTTCTTTAAATCTTCCCAAATATCCGTAATATGCTTCGTAATTAAGGTAATGGGAATTTCATTATTCAAGCACTGATAAAGGTAGCGCATCAACAATTCATTCACACGTCCGTGTACAATCAAAGTATCATCAAAATCCAGGTAAACTTCTGTAAACCGTTTTTTCAAATAGAATGCATTGTATAAAGCCCGGTCAACTTCCACATTGTAATCTTGTGGTTCAATTTGAACGTCATATCCCATCATGTCAAAAATAGTCAGCAGCGGAAGATTCACACCGACGGCGCGCTGTAAGCACATTGTTCCCGCAATTCGAGTTGCCACCTCCAACAGCTTATATTCACCCGAGGCCGTTCGCTTCAATTGGAAAAACCAAGCCCCGCGCATAGATATCCGCTGACAGATTGCCATTGCGATATCCCAGATTCTCTGATCCGGAGCCTGCATTTTAGAATTCACACTGATCCCGTTGCGAACACGGTTGCGATTGCGACAATTTGCATATTGCAGTTGTCCGTTCCGGTTGGTAAAACAATCTATGGTATATTCCTCGCCGCTGAGATACTCACACAAAACAAACGGAACATTCATATGAGAAACCGTATGACTTAATTCTCCCCGATCATATAGAATCTGAAATCCCCGCGATCCATATCCCTCCTGAGGTTTAATAATAATTGGGAATTCTTTAACTTCCTCTTCTATTTGATACGTTCGCGGCACAAAATCCAATCCATCAAGACGAGCATACGTTCTGGCTTTATTTCTGCAAACGTAAACCGCATCATGACAAGGAGCGATTAACTCCGCTTTCAACTCTGTTCGTTTCGCCGAGAGCACATCCATTACCTGATCCATAGCAGGGTAGATATAGTCGATCTGATGTTCCTCGGACACTTTGTTTATCTCGTCCACAAAATCTTCCGCATCTACCATAGGAAGATTTTCGATGTAATTCTTGTACATAAATTTCCCGTGGTCAGCCACGCTGGAGGCTCCCCACAACGTAATGAATGGAATGTCCTTTAGCGCCCGGTTGATCTCCAGTGCAACTTCCGAACCACAGGGAAAGACCAATACATTGATATGTTTCATGATCACTTGCACCTCTTTTAAAAACCACCATCATTTATTGTATAGACAGTCGACGTTTGATTTCCTGAACAAGACGCTCGGAATTGTTCTCATCATTGACGGACATGTCGTAGAATTCATCCCGAACACGACAACGCCATTCGCTGTCCTTATGAGGATCTTTTGCATATTGTTCAACCGCCATTAGGACTTCTGCCCATGTGATGGCTTTTATACCAGGGGAATACGCCTCATAATCATAATTTAAACCACATTCTAATTTGATAAATTCTTCAAAATCATAATTAAAAAATACCATAGGACGATCCAGTAGTACAAAATCATACACTATAGACGAATAATCCGAAATAAGAATATCATAATCAGCTAACGTAGTATAAATATCCTTTTCATGATCAATTTTAATCCGATTATATTTTTCTGCAATCGCGTCCAAAAGAGCTGAATGATTTCTCCATGTGTGTGGATGTAGGCGAACCATCAGTTCACCATTTAAATATTCCATACGCTCCTGAATCATTTGTCCATTATCTGCAAGCTGTTTGACTAATCGCTTTTCTCCCCAATCATGCCAGCGATAGGTTGGTGCATACAGCACGTTCATTGTCCCGTTATGCGCCTTAGCGGAGTGCAAATGGATATTTCTCGGATGGCCACAAAGAAAACAGTTTTGACGGGGGATATGCCACGGATCCGCAATCTGTTTTATGCGCTCCCAACCGGGACAAACAAGTATAAAATATTTCTCAAACAATTCCCTATGAAATGCATACCTTAAATACTTCACTTTTTTCAACCGCTTCTGCATCGCTGTATCCCGTTCGTTTGGCAGAATGTCATCACTGAATTTCACACCGGAAACAGTTGTATTTTGAAGGTTTCCCATTGCCTTCAAGCCTACTCCGTGCCACAACTGCACGATTTTTGTCCTGTCATTTAACCCGGAAAAGGCATCATAGTCCGACATCTTAAAATGGTCCGTTACCGCAATAGCCGCGCGGGAAACAATCCTCCTGCATTGCGCCGTTCCCGCCATCAAAACCGGTTTTCCTTCTCCTGTCAGCTTCTGGAAAATATCTTGGTCTTTCGTAATCCAAATTGCTTTAATTTCCGGATGGTTGTCTAAAACATACTCATACAAATATTTCGTATTATCCATATAGTTCGTCTGATTAAAGCCTGAAAACACCCATAAATTGCAATTTTTCTTTTTAAATGTGTTTTTCCAATAAAGGAACAAGCCTTTCGTCTGTTTTAGTTTTTGATACGCTCTCTTCATCACATTATACGCTTTTTTCATAGCCAACATGAACTTGACCTGTGGGTACATAAGGCGCCGGAAATACCGATTTCTAACCGCCATTTGATATCCCGACCATCCAAACGAAGCAGTCAAAGACCTTTGATCCCAATAAAAAGAAAGATAGGCATTCAACGATATTCTTACCGCTTCAGGGTATTCCACAAAGAAATTCGTAATGCTTTCATCATCCTCTCGTTTAATCAATATACTTAAATAATTGGCCGTTTCCAACTTGATTCGATTTTCTATAAAGGTAATTGGATAGCTTTCAAAGTTTATTAGGGCATAATCTCGAAAACCGCAAAGCCAGCGTATCATATCTTTTCGTGTATTTAAGAAATGAGTTTCTCTATCTTTATTAAAAAAAACGCTTCCCTCATTAATTCGATACACCGAAGTTATTTGTGGAATATACCCTATTCTGGTGTTCCCCAATTGCATCAAAAGTAATGGGGCGTCCCCAATAAATCCCCGATAATACCAATCCGGAATTTCCATATCGTAATTCCATCTATAAAAATATGTTGACGTATGGGGTACATTTGTATTCAGAATTTCTTCAGCAGAAAAAGTTTCGGATTTATGATAACCGGGAGCGCTATCCGGTAAAATAATTTTCCCACCCATAATAGGATGATACCAAGACCGTAAATGCCAGTCCTCCGGTGCCAGAATCTCCGTTTGCGTACAGCAAGCTCTGAGTTCCCTATGTCTCTCCATATAATCAAATTGCTTCTGCAGTTTATATTCATCCACCCAATAGTCATCACCTTCACAAAAAGCAATATAGGGACTATTAGCTCGCTGGCATAAATCAATCAAATTGCGCTGAGCCCCCATATTCTTTTCCCGAATAAATGCAACGATTTTACCTGGGTAACGCTGCGCATAGTCCCGCACAATTGCTGCTGTCCCATCTGTTCCACAGTCCTCACCTACAAAAATTTTGTATTTGAAATTCGTTTTTTGCATCACAAAACTGTCCAATGCCTGTGCAATAAAATTTTCATGGTTATATGTAATACAGACTATGGTCACCGCCGTACCGTCGTTTTCCGCAGCTTTTTGCTCTGTCAGGGTTTCTTCATTTTCCCGCCGGTATTGTCTTGCCGCCTCAACAGCATAGCTTGCTATATCTACTTTGTGAAAAGTTCCTTCTTCCTTGTTCATTGATATTTTCTCCATTACTTTAACGACATTAAATATTGACCATACTCTGTCATCTGCAATTCTGCTCCAAGCTGATGCAACTTCGCGAGGTCAATGAAACCCCTTCGCCATGCAATTTCTTCGATACATGAAACGTAATATCTCTGTCGATCCTGCACCGCCTTTACATATTCAGAGGCCTGAAGCATACCGTCAGGAGTTCCAGTATCTAACCATGCCATACCTCGCCCCATTAACTCCACCTTTAGCTGATCCCGTTTTAAATATACATTATTGACCGCAGTGATTTCCAGCTCACCCCGAGAAGATGGTTCAATATTTTTTGCAATATCCACAACCGAATTATCGTAGAAGTACAATCCAGGAACCGCGTAATTCGATTTCGGAACCGCCGGCTTTTCTTCAATGGATTTTACATGAAAATTTTCATCGAACTCCACCACGCCAAACGCCTGAGGATCCTTCACCGGATAGCCGAAGATCGTAGCACCCCGCAGTTTCTCCTGTACACGTTTCATCATCGCAGTCAAATCCTGACCATGAAATACATTATCACCTAAAATCAGGCAAACAGAATCGTCGCCGATAAACGTTTCACCTAAAATGAATGCCTCCGCCAATCCCCTAGGCTGCTCCTGAACCTGATATGTAAAAGAAACGCCTATTCGAGAACCATCTCCCAGTAAGCGCTCATAGTCCGCTATATCAATCGGCGTAGAGATAATCATAATTTCTCGGATACCCGCAAGCAACAACACGGAAAGCGGATAGTAAATCAAAGGCTTGTCATAAATGGGCAACAACTGCTTGGATACTCCAAGTGTCATCGGATACAATCTAGTTCCCTTTCCACCAGCTAAAATGATTCCCTTCATTTGTTTTTCTCCAGTATAATATCACAAATTTTTTCGGCCTCTCCTATTGTCAGACCAGCATACAAAGGAAGTACCAAGACCTGTTCGGACAATTCCTTTGCAACAGGAGTCGGCTGTAATTCAAACATTCCCTGATAGCATTTGAATTGATTCGTAGCGGGATAGAAATACTTTCGTGTAAAAATTCCTCTACTCTGTAGTTTTTCCTGCAACTGGTCTCTATCCATCCCAAACTGTCCCGGATCGATCACAATGGGAAAGTACGCATAGTTGGATTTTACACCCGATTGTTCCCGACATATTGATATTCCATCCTTCCCATTAAAACGTCTGCGATAAACCTCCACTACTTCTTTTCTGGAAAAAATGGCTTCGTCCAAATAACGCAAATTGCACAGTCCCATGGCCGCTTGGAATTCATTCATCTTTGCATTACCGCCGATTTCCTGAACATTCTCCGGAGAACACTGTCCAAAATTCTTTAAAGCAGAAATTCTATCAAATATCTGGCTATCATGGCAGATGACAGCGCCTCCTTCAATTGTATGAAATACTTTCGTCGCATGAAAACTGAACATGGACAAATCACCAAATGACCCTACATTGATGCCATCTTTTTCTTCTCCAAATGCATGCGCCGCATCATAAATGACTTTCAGTCCATGCTTTTTTGCAATCTTTTCAATCGCATCCACATTGCAGATATTCCCATAAACGTGAACGGGAACGATTGCAGATGTACGAGGCGTAATCAGTTCTTCAATCTTAGCGGGATCCATGGTAAAATCATCAGGTGAAATGTCGCAAAAAACGGGAGTTAATCCGCTGCGTACAATGGCCTGTGTCGTGGAGGCAAAGGTGAAAGGCGTAGTAATCACCTCTCCCGTAAGCTGTAACGCCTGGAAGGCCGTTTCCAATGCCATGTGTCCATTCGCCAATAAGGCTACATATTCAACCCTCATCAGCTTACATAAAGCATCAGACAGTTCCCGATGCTTTATGCCCATATTGGTCAGCCAATGACTGTCCCAGATGGGCGCAATTTCTTGAATATATTCTTCCATAGGAGGCATAAACGATCTCGTAACCGGAATTTGTTTTTTCATACTGCAAAACCTCCGTCAAAACTTTTCTGTTATTTTCCGAAATAACCTTACAAACAAATCCTTAATAAATTCTGCGCTGTGTTCAAATCGAAGCATTTGTAGAGCAATTTTCAAATTGCACCAACTCGGATGACGCAAAGCCGTACATATTGCATTGTAGAGCAATTCTTTTTTATGCGGTTTAAAATCAGCTCCACATTTTAAATGCTCAATTGCGTACTTTTCCAATTCCTTCGTGAAAAAATAATCATCCAAAATTTTCTGAGTGTTCTTTTCGTATAATATTGTAGTGGCACTATTTCTGTCTGTCGTCGGCATTCGATAACATCCCATGATCTCCTGAATCTGATGTATAGAGCCACATGAGGCCAGTAATAAACATAGTGAACGGTCGGAAATAAATGGATGTAACGTAATCAGTCCTTTATATTTTTCCTTGTAGCTTAAAAATATGTTTCTATGTACAATACTGCCAAAATGACCCGGCAAAATAACTCCTTTAAAGTCCTCAATAGAATACTCTTCTTTCTGGCTAATCCAGGGTATTTCTTCTTTGCAAAGTTCCCCCTTTTGATCGATTATCGCAATTTTATGAGTACAGGCAATATGCTCCGGATGTTCTTCTAAAAAATCTATCTGCTTTTGCAGTTTGAAATCATCACACCAATAATCATCACATTCCAAATATGCAAAGTAGTTGCCCTGTGCTTGTTCTATTAAATCATATAAATTTTTTGTTGCCCCCAGGTTCGTCTCTCGAACTACGGGAAAAATCGTCTGTGGATATCGTTTTGCATAATCACGTATGATATCACCTGTACCATCCGTAGAGGCATCGTCCCCGATCCATATTTCTACGGAAAACTCCACGTGCTGTCGCAGAACGCTGTCGATGGCCTGGCGAATATACGGCGCATGGTTATATGCCAGCATGATAACACAGACTTTTATTTCTCCATCATCGGATTTTCTGCATGTTTCACATTTCTCAATCATCTTTCACACACTTCGCATCATTCAAAGCTGATCGAATGACCTGATCCATATCGTAATATTGATACCGTCCCAACCGGCCACCGAAAACAACATGTCTGTCCTGATTCGATAGTTTTTGATATGAACAATAAAGAGCGTTATTTTCTTCGTCATTGATCGGGTAGTACGGTTCCAGACCTGGCTGCCACTCCATAGGATATTCTCGACTGATCACCGTTGTCGGCTGTTTTCCAAATTCAAAATGCTTATGTTCAATAATTCTGGTATACGGCACTTCTCTCTCGGTGTAGTTTATCACCGCATTCCCCTGATAATCCGCCATCTGCAGTTCTTCCGTCTCAAATTGAACACTGCGGTACTTCAAAGCGCCCAGGCAATAATCAAAATACTCGTCGATGCAGCCGGTGTAAATGATTTTTTTTGCTATTTTCGGTTTGTCCTTTATCAAAGCAGCAAATTCGGTATTCAGCTTCACTTCAATACCATCAAGGATCTTTTCCACCATCGCCGTATAACCACCTATGGGAATCCCCTGGTATCGGTCGTTGAAATAATTGTTATCGTATGTAAACCGACAAGGAAGTCGCTTGATAATAGATGTCGGAAGTTCTTTACAGCTGCGTCCCCACTGCTTTTCCGTATATCCCTTAACTAATTTTCTATAGATATCGGTTCCTACAAAGCTTAACGCCTGCTCTTCTAAATTTTGAGGATTTATAATTCCCAACTCCTTCACCTGAGCCGCTATTTTTTTCCTCGCTTCTTCCGGAGTGCGAATTCCCCACATCTTAGAAAAGGTATTCATATTAAAGGGTAAATTATATAATTCATCCCTATATACAGCAAGGGGACTGTTGATATAATTGTTGAATTCCGCAAACTGATTTACATAATCCCACACTTCCTTATCGCTTGTGTGAAAAATATGTGCCCCATATTTATGAACATGAATTTCGGAAACCTTTTCTGTATAAGCATTGCCGGCAATATGATCTCGACGATCGATTACCAAACACTTTTTGCCCTGTCCCGTCGCTTCATGGGCAAAGACTGCACCATAAAGTCCGGCTCCAACAATTAAATAATCATACATAAAAGACTCCCCTTCTCCAAGAATCTATTTTTTCATTTCCGCCATATAAGCATCGGTTACTTCTTGCATTTTTCCCTGCATTTTAGCTTGTCCTTTGTCGATCCAAAGAACATGGGTGCAAAGCCGCCTTACCTCATCGATGTTGTGGGATACATATAATAACGTTGTTCCGCCGTCCAAAAGTTCTTTCATTCGCCTTTCGCATTTCTGTCTAAATTTATAATCACCTACTGCCAGAACCTCATCTACGATCAAGATATCTGGCTTTACCATGGTTGCTATGGAAAATCCCAGGCGTGCCTTCATACCGGAGGAATAATTTTTCAAAGGAGAGTCCAGAAAATCACGAACATCAGCAAAATCCACAATTTCTTCAAAATGCTCTTTCATGAATTTCTCAGAATGTCCTAACACGCATCCATTTAAAAAGATGTTCTCTCTTGCCGTCATTTCCTGATCAAACCCAGCTCCTAACTCAATTAGTGGAGCTACGCTTCCATTGACGGTAATCGTTCCCTTATACGGTTTCATAATACCGCTGATGGCTTTTAGCATGGTGGATTTTCCCGAACCATTGACACCGATCAGCCCCCACGCTTCTCCCTGATGTACTTTAAAGCTAACATCTTTTACGGCCAGAAATTCCTGAAACATCAACTCACGTTTCATCAGTTTAACGAGGTATTCTTTTAAATTATCGACCTTCTGTTTGGAAAGATTAAACCGAATCGTTACGTGATCTACATCGATCATGACCTTTCTGTCTTCCATATGATATCTCCCAACTAAATATATAAAATGAATCGATCCTTAGATCGCATAAAACTCCACATACCGATCAACAGCATCGCAACTGCCGTTCCACATCCGGCCAGAATAATCAAATGTCCCGGCATTCTTCCGTAATAAACCAGATCCCGAAACTGACCGATATAAAAATACATAGGATTAAAATGCTTAATACAAGAAATCAGCCATGCAGGCAGCATCTCAAGGGGATAAAAAATGGGTGTTAAATACATCCAAGCCGTTGTGACCGCATTGTAAATGAACTGCGAATCCTTGAAAAACACATTGGCCTGCGCCAAAAATAATCCAAGTCCAATGCAAAATACATATAACTGAACTAAAACAAACGGAAACAATAAGGCATACCATGTAAATCTCGCATGGGTTACCAGCATGACAATGATCAACGCACCCAATGAGAAAAACAAATCTACCAGTCCACTGGTAATTTTAGCTATCGTAAAAATATACTTCGGTACATAGGTTTTTTTCAACAAAGAGGCATTCCCCGTAATCGAAAAAATCGCTTGATGAGTAGAATTACTCATAAAATTAAACAACAGCTGGCCGCAGAATAAATACACTGGAAAATTTTCAATATTCCGATTAAACATGGTGGAAAACACAATCGTCATAACCACCATAATCATCAACGGATTCAAAACACTCCATAAATATCCCAGAAAACTGCGGCGATATTTTAATTTAATATTTTTTGTAACCAGTAGCTTCAACAAATCTCTGTATTTCCAAAACTCGCTTAAATACTGAGAAAGCTTGCTTTCCTCTTCCTTCATACTATCTCTTTTGCTTTTCCTTTTTTACTCAAACGTATGTCGTCTCATTACGAAATTATAAATGCCCGAATCCAAAATTCTTTTCCAAGTCGCTTCATTAACATGAAAACGATTCAGCCAGTAAAAAATTCGATATTTCTTTTTTGTCAGGTCATAGATATCCGGCGTCTCCGCCTTGCAAATATCCATCATCCGCTGAGCCATAAGCCTTCCGGTTCTTTTCTCCGGGTGAATCAGCAAAGCGATTTTCATATAGCTGAGCAGCAGTCCCTGAATCTTCCTCTCGGCATATACTCTTTGCGATTCTGCAATGTTGGAAAGGCTATTGTATTTCGCCATCATATTCTTTAAAACAAGTTCCATATGTCTGATTCTCTTAACCTGATTCTCCTGCGACACGCTCTGTGCTATATCTCCGATTCGATACTCATAAATGAATAAATCCAGGGGAACTACACTTGCCGCATAACAACAGGGAAATGTGGCGTACTCATGATCCTCATAAAACACATGTTCCGACAGAGAAGTCTTACGTTCTTGATAGAATTCGGTACGATACGCAATTCCATGAAACGTTAGGCATCGGTCGAAATCCTTCCAATAATCTATAATTTCGTTCCATGTGTAAACCTTCCCAAACTCGGTGGGATAACTTCTCCAACTCTTTTTTTCTCCGGTACTGATATCAATCGTATGATAATGCGTCAATACCACATCCGCGTTGCAACCCTCCAATCTGTTTACAAATTTGGAGAGATTTTCTGTTACCACCCAATCATCGGCATCTACGATCTTTAAGTACTTTCCTTGTGCTGCGCGGCATCCCGTATTCAACGCACCGCCGTGACCTTTGTTTTCCTGCGAAAGCAGACGAACAGTATTCGGATACATCGCGCAATATTTTTCGGCAAGCATGACAGTCGCATCGGTAGATCCATCATTTACAACTATGATTTCAATTTTATCCAGAAGTTCCGGCAACACCATACTTGAAATGCATTTATCCAAAAATTTTTCACTGTTATATGCGGGTATCACAAATGTTAAAGCTTTCATTTTAATTTTTCCATTACAACAAAAATGGCTCATTCTATTTTTATAACTTATCGAATCATTGCATATAGTTGATCAATTCGATCTTCCAATTGATCTCTTTCGCCGCCAAATATACTGGAAGAACCCGCCACAAAAACATCTGCGCCTATTCCCCTTAAAATCTTCGCATTGTCGATGCTGATATTTCCGTCTACCTCCATCAACAAATGAGAATACCCTCTCTTATTTAAAAAGTCTTCTAATCTCTCTGCTTTCTTTATGCAACTTTGGACGAGTTTTTGCCCGGCAAACCCGGGGTTTACCATCAGCATATTTATTCCATCAATATATTCCAACACTTCTTCCAATGAATAAATGGGCGTAGCCGGATTTATAGCCAACATCGTTTTACATCCATAATGTTTGACTCTTTCCAGTGTACGCTGCACATGAATCGTGCTTTCAATATGAACGCTTACCATATCTCCCGGATGAATCTCCAACCATTCAAGTTTATCTTCTGGTCTATTTATCATTAAATGCAAATCCAAAGGAATCGAAGTCATTTCCCTCAGGCCGCGAATATAATCAATCCCAAGTCCTAAATTAGGGACGAACTCTCCATCCATAACATCAATGTGTAAGTAATCAATTTTCTTTTTTTCAAATACCTCTATCGTCTCTTTTAAATTAGCTAAATTTGCACACATCATAGATGCGGAAATTTTACCAGCAAACTCTTTCATTGTTATTTCCCCTCATCATTTCATTTCAAATATGGTCTTGATTGAAACTTCTGTTTTGTCTTTTATCATATGAAATGCATCTGCTGCCTCTTCCAACGAGAAACGATGTGTAATTAACTTTTCAGCAGGCAACATCCCATTTGCTATATACTTTATAACAGTATTCCATTCATTTTTATTAGCATTAAAACTGGAGTTCCAAGTCCCTTGTATGGTCAATTCACCCCTCAATATTTTCCAATAAGTATCTCTTTTCAATAAAATATCTCCCGATGGATTGCCGGTCAGTACGACTCTTCCGCCCTTCTTTACAACATCTAAAGTGGTGGTAATCGATTCTGAATTTCCTACAAATTCCATAGCGACATCTGCTTTTTTTCTCCCGGTATTTCTATAAATCACATCCGATACATTCTCTCTTTCTGAACTAATGACATTGGAAAAACCCATGTCTCGAATGAATTCAATTTTCTTATCACTATGTCCCACTAAAAATACATTTTCGGCACCACAAATATTTGCCCACATAGTTGCAAGCAAACCAATTGTGCCATTTCCCACAATAACAACCGTATCTCCCGGTAGAATCCGAGCCTCATTGATTGCATGTAGCGCAACAGCGGCCGGCTCACAAAGTGCCGCCGCTTCATAAGAAATTCCTTTAGGCATAAATACCAAATTCCAAACCGGTACTGCTAAATACTCTGCAAATCCTCCATCGCAGCGCGAACCAAAATAATTATAATTTTCACATCGTGCATATTCTCCAATATCACAGGCAGCACACTTTCCACAGGGGAGTAACGGAAAAACACTGACTTTTTGGTGTAACAACGATGAATCCACATTGTCACCTAAAGCCACGATTTGTCCGGAAAATTCATGCCCGGGAATCGTTGGAAAATGATACGTGCCCGTTTTAAATATGCGGTCAATGTCACTGCTGCAAATGCCACATGCCATTACTTTTAAAAGTACTTCATTTTCTTTTGGACTGGGCATAGCAACCTCGCTGTATTGCAGATCTCCAACACCTTTTAATACTAATGCTTTCATTTTCATTATTTCACTTTCTTAGATACTAATAAATTATTTTCAAAAAGTCGTAGATCATCTTGTGTTGTAATCTTAAAATTACGTTCCTCGCCCGGAATCATTTTTACTTTCAGCCCATTTTTAAAAGCCAATTCGCTGCTGCCGCTTATTTCCATTAGATATTGTTTAGACAGCTTCTGATGAAGTCCCAGATAAGAAACGAAATGAAAAGCCTCCGGAGCTTGTCCTGCAAACAACTGATTCCTCGGAAAAAATCCATCAATTTCTCTTCCATCTAAACTTTGATAACACGTATCTTTCATCGGCAACACCGGCATCACACCATCCGCTTCACTCAGGCCATTGAAACACTCTGTAATCAATTCTGCCGATAAAAGCGGTCGTACTGCATCGTGAATGATCACATTTTGCACGTTTGGAACATGGGATTCTATCGCAAGAAGTCCATTATAAATTGATAACTGGCGTGTCTCCCCCGGCTTAGCATATCCGACAAATTTAGAAATCTTACTCTTCTGAAGCCATTCATCAATAAAATCCCACCACAATTCATCAGCAACAATTACGATATCATCTATCATGGAATGTTCCTGAAATTTACAAAGACAATAGTCAATAATCGGATGTTCATTTACCATTAAATATTGCTTTGGAAAGTCACCCATATTCATGCGTCTGCCTACTCCGCCTGCAAGTATTAATGCAACATTTAAGTTCAATTCCATAATACCTCTTACCTCAAATTTCTCATTGCTGTCAAAACTGTTTACTCTGCTGTGCTTTCGCCTGTTTGCCAATTTTGTTCTTCCGAATTCCACGAAATGTTGCTTTCAAGGCTTTTACAGAAGATATGGAATTCTGATATAACTTTCTTTTTCGCACAACGTAATATAGAGCATACAGATAAGCCAACCCATTTCCGAGAATATATCTGGTGGTTGCTCCTCTATTTTCAAAAAAAAGTTCTGTGTATCCCTCAAACCAGGTGGACTCTTTCTGGGTGACAGCAGCGATTTCTACAGGAACGTAGTATATAATCAGTCCCGCCCTTTCACAATCGCATAAAAATTTCAGTTCTTCCTCTGCACCATTTCCCGTTCCAGCCCCAAGTAATTCATCAAAAAAAACTCCACTTTCCAACAAGCATTTTCTTCGAAAAGATATCTGCCAGGAACTTATCTTCATCGTTTTCGGAAAGTGAAGACGCGTTACCTTATCTTTTAAAGTAGAACGCTGAGAACGAACATCGACTACCTTAAAAGCAATGATATCAGCTTTTGGCAGTTTATGATAAGCATTCAATATCTTTTGTTCATAATCTGCTACAAATACTTCGTCATCATCGCACAGCAAACAGATATCCGCATCCGACTTTTCAATGGCCATATTTCTGCTTTTTGTAAGGCCTCTTTCCTCAGTAAAAAACATCTTAGCTTTTCCGGTTTGTGTAATGTACTCTGCATAGCCTTGCTGATCACATTGATTGATTATGACTACATCGCCTGTGAGATGCGACTGCCGTATCAGTCCATCGTCAACTTGATACATGCAGGACATAAGAACTTCCAACTTCACGTTTTCTCACCGCATCCTTCCGATGAATAAATTCATTTCACAGCTGTTTAGAGATATTGAACTATATTGTTTTATTATATCATCTCACCACTGTAAATGGCAATCACAATCCACAAAACTCTCACATACAAAATGTGGGCGAACCTTGTCATTATTTCAATCAGCATACAGATCATTTGCAATTCCATCGGAAATGCGATAAACTATTTACACCTTTCACCGCCATAATACAAGCGTAGTTTCTTCTGTTATCTAAATTACAGTTGCCAACTCGTATTCTTAGTTTGTCAGGAGGTTTTTCATGGCCATTCTCGTTTTAGGCGGAGCCGGTTATATCGGTTCTCATACCGTATACGAACTGATTGATGCTAGTTACGACGTAGTCGTTGTTGATAATTTAGAAACCGGTTATCTTCAGGCTGTACATCCGAAATGTCGCTTTTACCAAGGCGATATTCGAAACCGTGATTTTATCGATTCCATTTTTAATGCGGAAGCAATCGACGGCGTCATTCATTTCGCTGCCAATTCTTTGGTAGGGGAAAGTATGAGCCATCCATTGAAATATTATGACAACAATTTATGTGGAACAAAAGTTCTTTTGGAATCCATGGTAGCTCACAACATCAATCGAATCGTATTCTCCTCCACTGCCGCCATCTATGGTGAACCGGAACAAGTCCCGATTGTAGAAAGCGCTCCTGCTCATCCCACCAACTGTTACGGTGAAACAAAGCTGGCCATGGAGCGAATGATTCACTGGACATCCTTTGCCCACGACTTAAAATTCGTTTGTCTTCGGTACTTCAATGCCTGTGGAGCGCACTTTTCGGGTGAAATCGGCGAAGCTCATAATCCGGAAAGTCATTTAATTCCTCTGATTTTACAAGTGTCCAACGGAAAGCGTTCCGAAATTTCCATTTTCGGCAACAACTACAATACCAAAGATGGCACCTGCATCCGCGACTACGTCCATGTAACTGATCTTGCACAAGCACACATATTAGCTTTGGACTATTTAATTAAGGGTGGTGACAACGCCATATTCAACCTGGGAAACGGTATCGGCTTTTCCGTCAATGAAGTTATTGAAACAGCCCGCCGAATCACTGGCCATCCCATTCCAGCGAAAGTAGTCCCCCGCCGCCCGGGAGACCCTGCTAAATTAGTCGCATCCAGTCAAAGAGCACGCGATATTCTCGGTTGGAAGCCTCAGTTCTCTGATTTAGAAGTGATCATTTCCAGCGCTTGGAAGTGGCACAAATCCCATCCCGATGGGTTTCAAGATAATGTAAACGTAGTTGCCTTGCAAAATAAAAGTTGGGAGTGAAATACCACACCCAACTTTTTTTAAACAATGCTTTTTATCAGTTTATTTTTTCGTCAGAAATTCCCCTGCCAAGTCTATTTCTTTCCGTCAAGATAATCACCCACAAAAAACCGCCTTACCTGTCACAGCAAGGCGGCTATTCCTCATTGGATTGCGTTTGTTCTCATGTAGTTATTCCTTTGTGAGAAAGTTCCTCAACATCTGCGCTGCCTGAACGCGGGTAGTCGATTTCTTAAGAGTCAACCGACCGTCTCTCTGCTATCGTTATCTGCCGTCTACGATGTTCAAAATCCGTTCCACTACTTCATCCATGGTCATGGCCGTAGAGTCGATTTCCACTGCGTCCTCTGCTTTGCGCAAGGGGTTCAGCTGGCGGTGGGAATCGTTGTAATCCCGACGGCGCATATCCTCCTCTACCTCTTGTAAGGTGACGGCTTCGCCCTTTTCCAGCAATTCCTTATAACGACGACGGGCGCGCTCCTCCACGGAAGCCGTCAGATAGATTTTAAATCTGGCGTCAGTTAAGACGTTGGTGCCGATATCACGGCCGTCCATGATGACGCTCTTGCTCTTGGCCATATGGCGCTGCAGTTCCACCAGCTTTTGACGAACCGCGGCAAGAGCCGAGCAATCGCTTGCCATTTTGGACATTTCCGGCGTACGAATCACGCTGCTGACGTCCTCGCCGTCCAAAAAAATCCTGCCCTCGTGCAGATCCACTACGGTGTCGGCCAGCAGCTCATGCAACGTCCCCTCATCATACATGTCCACGTTTTTCTTCTTGATTTTATAACCGATGGCGCGGTACATGGCTCCGGTATCGATGTAATCGATATGAAGAATTTCAGCCAGTTTCTTGGCGATGGTGCTCTTTCCCGCTCCGGAGGGACCGTCGATGGCCACCTGGTAAATCTGGTCTTTCATCTATTGTTTTTCCTTTCCCAACAGCTTTTCGATCTCCGCAATAAAGGTGTTGACATCCTTAAATTTAAGATATACGGAAGCAAATCGAACATAAGCCACCTCGTCCAAATTCTTTAAATGCTCCATGATGACCTCGCCGATCACCTTGCTCTCGATTTCTTTTTCCATCATGTTGTTCAGACCGCGTTCGATCTCGCTGACGATGGTCTCGATGGAAGCGATGGATACAGGGCGTTTTTCACACGCCTTAACAATACCGTTAAGTACTTTATTGCGATCAAAAGCCTCCCGGCTTCCGTCCTTTTTCACCACCATAAAGAACACTTCCTCCACCTTTTCATAGGTGGTGAAGCGCTTTCCACAGTTGTCGCACTCTCTCCTTCTGCGGATGGCATGTCCCTCTTCCGTGGGTCTGGAATCGATGACTCTGGTATCTTCGTGTTCACAAAACGGGCATCTCATAGCGTATTCCCCCTCGTATGGTTAAACTTGCATATATTATAATTTTACCTGTCTTTGTCCCACAATGCAAGTTTATTTATCGTCCCCATACAACTCCGGCGTCAATGTTCCTGCTC
>CANEEC010000017.1 GCA_947426455.1 uncultured Clostridia bacterium | reverse complement strand
AGCTTTTGCTTCCCGCCCGCAGCCGGATCCCCGGGATCCACCGGCCTGTATCTTCTAAAACGGTGCTGTATTTGGACTGATAACACGTCCTGCGGTACAGCGCCCTTATCTTGGCCTCTCCCTGGGCGTGGACACAGCGAATCAAATCTTCCTCTTTTCTGGTATAGGACTTGTCGGTGATGGGAACGATGCCGCTGATTAAAACGTCGCCCGGTGCAACGTAATCTCCCTTTTTCTTCTGCGCTACCCCCTCCTTCACCATCATCTCTTCCAGATATCCTTCCTTGTCCGCCACCAGATGCGCCGGATAACCGGTGTCCTCCAGAGGCGGCGTCACCGCCCCCTCTAAAATCTCCACCTGCGCCACCGTACCCTCGTAGGAAATTCCCACCCAGGTCACGTTGTCCAGCTCGTGGTACAGCTGACCCTTCAAATCTGCCAGGTCAAAGGATTTCAAAGCTCCGGGATGAAAGCCAAGCTCCTCTAAGGTCTCCCGGATCGAAAGCTCCGTCAGACGCTGATATCCGCTGATTCTTACCTGACTGATAAAGCAGCTCTGATAATATAAAATTCCGCAAAAAAGAAGAAGTCCTACGCAGGTGGCCGTTCTGGAAAAAAACATTCGGATTCGGTTTTCCAATCCCGATTGTCCCAGCACCGTAACGCGGTATCGGTTTGACGCCATCTGCTGTAACCGCGCGAAATTCCGGTGATCGATCTGCGCCTCTATCTGACAGTCGTCCACCATCCGCAGGTTCCGAAACCCGATGCCTCTGGCATTACAGGCGTTGATGAAGCGATGCAGCTGAAACCCTTCGATACGTATTGTTTTCCATCTGCGCAATTTCCATTCACTCATGATCGTCCGTCTCCCCGTAAAATTCCACGGCGTCGATGGCTCCCCGCAAAAACATGCGCTCGTCTTCTAAAAATGTAATGGAAAGGCGCCTTCCCCTCACGGAGATGTACTGTTTTCCACAGTTGACGATGATATTTTCCTCCGACAGCAGCACCAGACGCTTCACATTATCGATCATGCCCTGTTCTCCGTTGACCAAAATTCGCGATGCCCGCAGATCGAAATCCATCAGCAGTTCTTCCTTCAAACTCATAGGCCTTCCTCCCCTCAGGTAAGCCTATGAAATGAGGCGAAAAAAAATAACCCGGAGTCCCGGGTTATCTTATGTTTCGTATTGTTTCAGCCTGTCCGGCTTACGCCAGAAACGCCTCTAACAGCTTCTTTACCGCATTTCCGTCGGCCACGCCTTTCACCTTGGGCATCACCGCTCCCATCAGCTTACCGAAACCGGCTTTTCCGCTTCCGGCCTCTACACCCAACTGGGCGGCCGTCTCCTGGATGATTTCAGTGATCTCCGCTTCCGACAACTGCGCCGGCAAATACGCCGTCAGAATTTCAATCTCTTTTTTGTATGTCTCGGCTAAATCCGTCCGGCCGGCTTTTTCAAAATCAGAGAGGGCATCTTTTCGCATTTTAACCTGCTTGGCCAGAATTTCGACGATTCCCTGATCGTCAAGTTCTGTTCGATGATCTACCTCATACTGTTTTATCGCGGCTCTGGCTAAGTTGACCGTGTTTTTGCGAACTTCATCGTGAGCCTTCATGGCCTCTTTAAAGTCCTGCATCAGATTGTCTTTTAAAGACATCGGCTAACACCTCTTTTAATTAGATTTAGAACTTTTTCGCCTTTTTTCTCGCAGCTTCAGACTTTTTCTTTCTCTTTACGCTGGGCTTTTCGTAATGTTCTCTCTTTCTCAGTTCGGACATAACGCCGTCTCTTGCGCAAGAACGCTTGAATCTCTTCAGTGCGCTTTCCAAGCTTTCATTTTCTCTGACGATGACCTGTGCCATATATTTTCACCTCCTGACCTTTTTGAAATCATTTGGATGCCTATCCATGCGGATTTTGCCTATAACATGATAATTATACACAATGGGTACAAGAAGTGCAAGCACTTTTTTCGGCTTTTTTACCCATGACGGCGGATGATCTCATCAGCCCGGCGGCCAGGTCATCTTGCGCTTTCCCAGCAGGTGGATGTGCAGGTGCTTCACCGTCTGGAATCCGTCCTCTCCCGTGTTGATTACCACGCGATATCCGTTTTCCAGTCCCAGTCCCGCCGCAACGTCCTTCACCTTGCTCATCAGATATCCCAAAAGCTCCGCGTCCTCCTGCGCAACATCGTCCAATGACGCGATGTGCTTTTTGGGAACGATCAATACGTGAACCGGAGCCTGGGGCTCCAAATCGTGAAACGCTAAAATCCGGTCATCCTCATAGGCGATGTTTCCCGGAATTTCCTTCGATATGATTTTACAGAAAATGCAATCACTCATACGACCTTACCTCCTTTTTTCATCGTTTATCTTTTGTTCTCCGCCGCAGCCGTTGCACTGCCGTGGATTTTACACAACTGTGGCCTTCGCGCCGTCCCCGTACACCTCCGCCACCCTCACTTCCAGCAGCTGCCCCGATAAATCTTCGGAGCTGTCCACGTAGACCGGAAGGTAGTTGTCGGCGTAACCGCGCCATAGTCCGCTTTCTCCGTCCTTTTCTTCAAACAGCACCCTTCGTTTCTGTCCCACGCAGCCGGCGGCGAAATCTTTTGCCGCCGCTTCTCCTGCCTGAATCAGCTCCTGGGTTCTGCTCTTTTTCACCTGCAGGGGCAGCTGACCCTTCATATCTGCCGCTTTCGTCTTCGGCCTGCGGGAATAGGTGAAGGCGTGAACCTTGCAAAATCCCACTTCGCCGATCAGCGACAGGCTGTCCCTGTGATCCTCCGCCGTTTCTCCCGGAAACCCGCCGATCAGGTCGGTGGAGATTCCGTAGCTGGGGTCGGCCGCTTTCAGTTCACGGACGATATCCAGATATTCCTTCCGGTCGTAACGCCGGTTCATGGCGGACAGAATTCGGTCGCTTCCGCTCTGCGCCGAAAGATGCAGGTGGTGACAGAGCTTGTCGTATTTCAACAGCCTCTTTACATAGGCCGCGTTGACCACGGTGGGTTCCAGGGAGCTGAGGCGAATTCGAAACTCGCCGGGAAGTTTGGAAATGGCGTCGATAAGGATTTCCACCCCGGTCAGTCCGCTGTCCTCTCTGGGAAAATCCGGCTCCGCCCCGTACAGCGCCGTGTTGATACCGGTGAGAACCAGCTCTTTGAATCCGGAATGCAGCAAACTTTCCGCCTCCCGCAGCACCTCCTCCTTGGGACGGCTTCTCACCGCACCTCTGGCATAGGGAATGACGCAGTAGGAACAAAAGCGGTTACAGCCCTCCTGCACCTTGATAAAAGCTCTGGTACGGGATTCCATGGAGGTGATGATTCCCAGATCTTCGTAGGTCTCTCCCAACCGTTCATACTCCTGCACCCACCGAATTTGCCGGTGTTCCCGCTGCCACTGCGCAATCAGCTGAGGCAGCCTTCCCTTTTCGTTGGTGCCAGCCACGATGTCCACGCCCTCTACGCAAGCCACCTCATCGGGACTGATCTGGGCATAACAGCCGATGACCGCCGTGATTGCCTGGGGATTTTTCTTTTTCATCCGACGGACGTACTGCCGGGATTTCCGGTCGGAAAGGCCGGTCACCGTACAGGTATTCACCACGTAAACGTCCGCTTCTTCCTCGGCGTCGGCGGCAATTTCATAACCCAGGGATTTAAATTTTTCTTTTAACCCCTGGGTTTCATATTGATTTACTTTGCATCCCAGGGTGTAAAACGCTATCTTCATTTACAAACTCTCCGCACCGGTCACAGAGAGGCCTCCAGCCCTTTGATGGCTTCTTCCTCATCCCTGACCTTCAGATACAGCTGATATAATCCGTTGTCATCCAGCAGTTCGCCGGCCTCGTAAGCCTGACACACATCGCTTCCCATCTGGATTTTGTATTCCCGAATTCGGGATTTGTGTTCGCTGATCTTCAGCTTGATCTTGGCCGCATCCACGGCCTCGCCGGACTTCTTTGCTACGCTCTTTCCGAGATCGCTCATCTTATCCAAAAATGCCATGTTCTCTCCTCCTTGCTTCCTCGACGAAAACGGTTATATTTATTATACATAATTTCCCGCAAAAATCATAGAACTTTACTGATTCTATGAACATTTTTCGGAAAGGAGCCTCCCTTGAAACGATACATTGCTTATTTTCTCTGTCTCATCTGCCTGAGCCTGCCCGTGATCTGGTCGATTTCGCCGGTTGTCGGTCAGGCGGCCTCCGCCCGTGAAAACTCCGTCATCAAATGGGTAGACTTCGACATTCCCTATTCCCTGTTGGAAACCGCCATGCAGCTGGATATCGAAAGCTATGAAACGGAAACCCATCTGAACTGGATCGAGCTTTTGTCCTATCTGGCCGCCAAGTACGGCGGAAATTTCTCCCTCTACAAAAAAGCCGATCTGGATCGTCTGGTAGAACGGCTGTATCAGGGAGAATACACTGTTCATCTGGCCAAGGGAATGAAATACTACGACTACTATTACCGCGCCTACAGCGCCGTGCTGGGAGGACTGGTGGGCGAATACGAAATTTACGACGGAACGCAATGGAAGCGCACCTACGGATTGAAGGCCTTCTCTCCCATCGCCGAGGGATATTGGTACACCGATTACGACGATTTC
Source organism: uncultured Clostridia bacterium (assembly GCA_947426455.1). Classification (GTDB taxonomy): domain Bacteria; phylum Bacillota; class Clostridia; order Peptostreptococcales; family Anaerovoracaceae; genus RGIG446. The sequence continues at coordinate 20,785 of CANEEC010000017.1, read as the reverse complement.
GGCGCCGGACGAACCTACGGCTACGCCAGAAAACACCTGGGACACGACATGATGGTAAGCACCGGAACACCGGTGATTGCCGTAGAATCCGGCACCGTGGAGGCCATCGGCTGGAATCAGTACGGCGGCTGGCGCATCGGCATCCGCAGTCTGGATCGAAAACGCTACTATTACTACGCTCACCTGCGCAAGGATCGGCCCTACGCCCAGGGACTCGAGGAGGGCATGCGGGTCAACGCCGGCGATGTGATCGGCTATAGCGGCCAGAGCGGCTACAGCATCAAAGAAAATGTGAACAACATCGACACCCCTCACCTTCACTGGGGCGTTCAGCTGATCTTCAACGAATCTCAAAAGGACGGCGCAAACGAAATCTGGATCGACCTGTATTCGCTGACGCGGCTGCTTTCTCAACACCGCGCCTCCGTACAGCGGGACGAAACCACCGGCGAAATGACCCGGGTCTATCCCTATCGGGAGGTGGATGGAAAATCCGCTCCGGAGAATTCGTCCCCTGCGGCAGCCGCTTTGCCGCAAACCGGCACCGCCGTTCCCATCATCATGTATCATTCCCTGCTGAAGGATTCCAAATTTCAAAACCGGTTCGTCATCTCTCCGGAGCTTTTGGAATCCGATCTGCAATACCTGAAGGATCACGGATATACCGCCATCCACATGACCGACCTCATCGACTACGTAAAAAGACGGGTTCCCCTCCCTGAGAAACCCATCATTTTAACCTTTGACGACGGTTATTATAACAATTATTTCTACGGCTATCCCCTGCTGCAGCGCTACAAAACCAAGGCCGTCATCTCCGTCGTAGGAAAATACACGGAGGAATTCAGCTTAGCCGACAGCAACCACCCCAATTATTCCCACCTGACCTGGGATCAGCTTGCGGAAATGCAGAAAAGCGGTCTGGTGGAGATTCAGAATCACACTTACAACCTTCATACCAACGATAGACAACGCAAGGGCGCAGGACGCGCAAAGGGAGAGACGGAGGAACACTACCGTCAGCTTCTCACTCAGGATATCGTCCATTTACAGGAGCTTTTGATGCAGCACTGCCGCATCCTGCCCAACACCTTCACCTATCCCTTTGGAGAAATCGGCGAGGGCGCCGAGGACATCATCCGGGAACTGGGTTTTGATGCCTCTTTGGGCTGCACCGAGACGATGAACTGGTTTTCTTCGGATTCCACTTCCTCCGACCTCTATCACCTGGGACGGTTTTTACGTCCCAACGATATGAGCAGCCAAGAGTTCTTTACAAAAAACAATATATTGTAAACCGATCTGTCACCATTGACAAAGATTCTGGCGATGGATGTCCAACCGCATGGTTACGTTTTCTTCCTTCATCAGATCAAGCAGCGCCTGAGCGCCGTATTCCCCGACATATTCCATCTCTTCTTCGTACAGCGCCATCACGCCGTAAAAGTTGATGCAGTCGCCGTCGGGCAGCATGCACTCTCCCGCTTCGGTGCCGAATTCCGCCGCGCTGACGAGCATGGCGCCGGATAATTGAGTGTGTTCGGCCAGGGGTTTGCAGTTGGGTACCGTATGGCCCCAACCCAGCCAGGAATGTTCACGAAACGGATATTCCGCCAGCGACTCCAGCCATTTCACAGGCCAGCGCCGTTCCTTTTCTTCGCCGAAGAAATTCCAGTCCGCCGGAAGCACCAAAAACAGTTCTCCCCGATCCACTCCGCGCATTCGAAGGTTCCGCGGCACATTCATGCGGTGGGCGCCCATCCCAATGGTGCAGAGGACGAAATACTTCCTCTCCTCCGTCGGTTCCACCACGGCGATATCCACATTCGTTCCCGGAAGAACGGCGCTGATGGAACCGAAGTGTTCTTCGATGCAAGACCGAAGGAATGTCTTTTCTTCTTCGCTGTAGCATACGGGCGAATCCGTCCGCAGATCTGTTTCCCGTCCGTTGAATATATATTCGCAAAAACCTATTTCCCGCAGCTGCTCTTTTCCGTTCAGCGTCTCCTTTGCCAGTGCCAAAAACCTCTGCAGATCAAAGCATACCACGTCGATATAGGAATACAGCCGTCCCGTGGCTCCACCGATGATGGTGAAAGCATCGTCGCACTTTTCTTCCAGTTCCTCCTCCAGATCGGCACGGAAAGCGACCATGCGCTTACGGCTGATGTTGTCGTTATTGAAAAACAGATATCCGAACACCACGCCGTTTTCCAGTCCCTCCCGGAAGATGTCTCCCTCACCGCTGTAGAATTCCCCCACCAGACGGTGAAACTGGGTGTTTCCCACGTATATGTCGTCGCGCAGCCGCAGCTCTTCTCCCCTGGGTTTCGTTTGATATACCAAAAATCCATCCACGGGATTGGCGTCCCAATTCTCACAGCGTTCCTTAACATAGTCGAACAGATCGGTCAATGCAATTGCCGGCTCCGGCCGCTTTTGGGATAACAGCTCCAGACCGTCCACCACATTGATGGCAGTAATCTCCCCCACAGCCTGATCCAACAGGATTTCCCCGATGGAATAAGCTTGATTTTTCCCGGAATCCCCTTCCTCTAAAAGCTCCGCTAAAACGGGACTGTACATACGCAAATACAGCCGTTTGCTTTCCGTCGGTTCCGCCCATACCCACACGTCTTTGGTTTCGATATCTCGGTCATATATTTGAAGGCTCCAGGGACGCAGGATATCCTCCCGCCTTCTTCCCGCGTGAAAATTCCAGCGTTCCAGAAGTTGGCCGGGAGCGTGATCTCTCCAATAGTTCAGCATCAGGAGCCGATGGCGCTGTCCCTCCGCCGACAGTGTCAGTTCGTAGATCTCTCCCTTTTTTCCAAGTTCCATCCAATGCTGCGAAAAACAGATATCCAAAAGGGAAGCCGTCAATTCCATAGCTTTTGGCATGTCCTTTTCATCCAACAGTTTTCGCAGCGTCTCTTCTTCGGAAAGAAAGCGATTCCAGAACTTTTCCACCCGTTGGCAAAACGGCTCCGCAGCCTGTTTTCGCAGCAGCATGTCCGAACAGTCCTGAACGAACTCCTCCGCTTCGCTGTCGTTGGGATTGATGGAGAGCACCGTTTCCAACGCCTTACGCGCATCCTCGTAACGCTCCAGATAAAACAGCGCATATCCGTACCGATACCACCAGGTGTCGTCTCTCCCCTCCTGGGACACGCGGTTCAAAACCTCGAGAGCGTCTTCATAGCGCTTCAGATTGTTCAGCGCCCGAGCCAGCTGTCCGTAGAGATTATCGTTCATCTCCTGCGGTTTCATGGCTTCCAACGTCTCCGCCACCTTGTCGTATCGTTCCTTTCGGTGCCATTGCTCCAACAGCTCCAATAACATAGTTTCCATATTGTTCCTCTCTATAATGTCCGGAATTCATAGCCGTGATCCCGGAAGTATTTGATGATCTGAGGCAGCGCCTCCGCCGTCGTCTTCTTGGCGTTGGTGTCATGCAGCAGCACAATCACCTGACCGGTGTCTCCCCAGATGGTAGAAATCGTAGAATTTACGATCTCCGAAGCCGTAGAACCGGAAGCACTGGCAGCATCCTGACCGCTGCTGTTCCAATCGTAATACGCAAATCCTGCATCCGTCACCGCCTTCTTCATGGCCTGGGATTTTTTATGAGATCCGCCGGGGAAGCGGAATACCCGATTATTGTATGGAAAGCCTAAAGCTTTGTCAATGGCCGCATTTCCCTTTTGAATGTCCGACAACAGATTTGCAGTACTGGAATACAGGTGTTTATAATCGTGGGAATAACCGTGAGTCGCGATCTTATGACCCTCCTGGTACTCTCGGCGAAGGATCTGGGGATTTTGATCGACCATCCTTCCCAAAACGAAAAAAGTGGCCGGTACGCCGTAGGCGTCTAAGGTGTCCAAAATCTGCGGCGTCACCCTGGTAGAGGGACCGTCGTCGAAAGTGAGATAGACGGCCTTCACCTGCTTCGGTCCCTGGTTGTAAACAGCCATGGCATCATCGTAGACCTGTTGGGTAAAGACGCCCTTGCCGATCAATTCCGTCTTCAGCGTCGATCTCGAAACGACGGCCGCTCCCGTTACGGTTTCGCTTTGTCTATGCACCGTTTTGGCGTTCAGCGCCCAATAGCTTTCTCCCACCATATCTCCGCGGGAGAACCGGCGAAGGGGCAGATCCGAGCCGATGATGCCCGCGGCCTTTGCCAACGCGTAGGGTTCTTTCCAGCTGAACTCCCCATTCCTGTCGTCATATCCCAAGGTTCGCAGCAAAAACGTAAGATACTGCGCCTGGGTACATTCTCTCTGGCTACCGAAGAGCGTATCGCTGACGCCGGAGCTGAGTCCCTTTTCGTAGGCGTAACCCACGTACTTTTGCGCCCAGGCGGGAACATCGGTAAACGGATGCTGAAATGTGCCGTTTAATACTTCCTTATCTTCTCCCCGCATGTGAATCAGCATCACAATGGCCTCCACGCGGTTGGGTTTTTTCTGAAGCTGATAACCGGCGCCGCTTCCTTCCAAGAAATTGAAATGGTGCAGCACCTCCGCCTGCATCTCCTGGGTGGTCTGGGTGGCGGCAAAGGCGGTTACGGGTGCAGCAACAAACGCCATAGTCAAAGCCAAAGCCGCCGCCATCCATCTCCTGCCCTTGCTCTTTCCCTTCCATGGGATAGTTTCTTTCATCCGTTTCATCTCGTCCCGCTCCTCTCCATAGCGCCGGAAAATCATTCCAGTTCCAGTTCGTACATGACCATGGCCAAAGCGGCCATTCCCGCGGTTTCTGTTCGCAGGATGGTCTTTCCCAAAGTGGCGCAGCAAGCGCCGGAGGCTATGACCGCCTCCGCTTCTTCCGCGGAAAACCCGCCTTCCGGGCCGATCAGTAAGGCCACGGATTCCAGTGGACTGCCCAACGCGTCGGCCTTCGCCTTTTCCCTTTGAAGCGCCTGTTTTATGGTGGTCTCCTGCTCATCCTCAAAGAGAAACAGCACCAGATCGTGCTGAGCCGTGGACTGCTTGAGCATTTCCTCAAAGGTGATGGATCCCGTCACCTGGGGGATGATGCCCCGCTTGCACTGCTTCACTGCCTCGGCGGAAACCCGCTGCCAGCGCTGCACCTTCTTTTCAAAGCGGCCTCTGTCATCAGTGACCACGGTGCGCCTGGTAAACACGGGAACGATGCGGTTGATGCCAAGTTCCACGTTCTTCTGGATGATAGTCTCCATTTTCCCCTGCTTGGGAATGCCCTGATACAGCGTCACCCGCAGCTTTGGCTCTTTGGCAAAGCTCTGCTTATCGTGAATCAGAAGGATCACCTGATCGCCTTTGATCTGTTGGATTTCGCAGTGATATTCGTATTCCTTCGTATCCGATACGTCGATGAAATCGCCTTCCCGCAATCGCAGTACCCGGGACAGGTGTTTGATATCATCGCTGTCCGTCATATAGATTCGCTGGCCGCAGATCTGCTGCGGCGTCACAAAGAATCGGCTCATCTGTTCTCCGCGTCCTTTCGCCGCGCCGCAATGGCGCACCACTCGCCTTCTTCCAAAATCTCCAGAATTGCAAAGCCGCAGTCCTGAATCACCTGGCTGACCTGAGACTGTTTCTCGATTAAAATTCCGGAGGAAATGTAAATGCCCTTTCCCTGCAGATGCTTTCGCACATCTTTGGACAGCGCCATCACCAAATCCGCCATCAAATTGGCCACCACGATGTCCGCCTTCATGTTCAGTCCCCTGGTCAGGTCGCCCTCCCGAACTTCGATTCGGTCAGACAGATGATTTCGCGCCACATTTTCTCTGGCAACCTCCACGGCTACCGGGTCGATCTCCACGCCCACGGTTCGTTCCACTCCCAAAAGAGCCGACGCCATGGACAGGATGCCGGAACCGCATCCCACGTCCAGCACCACATCATCGGGACTCTCGATGTATTTTTCCAGCAGCTTTACGCACAGCGCGGTGGTGGGATGGGTTCCCGTTCCGAAGGCCATTCCCGGGTCGATCTCCATAACCAGTTCTTCTCCCTGGCGCTGGTATTCCTCCCAGCTGGGTTTTACCACGATGCGCTCCGTAATGTGCGCCGGCTTGAAATATTCTTTCCATTTATCCTTCCAGTCCCCGTCGTCCGCCGTGGAAATCTCCATTTCCAAGCGTCCCAGGTCCATCTTCGCCCAGGCGCTGTCCGGATCCCTTCTCTCTTCTTTGATGGCCTCGATGCAGTCCATGGCGCGCCGAAGATCGGCGCGTCCCTGCTCCGTCTGCTCGAAATATACGGTAAGCGCCGGTTCCTTCTGCGCCATCTGGCGGACGGAATCGTCCACATAGTCCCAGTCGTATTCGTTCTTTTTATTCAGCAGGTCGGCCACATCCTCCGGATCGTCGATGATGATTCCGGAAATGCCGTCAGCCATCAATGCGTTGGTGCAGATCTCCAGACCCTGTCGTTGCGTGTACAATTTCCAGATCGTGTACTTCATAGAAAACTCCTTATATTACAGATAACCAGATCAAGCTGAGAATCAGCATGTGCAGCGGATAAAAGGCATAGCAGAACCATTTCCACCATCGGCTGTGATACCCCTGTTTTCCGTTATAGCTCCAAATCAGCGGCAGCGCCAAAATGGCCAGTCCCTGAACAGTGATCTCTACGGATGTTCCCATCAGCTCAATGACGCGGATTTCTCCCTGTAACATCTTCACATTGATGAAATACATGGCCAGCACCTGAAACAGCACAATCGCCGCCTTCGGAAGCTTTTCCTCCAGCTGAGAAGCCCGCTTGCTGATATAAAAGACCAGGATCATCAGCAATCCCTGTCCATAATAGTCCACCATGGTGAAAAGACAGAGCATATACCCTAAGATCGTCGCCGCCAATGCCAGAAGCATCCGGCCCACCGCGCTGCCGGCGCTTATTTTCTCTCCGTTTTTATCCTGTCCTACCAAAATTCGATCCAGCAGCCTCAGGTAGAACAGGCCGATCAAAAACAGCCACAGTACGTTCTGATGGAAGGGATAGATTACGCTTCCTGCGTACATCAGATTCATGGGAATTTCCGATAAAACGGCAAAGATCAGCATCCGCCTGGCATAGAGCTTAAAATCACCGGTGTGAAAATATCCCTCCACCAACAGAAAAGCAAAGATGGGAAAGGCCAGACGTCCTACCCAGTTCAGCCACGACTGCGCGGGAAGCAGCGTCGCTCCCAGATGATCGCAGAACATAAAAACCATGGCCAGTCCCTGCAGTGCAAATTTTGTCATCCCTAATCTCCTCCTATGTTCTCACTCTATTATAGTCGATACTGCTCATCTCTGCAAACCCGCATTTCACGGAATACGCAGCCAAAAAAAACCGGAGACCGATTTTCTCGGCCTCCGACCACATCATCTATCTCTTTTTCCATTGCATGGCCTATTCGAACAGTTCTCTCAGCTTTTCGCCGAAGCTTTTCTTTTTCTGATAACAATCGCTGTCCAGCGCTTCTCCCATTTCCCGAATCATCTTTTTCTGTTTGTTGTCCAGCTTGGTGGGAACTTCCAGATCCACCTTGACGTAGAGATCGCCGTAGCGGCTGGATTTCAGACTCTTCACGCCCTTCCCCTTCAGACGGAACACCGTGCCGGGTTGGGTTCCCGCCGGAATCTTATAGGACACCTTGTCGCGGAGAGTGGGTACGGTGATTTCGTCTCCCAAAGCCGCCTGGGCAAAGGTGATGGGCATTTCCAGCCACAAATCATCTCTCTGACGCTTAAACAGCTTGTGGGGAGCCACGTTCAAAATCAGATACAGGTCGCCCGCCGGACCGCCGTTGGTTCCCGGCTCGCCCTGACCGCGAATGGGAATGACGGAGTCGTTATCCACGCCCGCCGGAATGTCCACGGAAATGGTCACGGTCTTTCTCACCTTGCCGCTTCCATTGCACTTGGAACAGGGTTTTTCAATGATCTGACCGGAACCGCCGCAGCGGCTGCACGTCGTCTGGGTAGCAAACTGACCGAAGGGCGTGTTCTGCACGGATTGCACCCGACCGCTTCCGCCGCAGACGGGACAGGTTTTCTTTTCCGTTCCCTTTTCCGCTCCGGTACCGCCGCAGTCTTCACAGGCCACATTCTTCGTCAGGCGAATTTCCTTCTTCGCGCCGAAGGCCGCTTCTTCAAAGGTGATGTCCATGCGCTTTTGCAGATCGGAACCCTTCCGCGGGCCGTTGCGGTTTGCGCCGCGTCCTCCGCCGAAGCCGGAAAAACCGCCGAAGATGTCTCCAAAGATATCTTCAAAGCCGCCGAAGCCTGAAAAACCGCCGCCGCCAAAGCCAGCATTGGGATCTACGCCCGCGTGGCCGAACTGATCGTATTTGCTTTTTTTATCCGGATCTGAAAGGATAGAGTACGCTTCGTTCACTTCCTTGAACTTTTCTTCCGCCTCTTTGTCGCCGGGATTCCGGTCGGGATGATATTTCATCGCCATCTTCCGGAAAGCCGACTTGATCTCCGAATCGGAAGCGCCTTTTTTCAATCCAAGGACCTCGTAATAATCCCTTTTTTCTGCCATAATTTCTCCTTATGTCCTTACAATGTCAACGCGATAACAGACCAAAGTACCTCCCCGGTCGAGAAGGTACTTGCGGTCTATCCATCTTTTCTATTGCTGCTTCGATAGGAACGATTATTTATCGTCGTCTACGACTTCAAAATCAGCGTCAACTACGTTATCAGCGCCGGGTTGAGAAGCGTTGCCGCCGGTGCTCGCGCCGCCCATATTGTTGGGATCGAATCCCGCAGCGCCGGCTCCCTCTGCCCCCGCAGCCTGCTGTGCCTGCTGGTACAGCTTCGTGGACAGCGCGTGGAACTGAGTGGTCAGCGCCTCCGTCTTGGCCTTGATCGCTTCGGTATCGTTGCCTTCCAACGCCTTGGACAGATCTTCCTTAGCCGCGATGACCTGATTCTTCTCCTCCTCGGAAACCTTGCCCTCCAGCTCCTTCAGAGCCTTTTCCGTTTCGTATACCAGGGTTTCCGCCTGATTGCGAGCTTCGATGGCCTCCTTCTTCTGCTTGTCGGCCTCGGCATACTGCTCCGCTTCCTTTACCTTCTGCTGAATTTCTTCATCGGACAGCTTGGAGGAAGAGGTGATAGTGATCTTTTGTTCCTTGCCCGTACCCAGATCCTTGGCGCTTACGTTTACAATGCCGTTAGCGTCGATATCGAAGGTGACTTCGATCTGAGGAATTCCGCGGGGAGCCGCGGGAATACCGGACAGCTGGAATCTTCCTAAAGTGATATTATCGGCCGCCATTTCTCTTTCACCCTGCAATACGTGGATGTCTACCGCCGTCTGGTTGTCGGCAGCGGTGGAGAAGATCTGGCTCTTCTTCGTAGGAATGGTGGTGTTTCTTTCGATCAGCTTGGTAGCCACACCGCCCAGAGTTTCGATGGACAGGGACAGAGGCGTAACGTCCAGAAGCAGAACGTCCTTCACCTCGCCGGTGAGAACTCCGGCTTGAATGGAAGCGCCCACCGCAACGCATTCGTCGGGGTTGATTCCCTTGAAGGGATCCTTGCCTGTCACTCTCTTTACGGCCTCCTGTACCGCGGGGATTCTCGTAGAACCGCCTACCAGGATGACCTTGTTGATGTCGGACATGGTAACGCCGGCATCCTTCATGGCCTTCTGCATGGGCTCGATGGTTCTGTTGACAAGATCGGAGGTCAGCTGATCGAACTTGGCTCTGGTCAGATCCATGTTCAGATGCAGCGGACCGTCGGCGTTTACGGTGATGAAGGGCAGATTGATGTTGGTGGTCTGAGAAGCGGAAAGCTCCTTCTTGGCCTTTTCTGCGGCTTCCTTCAGTCTCTGTAAGGCCATATTGTCCTTTCTCAAATCTACGCCGTTTTCCTTGGCGAAGGAATCCGCGATAAAGTTCATGACCACGTTATCGAAGTCGTCGCCGCCCAGCTTGGTATCGCCGTTGGTGGCAAGAACTTCAAATACGCCGTCGCCCAGTTCCAGAACGGATACATCGAAGGTGCCGCCGCCCAGGTCGTATACCAGAATCTTCTGGTGACTGTCGTCTTTATCCAAACCGTAAGCCAACGCCGCGGCGGTAGGCTCGTTGATGATTCTCTTTACATCCAGACCGGCAATCTTACCGGCGTCCTTGGTAGCCTGCTTCTGACCGTCGGAGAAGTAAGCCGGAACGGTGATAACCGCTTCCGTTACCTTTTCGCCCAGATAGCTTTCGGCATCCGCCTTCAGCTTGGCCAGAATCATTGCGGAAATATCCTGAGGCGTATACTGCTTGCCGTCGATTTCCACTTTGTGATCCGTACCCATGTATCTCTTGATGGATGCGATGGTTCTGTCCGGATTGGTAATCGCCTGTCTCTTGGCGGTTTCACCTACCAGACGCTCGCCGGCCTTGGTAAATCCAACGACGGACGGCGTCGTTCTATTGCCCTCTGCGTTGGCGATAACTACGGGATCGCCGCCTTCCAATACCGCTACGCAAGAGTTTGTTGTTCCTAAGTCAATACCGATTACTTTTCCCATTTTCTATTCCTCCTTACTCGGCTACCTTTACCATAGCCGGACGAATTACTTTGTTGTTTAATTTGTACCCTTTTTGCAGCACGACGCTGATCATACCGCTTTCGTACTCACCTGCGGGTTCGGTCATCACCGCGTTGTGAACGTTAGGATCGAACGCTTCTCCCAGCGCCGGGATCTCGATGATTTTGTTTTTCTCCAAAACCCCCTGCAGCTGTTTGAAGATCATATCCATGCCCTCTTTCATCTTCTCGTCTTTGCATTCCTGCTGATGAACGAGAGCCCGTTCAAAGTTGTCTATCACATCAAGCAGATCCAACGCAAACTTCTCATTGGCATATGCATAAATGTCGGACTTTTCCTTTTCGGTTCTTCGTTTAAAATTCTGGAAGTCAGCCGCCAGTCTCAGGTACCTGGTCTTGATATCCTCGTCCTCCCCAGCCGCCGAATCCTGCTGAGATTCGTCATTTGCTTCCGGCGTCTCAGAACCGGCCTGCCCTTCGCCCTCCGGCGTCTGCTCCGTTTCCGATTTTCCGTTCTCCGGCGAAGTTTCCTCCTGTTGAGGAATCTCCTGATCCCGTTCCTGATCTTGATCCTGTTTCAATTCGTCACTCGTCATCCTTCAATTCTCCTTCTGTGATCTGAAAGGCGCTGCTCAAATTATCCGTCATATATTTGATAACCGAAGTCACCTCACCGTATTTCATTCGCGTCGGTCCGATCACGCCCAGCTTTCCCACCAGCCTTCCGTTGATTCGGTAGTCGGCGGTAATCAGGCTGCAATCCCGCATGATCTCACTGCCGTTTTCGTCTCCGATGGTGATGATCACGCCGTTATCCCGATTGACAAGCACATCTGTAAAATCCTTCTTCCGATTGACCATCTCTAAAAACATTCTGGCACGATCGATGTCATTGTATTCCGGAATGGAGAAAATATTAGTCAATCCCTCCATGTAGAGATCCACATTCAGCATGCTCTCCAACGTCTTTATGAAGTTGGGCATGACGGACTTGGCCAGACGGCTCATCACTTCGATATCGTTTTCGAAATACTTGATGATATCCAGTGTCAGCACGTCGCTTATGGTGTGGCCGCGGTAGGTCTGCGTCATGGCCTTGGCCAGAAGTTCCAGATTCTCCCTGGTGTAGGGAACGCCGATGCGCAGCGCTTTGTTGATTACCTTTCCGTCCTCGGCCACGATCATCAGCACCACCGTCTGATCGTCCACCGGAAGCAGGTTGATGTATTTCAGCTTGTTGGCATCCTGTCTGGGCGTAATGGCAAAAGAGGTCAGATTGGTCAGCTCCGACAAAAGTTCCGCCGCATGTTCAATGGTATGCTCCAGTTCCGTTAAATTGCTCTGGATATTTTCATTGATGATCCGCTTCTCTTCTTCCGGAAGTTCATATCGCTCCATCAGATGATTGACGTACAGGCGATAAGCCTTATCCGAGGGAACCCGTCCCGCGGAGGTATGGGGATGAGTCAGATAACCCATTTCCTCCAAATCGGACATCTCATTTCGAATGGTGGCCGGACTGATGCCCAGGTCGTATTTCTTCGACAGAGTACGAGAGCCCACCGGCTCTGCGGAATGAATGAAATCAGCCACAATCGCATGGATGATCTTCAGTTTTCTTTCTGTTAAATCCACGGTTTGTTCTCCTTTCATCCTTCCTTGTTAGCACTCACTTCCATCGAGTGCTAACCACAAATTAAATGTACCACTGCACAGTACTATTGTCAACAGTTTTTAAAAAAATTTTTCAATGGATTTCTGCGAAAGAGATTCTTTCACTTTTTAGAATTGCCCAACAGCATGGCTGCGCCGATGATTCCGGCGTCATTTCCCCAAACCGCCGGCACGATCTGGTATTCGCACTTGAAAAATACCTTTTCCTTCACCTTTTGTCGCAGCGGTGAGTAAAGAATGTCCCCCGCCAGACTGACGCCCCCGCCCAAAGCGATGACCTCCGGATCCAAGATGTTGGCGATGGAAGCGATCCCCTGAGACAGATATTCCACATATTGATCGAAGATCGCCGCGGCTTTCGCATCTCCCCTCCTGGCACAGTCCACCACCGTCTTTGCGCTGATGGATTCCATCCTACCGCCAACGCATCCGGCGATGGCTCCCCGGGGATTCGCCTGCGCTTCTCTTCTTCCCTGCTGAACAAGCCAGGCAGCGGAGCAGAGAGTCTCGAGGCAGCCGCGGCTGCCGCAGCTGCACTGCGCCCCGCGGTAATCCAGCGTCATGTGACCGATTTCCACACCGTTTCCCCTGCCGCCGTTGAACATTTTGCCACCCAGAATCAGACCGGCGCCCACGCCGGTTCCTAAAGTCAGAAGCAGCGCCGTCTTTTTACCGGAAAAAGCGCCGCCGTACAGCTCCGCCAGAGCCGCGGCGTTGGCATCGTTGGCCATCGTCACGGGAATGTCAGGGTACAGGCGACTGACGGCCGCTTTCAAATGTACGTTGTGAAATCCCAGATTATATGCATGCAAAACCACTTCTCCCGCGGGATCGATGCTCCCGGGAACGGCAACGCCGATATCCGCCACATCCGAAAGAGACAAGTCCGCTTCTTTCAGAAGCTGTGCCGCCATGGTCTCCATCAGCGCAACGCAGGCGGAGTCATCCTGCTTGGGAAACGGCCGGCTGTTCTTCATCAGAAGCCTTCCCTCACAGCTCACCAAACCTGCTTTTATGTTGGTGCCTCCGATGTCAAAGCCCAGGTGTATCATGGTTCCTCCTTCTAATCGATGGACGGCAAAAGCTCCACATAGGTATCGCTGAATTCCTCGTTCAGCGCATCCTCAATTTCCTGTTGAATGGCCGACCAACGCCGGATAGAAATGATGTTGCTGTTGGGTTTTAAGTAAATGGCCACCCAAAGCCGCCGTCCCATGCGGGACACTTCAAATATGATGTCCTCAAACTGGTTTAAAAAACCGTCCGCCTCTAAAATGGGTGAGGCAATCTCCTTCACCTTGTCCACCACATCCTGTTCCGGCGCCATCATCAGCAGATCGCGAACGCCGGAGACCACCATGTGAATCGGCTCCGGCAGAATAAAGAAGGTCAAAATGATGGCCAACACCTGATCCAGATAGGGGACGATATTGGACATCCATTGAAATTTCAAAACGATGGGTGCTAAAAAGGCGATGCCCAGACCCGCGCTGACCACGGCGTCCATGTACCAGCCGTTGACTTCCGCCTCCACCAGCGGGGATTCCACACTGCGGTTCATCCGCTTCAGCGCCACGGTGACGATAGCGCCCACCGCGCCGGCAAACAGCTCAAAGACAGCGATAATACCGAAATCCACATGGCGTCCGCCCTGCAAGATCAGCTGCACATTGCTGACGATCAGACCGGCGGCAACCGCCAGCAGCATAAATCCCTTGATGACCAAAAACCAGGTTTCTACCTGAGAATAACCGAAGGGACGGCGTTCGGAAATCGGTTTGTAAAGCAGCGGCACCAGTTTCAGCGACACGACAGCCGTAATGGTTTCCGTCATATCACAGACGGCGTCCATCAAAACGGCCTGAGAATTGGTGAGCAGCGCCACGACCACCTCCAAAACGGCGAATCCGATCTCCGTCCACATGGAAAGCTTCAGCGCGGACTGTTCCGTCTTTATTTCTTTTTCAATCAGTTGTGCTTTCTCAGCACTCATAAAATCCCCTCCAACGCCGGCGAAACAGAAGCCGCAAAGCGCTTCCTCTCCGCACTACCGTTTCAGCTCATTGTACTTCGCAAGCAGCTGCTTGTGAAATTCGCACTCGAAATTGCAGACCTTTGCCATGCGAATCCAGCGCATAAACAGCAATTTGCAATCGGTCTTGGCCACATAATCGGCAGGCGCGGCAACGGATTTCCCTTCCTCGTATCCGGAAAACAGAAAATCGCCGAAATCCATGATCTCCGCGGCATCCTCTCCCAGTCTCTGCACCATACCTTCCAGGACCACAGCGGCGAAATACATATCCTCTCCCCTGGAGAAAATCGTTTCCCCCGCCGAATACGTCTTGACGCTTCCGTCGATGCAGTTAAAGATCCAATCCAGATCCTTGTCGTTTTTGAAATGGTCAAACAGCGGAAGCTGCTTGATCAGCGGATAATATTCTTTCATATCTTTTATTCCTCCTCCTGCGCCCAGGCAAGCGCCGCCTTTACGGCGCGCTTCCATCCTCTGCGTCTGTTTTCTCTCTCTTCCCTTTCCATCCGGGGAACAAACCGTTTCGAGGATTTCCAGTTGGCCACGATATCCTCTTTATCCTTCCAATAGCCGCAGGCCAGACCGGCCAGATACGCCGCGCCCAGTGCCGTGGTTTCAATGCATCCGGGGCGATCCACCGTCACATCCATCACATCGGACTGAAACTGCATCAGGAAATCGTTGGCGCAGGCGCCGCCGTCCACCTTCAATGTGGAAATCCTCATGCCGCTGTCCTCCTCCATGGCCTGCAGCACATCGCAGGTCTGATATGCCAGGGATTCCAGCGTAGCCCGAATGATGTGGCTGCGCCCGGCGCCTCTGGTCAGTCCCACGATCGTTCCTCTGGCGTAGGGATTCCAATAGGGTGCGCCCATGCCCACAAAGGCCGGCACCACGTAGACCCCCGCCGTATCCGCGACGGACATGGCCACTTCTTCGCTCTCCGGAGCGCTGTGAATGATCTGCAGCTCATCCCGAAGCCATTGAATCGCCGCTCCCGCTACGAAGATGGAACCCTCCAAAGCGTATTCCGCCGTGCCGTCCACACCCCATGAAACTGTGGTCAAAAGTAAGATTCGGGAAAAGACCGGCCTATCTACGGTGATAAACAGAAGGACAAAGAAGGAGCCATAGGTGTTCTTCGCATCGCCCGGCGCAAAGCAGGCCTGTCCAAACAACGCCGACTGCTGATCTCCGGCAGCGCCGCCGATGAGGATTTCTCCCCCGAAAATGGAAGGGTCGGTCATCCCAAACACACCGCTTGTGGGCACCGGCCGGGGCAATATGCCGGCGGGAATGCGCAAAAGCTCCAGTATTTCTTCATCCCATTGCAGGGTGTTGATGTTGAACAACATGGTTCTTGCCGCATTGGAATAGTCGGTGGCGTGAACCCTGCCTCCCGTCAGGTTCCAGATCAGCCAGGTGTCGATGGTGCCGAACAGCAGATTGCCCTCCTGCGCCAGGCGTCGTGCCTCCGGCACGTGATCCAGGATCCCGCGAAACTTAGTGGCCGAAAATAGGCCTCGATCAAAAGGCCGGTTTTATTCCTCACCATGTCCACAGACCCGGCTTCCCTCAGCCGGTCGCTTTCCGCAGCCGTTCTGCGGCACTGCCATACGATGGCGTTATATACGGGGCGTCCCGTGGTCTTGTCCCACAAAACCGTGGTTTCTCTCTGATTGGTGATGCCAATGGCCTGAATGTTCCGGTAACCGGCTCTCACCTTGTACATGGCCTCCTGCGCCACGCCGATCTGGGTTGACCAGATCTCCATAGGGTCGTGCTCCACCCAGCCGGGCTGGGGGTAATACTGTTTGAATTCCTTCTGCGCCGAGGAAACCATTTCTCCCGACCGATTGAACAAGATGCAGCGACAGCTGGTAGTTCCCTGATCCAACGACATGATGTATTTTTCCATAGCAGCACGCGAAATCCTTTCTTTCCCGGGTTGAGAAACTCCGTAAATTACACGAACAGCGCCATGATGCGGTTGGAGATGTCCATTCCCCGCTCCGTCAGACGCATGTTGGAAAAAGCTCCGTCCTCTTCTTTGTCTATCGACAGAAATCCCTGCTGGCAAAACCGGTTCAGCTCCGCCATTTCACCGGCGTACATCCGTTCCGCAGATATTCCGAATCGATTCTGAAATTCCTTTAAATCCACACCCCTAAAAAGCCGCAGTCCGGTGAACATGAATTCCGACGCCGTTTCCGCCAGAGTATTCTGATGGCTCCAAACCACGGGACTTTCACCTCTCTGAACCGTCTTTATGTATCTGGTCATATCTTCATCACAGCTGTAGCGAATCCCGTTTACAAACCCGTGCGCCGAAAGTCCCAACCCCACATACTCCTGAAGGGTCCAGTACTTCACGTTGTGCCGGCATTCCCTGCCGGCTTTCGCTCCGTTGGAAATTTCGTACTGATGATATCCCTGTTCTCTCAGGTAGGCAAGTCCTCTGTGGTACATGCGCCGGTCATCCTCCTCGGACAGCGGCGTCAGCCTTCCGAATTTGATGTCGTTATAAATGGGAGTTCCTTCCTCCACCTGTAAGCTGTAAAAGGAAATGTGTTCCGGCGCCAGCGCCGTGATCTTTCGCAGGGTGGATTGCCAGTATTCCTGGGTCTGTCCCGGAATTCCGAACATCAGATCCAGATTCACGTTATCGAAACCCGCCTTCCGCGCCATTTCCATGGAATCGGCGGCCTCCCTTTCTCCGTGGATGCGGCCTAAGACGGCTAACATTTCCGCCTCCATGGACTGCACTCCAAAGGACAGACGATTGACGCCCAGTTCTCGGTACTCCCGCAGCTGCCAGCTCGTCACCGTACCCGGATTGGCCTCCATGGTAATCTCGCAGTCTTCTGTTAAATTGAACGTCCGGCGCAGTTCAACCATGATGTTTTCCATCTGCACGGGGGAAAGCAGGGACGGCGTACCGCCGCCGAAGAACACTGAATCCACCCTTCGGCCTTGCAGGGCGGGAATTCCATCCCCCTCTCCGCAAACCCCGCAATCCCCGCCAACCATGCGGCCGCAGGCCGTTTGCCGAATTTGGTTCAGTAAACACTTAATATATTCGTTTTTTAATTCTTCATCAACTCCTACGAAGGATGTGAAATCGCAGTAATTGCACTTTCTCACGCAAAAAGGGATGTGGATGTAAACGCCCAGATTGTCCTTCATACCCTCTCCTGCTACTTATTGTCATCGTACTTCAAAACAGCGGTGAAGGCCTCTTGGGGAACCTCTACGGTACCGAACTGGCGCATCCGCTTCTTTCCCTCTTTTTGCTTTTCCAGCAGCTTTCTCTTACGGGAAATATCGCCGCCGTAGCACTTGGCCAATACGTCCTTGCGGTAGGCTCTCACCGTCTCTCTGGCGATGACCTTCTGACCGATGGCCGCCTGAATGGGAACTTCGAACTGGTGCATGGGAATCACTTCTTTCAGCTTTTCGCAGACGAAGCGTCCCCGAGCCGCCGCCTTGGATTCGTGAACGATCATGGAAAAGGCGTCCACCAGGCTCTTGTTCAAAAGCACGTCCATCTTCACCACATTGGAGCGTTCATATCTGAGGAATTCATAGTCCAGGGAACCATATCCTCTGGTCTTGGACTTCAGCGCGTCGAAAAAGTCGTAAATCACCTCGTTTAAAGGCATTTCGTAGTGAAGCACCACCCGGGTTTCCGTCAGGTATTCCATATGGGTCATCTTTCCCCGGCGATCCTGACAAAGTTCCATAATCGAACCCACGTATTCGTTGGGCAGCATGATGTCGGCCTTGACCACGGGTTCTTCGATGTGATCGATCTCCTGAGGCGTGGGCAGATTGGACGGGTTTTGAATCATGCGGACGGAACCGTCGGTCATGACCACCCGATAGATAACGCTGGGCGACGTGGTGATGATGGCCAGATCGAATTCCCGTTCCAGCCGTTCCACGATGATCTCCATGTGGAGCAATCCTAAAAATCCGCAGCGAAAACCGAAACCCAGTGCGGTGGAGGTCTCCGGCTCAAAGAGAAACGCCGCGTCGTTCACCTGCAATTTCTCCAGCGCGTCCTTTACGTTTTCGTATTTTTCTCCCTCCGCCGGATAGATGCCGCAGTAGACCATGGGCTGTACCTTTTTATAACCCGGCAGCGGCTCGTCGGCGGGGTTGTCCGCCAGCGTGATGGTGTCGCCCACTCTGGCGTCGCTGACCTGTTTGATGCTGGCGCAGATATAGCCTACGGAGCCTGTCCCAAGCTCGGCCACCGGAACCTGTCCCGGCGCATTGACGCCAACCTCGGTCACCTCATATTTTTTCTTGGTGTTCATCATCAGAATGGTATCGCCTTTTTTCACGCTTCCGTCCATGATTCTGGCATAGATGACCACACCCTTATAGTTATCGTAGTAGGAATCAAAGATCAACGCCTTTAACGCGCCTTCCGGGTTGCCCTGAGGTGCGGGAACCCTGTCCACGATGGCCTCCAATACGTCCTGGATGTTGATGCCCTCTTTGGCGCTGATCAGCGGCGCATCCTGCGCGTCGATGCCGATGACTTCTTCAATTTCCGCCTTGGCTTCTTCCGGGCGGGCGCTTAAGAGGTCGATCTTGTTGATCACCGGTACGATCTCCAGATCTTCATCCAGCGCCAGGTAGACGTTGGCCAGAGTCTGAGCCTCCACGCCCTGGGTGGCGTCCACCACCAAAACGGCTCCCTCGCAGGCCGCCAAACTTCGGGATACCTCGTAGTTGAAGTCCACGTGTCCCGGGGTGTCGATCAAATTCAAAATGTACTCGTTTCCGTCCTTGGCCTGATACACCAGACGGGTGGTCTGCAGCTTGATGGTAATGCCCCTCTCCCGCTCCAAATCCATATTGTCCAGAAACTGTTCCTTCATCTCTCTGGTGGATACGCAGCCTGTGGCTTCCAGCAGGCGATCCGCCAGCGTGGACTTGCCGTGGTCGATATGGGCGATAATGCTGAAATTTCGGATGTATTTTTGATAAGAACTCATAGCTCCTCCGCGTTTTTTGCTCAAATATTTACCCCATATTATACCACATTCACTGGGCTATGTCTCGAATTTTCTTTCGCTTCCCGGATCGGACTTTTCTCTGACCCAGGGTTGAAAACCCGCGCGCAAAGCCGTCCGCTACAGCTTCTGTGTATGAAAGGCTTCTATCGTCCGGGGAGGCTGTTCCTCACCCTCCGTTATCTTATTCCCCCACGCTTCCTGCGCCAGATCGGCCAGCTCGTGAAAATAGTCGCCGTAGAATTCTCCCAGCTTCTTTCCCTGCGCCATGGCCGTCTGCACCTGGAAAGCCGCCCTGCGGGCGTAAACGTCCCTCTGCCAGGGCGATTCATAGCCGTAGTTGTCCGCCATCCGCTGATCCATCACCACAAGGGAAGCCGCAACGGTAAATCCTGCGGCAAAGCAAAGCATCCTCCGTAAAAATTCCATCCAATACTCCTTCTTCGAACCGGATTATACGCCCCGTTCCTTTAGATACGCGGCGATGACGTCCGCCAGATAGCGTCCCGTCAGCTTGGACTGCTCGATGGTGTTTTCGTTGTTTCCCACCTCGATCAGCACGTGATGGTCCGATATGTATTGGTTAAACTTATACGCCTTCTCTATAATTCTTCCCGTAAAGTCGGGATACAATTCCTTCGCCACCCGATTCAGGTCATTGACCGTCTGGGTCAGCTGCGCCACATTGGGATTTCCCTGACCGATAACGTATCCGTAGGTAGCCGCGTTCTTTCCCTCCACGGACACCGTCTTTCCCACGCCTCCCGCATAACCGGCGGCATCCCGATGCAGGTCGATGACCAGCGCCAGATCGGGATATTGGCTCAAATAGTTCTTAGCCGTCTCCAGAGAACGGGAATAGGATTGGTTATAGGAGGGATTGTCGTGGACGGTCTCGTCGTGAATCACCCGATATCCAAGTTCCTCCAAACGCTGCGCCAGCACATCTCCCACCTGACGCACCGTCCCCTCTTTATCCACAGAATGGAAATTTCCTACGCTCACCGGCTGGTAGGATTCGGTGGCATGGGTGTGGTAAATGAGAACCGCAGGCTTTTTCACGCTGTCCTTCACGGGAACCTGCGCTTCACTTTCTGCGGTTTCCGCCGCTGTCTCCGCTTCCGTTTCCTCTTTTTCTCCACCCGCGGTGCTTTCTTCTTTGATTTCAGCGCTTGTTTTATCCTTCGGCGTCTGGCCGTCTGCGGTCACCTCGGCGGTTTGCAGGGGTTCCTCCCCAGCCCGTCCCTCTTCTGCCGCAACGGCGCGGCTGTTTGCCGCTACCACCGGAAAGGACAGATTCGTCAGGCCTTTCACAGCCGCCATTAAAATGGAGTCCGACGCTTCCTGCGCCGACTCTTGGTCACTGTGTTGCTTCTGTCGGCTTCCTCCGCCGCGGTTCACCGATGGAAGCGCCTGTTTTATGTACTGCTGCGCCGCTTCGTTCACTGGATCCGAGCCGGAGTTCAGTTCCTGCTTCCACTGCATCCAAAAAGCCGC